>NC_013851.1:1386666-1704583 GCF_000025485.1 Allochromatium vinosum DSM 180 | reverse complement strand
CGATGGTCGTAGTCGTTGAAGACATAGCCGTTGCGCTCGTGCAGCGGACGGTTGGAGTGATCCTTGTCGAACACGGTGTCGGCCAGTCCGCCGACGGCGCGCACCACCGGGATGGTGCCGTAGCGCAGCGAGATGAGCTGGGTCAGCCCGCAGGGCTCGAAGCGGCTCGGCACCAGCATCATGTCGGCCCCGGCATAGATCAGGTGCGACAGATCCTCATCGAAGCCGATCTCCAGATGGCAGTCGGGACTGTCGTTGAGCATGCGCTTGAGCCCCCAGAAATCGGCGTTGATCCGATCGTCGGGGCTGGAGCCGAGCAGCACGAACTGGGCGCCGCGCTCCAGGGTGTTGAAGATGGCGTGACGTACCAGTTCCAGCCCCTTCTGCGGATCGAGCCGGCCGATGAAGGCGACGATCGCCTTCTCGTTGTCGGCCAGCATCAGACGCTGACGCAGGGCGCGCTTGTTGTCGTACTTGCGCTCCAGGCTGTCGATGCCGTAGCGGACCGGGATGTGCCGGTCGACCTCGGGGTTCCAGACGTCGTAGTCGATGCCGTTGACCACGCCGCCGTACTTGATGTGATGGGTGTGCAGCACCGGCTCCAGACCGAATCCCTGGCCCTGATCCTTGGTCTCGAAGGCATAGCGCGGCGAGACGGTGGTGACGAAGTTGGAATAGACGATACCGCCCTTGAGCAGATTGAGCGCATTAGGATAGCGAGGATCGCCGAGCCGGGTGTGCGAGAAGAAGTGCTCGGGACGGTGCAGGCCGGTGGCGCGCAGCAGCTCGGGTCCGGTGATGCCCTGGTGGGCGAAGTTGTGGATGGTGGTGCAGACGCGCGGATGGGTCATGCCGAGCGCCTGATACTGCTCGAACAGGTGCACGGGTACCAGCGCCGTCTGCCAGTCGTGACAGTGGATGATGTCGGGATGCTTGCCCGCCTTCCACAGGAACTCGATGGCCGCGCGCGAGAAGAACGCGTAGCGCATCACATCGTCGCGGAAGCCGTAGATGCTGTGACGATTGAAAAAATCGTCCGCCGAATGCGGCTCGATGAAGAAGCACTTGCGCCCGTGCACGAAGCCGAAGAAGACGGTGCAGTGGATGGCCCCTTCGTACCAGGGCACCCACAGATCCTTGTAGACCTCATGCAACTCGAAGATCTGGTCGTAGCGCAGCGAGGCGTACTTGGGCAGGATGATCTCGACATGGTTGCCGCGAATGGCCAGCTCGCGGGTCAGCCCGAAGACCACGTCCGCCAGTCCGCCGACCTTGGCCACGGTGGCCAGCTCGGGGGTGATGTGGACGATGAACAGACTCGGGCGCCAGACGGGTGGCGCGGCCGGCTCCCACTGCGGCTCGGGGGCGTGCCAAGGCTCCTCGTGCCCGGTGGGCGATTCGGGCTCGGGCGTCGAGCCGAACGCCGGCATGAGTGCGTGCGTGGGCGCATGACCGAGTTCCGAGAAGGGGCGCGGCTCGGGTTTGGTGATGTGCTCGGCCTCGGTCTCGGTCTCTGAACCGACTGGCGGATCGTCCGTGGCATTGACGACGGGCGTTTCCGTCTCGGGCGCGATGGTTGCCGATACGGCCTCGGTTTCCGCCGCCGTCTCCGTGTGCATGGGGGGCGGCTCGTCCAGGGTCTCCACGGGTACCGGAGCCTTCACCTCAGACGCCCGCTCGGCCGCCCCGGCGCGCACGGGCGGCGTCTTGGAGTCGGACACCTTGGATGTCTTGCGGGTCGCCGTCTTCTTGATGACCGAAGTCGTGGTCGCACCGATCCGAACGGCGGCGGATTCCGGCTGGACGGTGCCGATGGCCGGATCGGTTGGCGTGGTTTCAGGCGTGGGCGCGCGCTCGGGCGTCTTCTTATCCGGCGCTCTGGTCCTGGTGGTGCTCGTGGTCTGCGACTGTGGGGTGCCAGTGGTCTTCTTGGCCATGCGCTCGATTCCTACGGCTTGGTCGGTCATGGAGTGACACGAATGTGGATCGGCCCATTCTGCCATGAAGGGCCGTCCGGAATCGCGGGATTGTCGGGACGAAGGATCGCGGGTCCACAGGCCCGGAGACCCATGGACTGATCCGCCACACCGTGCGTCAGGCCCGCTGACCGCGCGTATTGAAGGCCACGTTCCAGCGCTCGTCGCCGCCATCGATGGGGATGGCGGTCAGTTCCAGGGTGCCGACCTCGGTCACGGCCGCCTGGAGCCGCACCGCGACCACCTCGCCCTTCTTGCGGTCCTCGGCGTTGAGCGTGGTCTGGATCTCGTCGAGCTCGGCCAGTTCGTCCTCGTGCCAGTCTTCGAGCAGGTCGCCGACCTGATCCTCACGGCGCACGCTGGAGCCGAAGAAGCGAAAGCGCACCGGCTCGCCGACCACCAGACCGAATTCCTGCGGCGGCGCGACCGGCTCCGAACCTTCCTCCAGACCAAAGGGCACCAGACACAGCGCCTGGATCTCCGGCTCCATCCCAGGGACGGCGGGCATGGCGCTCTCGACCCCGACATAGTAGGTGTGCGAGGTGCCGCCCCGGATGCGCACCCCGCCATGCCGACGCGCATGGGCATAGAAGGCCGCGCCCCGAGCCACGGCCAGATCCAGATCGCGCGCTTCCAGCCGGCGTGCGGGCGGCGCGTCCTCGGCGGCGAGCCAGCCGTTGAGCACGTCCATCACCCGTTCCTGCAACAGCTCGGCTTTGAAGACGCCGCCGTTGAACAGCACCGCCGTCGGGCGCAGAAAACTCGCCTCCTTGGGCTGATCGACGAAGCCGGCCAGATCCTGGGTCGCGCCCGCCTGACGCCCGAGGAAGGCGGCCAGATGGCGGGTGATGGCCGGATCCTGAGCATAGGGCAGACCGACCTTGGTCAGCGCGCCGCGCGAGCGGGTCGTCGGACGGCTACCCGACTCGACCGCCGGGAAGAAACCCTCGATCAGACTGGTGCGAACCTCGTCGCGCGTCAGCTCGGTGCGGATGCTGCCGCCGATCAGCTTCGACCCACGGCTCGGCACCACCACGGGCACGCGCTCCAGCCCGGCATCGGCCAGCAGCGTTTCCTTGGCCTGACGGCAGGCATGGGTGAGCGCCTGCAACTGCCAGCGATCGAGTTCGACACCGCCGGCAGCGAGCTTGTGACGCAGCACATAGGCCAACGCCAGATCCATGTTGTCGCCGCCGAGCAGGATGTGCTCGCCGACCGCGACCCGGTTGAGTTCGAGCGCGCCCTCATGTTCAGTCACCGCGATCAGCGACAGATCCGTGGTCCCGCCGCCGACGTCGACCACCAGGATGATGTCGCCGACCTGGACCTGTCGACGCCATTCGCCCTGGCTGTCGTTGACCCAGCTATAGAGCGCGGCCTGCGGCTCCTCCAGCAGCACCAGATGCTTGATGCCGATCGCCTTGGCCGCTTCGGCGGTCAGCTCGCGCGCCGCCGGGTCGAAGGAGGCCGGCACCGTGACCGTGACTTCGAGCCGGTCGAGCGGTTCATAGGGATGCGCGCCATTCCAGGCATTGCGCAGATGGGCCAGATAGTGAATGGTCGCGTCGAAGGGCGAGATCTGCGGGATCTCGTCGGGCACGCCCGGCGGCAGGATCGGCGCCTGACGGTCGATGTCGGGATGACAGAGCCAACTCTTGGCGCTGGAGACCAGCCGGATCGGGGTCATCACGCCCTGGTTGCGCGCCAGCTCGCCGACGATCCGGGTCGGGTCGGACTGCCAGGGCAGGCCCAGATCATTGGCGCGGAACTCATCGGCGTGCGGCAGATAGAGAAAGGACGGCAGCAGCGGACGCGACTCGACCGCGCCGGGCGAGACCAACTGCGGAACCGGCAGCCTGTCCTGGACGATACGCTCGCCCTCACTGCGCTCGGAGTCGACCCAGGACAGGGCGCAATGGGTGGTGCCAAGATCGATGCCGATGGCGTAACGCGAACCGCTCACAGCTCCACCTCCGCCGCCGCAATGATGCGCGGATCATGACCGCTGGTGAGCTTGGGCAGACGGGTCTCGGTCACGCGCCAGCCGCGATGGGCGAGCGTACCGCTGAAGGGCGGATCGCCGACCAGATTGCCGGTCGGACGGATGGCGGCGGCGTCGAATCCAGGCGCCAGGGTCACGCGACTGCCCTCCGGCTCGTCGCGCACCGGGGCGAGGCTCAGATAGTCCCGGAGCACCTTGCGACAGCCCTGATGCACCACGCGCGCTCCGCGCCCGATCTCTTCGTCCGAATAGCCCTGGATCTCCTCTTGCAGGAAGTCGACCAGACGCCCCTCCTTTTGCAGCAGACCGAGCAGCAGCAGGGCCGAATCAGGAGCGGCTTCACCGAGCGGCACGGTGGCGGGCGCGGCCGGACGTACCGCCGGATGCACGGGTGTCGCCGTGGCGAGCGCCGAAACCGCGCGCGCGAACTCGGGATCTTTCAGCGCACGACGCAGACTGCCAAAGGCGATGGAGACCCGCCGAAAGAAGGACGGCGCCGATGATGACATGGGAGGTTCCTCGATAAAGAGACGAATGAACGGGATTCAACAGGGAACGAGCCAATTACTCGATGGCCAAACGCCTCCAGCCCGACGCCGAATGACTCAGCGCCTCGCCCACGCCGTCGCGCCATTCGGCCAGCACCAGACGCTGCGCCGCTCGCCCATCGACCTCGTGCACATGATCGGCCGGGCGATGCGTGTGACCATGGATCAACCGCGTTGCACCATGACGCCGGAGCGTGTCGATGACAGCCTGCTGGTTGACATCCATGATGGTCGCCGTCTTGGCTGAATTGGCCTCGGCACTGCGGCGACGGTAATCGGCGGCGATGGCGCGACGGCTGGCGAGCGATTTCCAGAGAAAGAGCCGCTTGACCAGCGGATGGCGCACCCGGCGTCGAAAACGCTGATAGGCCAGATCGTCGGTGCAGAGCCGGTCGCCGTGCATCAACAGGGTCGGCTCGCCATCGATCCGGATCAGGCACGGATCGGGCCGCAACCGGCAGCCGGTCTCGCGCAGAAAGGCGCGTCCGATGAGGAAGTCGCGATTGCCGTGCAGGATGGCGCACTCGGTGCCCGCCGCCGTCAGCTCGCGCAGCGCGGACCGCACCGCCCGGTGCAGCGGCGCATCGTCGTCATCGCCGATCCAGGCATCGAACAGATCGCCCAGGATATAGAGCCGCCGCGCCGCGCGCGCCCGTCCGGCGAGAAAACGCAGAAAACAGTCCAGCGTCGCCGGCTGATCGGGCGTCAGATGCAGATCGGAGATGAACAGCGACTCGCCGTCGTCGTGGGACACAGACATGGTGAGCGATGGCGTGGCGATCGAAACGCTGGGACGATCCGCCAATCAGTCCTCCGGCAGCTCCAGCCAGCCTTGCAGCGCCGCGATCAGACCCTGAGCCTGAGCACGGCTGGAGATGTTGAACTTGGACTGCTGGCGATATTCGCCGTTGCGCTTCTGATAGCGCCGGATGGTGTAGCGATCCGGGCTATAGACCTCCTTGGCGCGGTCCCATTCGCGATAGCGGAAGAGAATGGTGGTCCAGCTTCCCTTCGACAGAACCACCTTGTCGAGTTCCTTGACGGTTTCGATCCCGTCCTCGACATAGGTGACGGTCAGGTCTTCGATCTTTTCGGCCATGCGGCAATACTCGTGTGTTCAGTGTGTTTTGGTTGCAAGCGCACCATGGCGTTGCAGCCGCTCGACGATTTGGGTGCGGTCGCCGTGTCGTCCGTCGGCGTGCTCCAGGGCGACATCCAGCGGCGCCCGGCCCTGGGCATCGGGCTGGTTGACATCGGCGCCCAGCAGGATGAGCCGTGCGACCGTCTCCAGATGCCCGCGCCTGATCGCCAGCGTCAGAGCCGTGTCGCCGTCCGGACCGATCCGGTCCAGCCCGGCCCCCTGGCGCAACAACAGCTCGAAGCTGTCGCGATCCGAGATCCCGGCGTCCGCCAGTTCCAGCAGCAGGGCCTGAGGCTCCAGCGGTACGCCATGCGCGATCAGGGCTTTGGCCACCTGGGTCTTGCCCGTCAGCAGCGCCGTTTGCAGGGGCGTCGCGCCCGCCGCGTCGCGCACGGACGGATCGGCCCCGGCCTCCAGCAGGACGCGGGTGATATTGACGCTGCCCTGACGCGCGGCCACATGCAGCGGATAATCGCCCTGGGCGTCCGGCTGATCGACGTCGGTGTCCCAGTAGACGTGACGCTTGACCTGATCCAGGTCGCCGATAGCGACGGCCCGATGGAGATTCACGGTCGGTCGCGCCGGCTCGCTACAGGCGGCGAGCAGAAACACGGACAGACAGAGCAGCACGAGCACTGGACGGGACATGACGGCGAACGACGCAGCGGATCCAATCGATGCTCGGGATCTTAAACCGCGTCCGGCGTGAAAACCACCGGGGCATGGTAGAGTTCACACATGATCGGAAAGTTACTCCTCACACTGGCCGTTTTACTCGGCGCCTATGGCGTGCTGCGGGTGCGTTGGCGGGCCAATCGTATCGAATCCGGCGCCATGCCCGGGCCGGATCGGCCACACGGGTCGGATTCCTCCTGGCAGACGATGCGTCTGGCCGCCTCGCTGCTGATCGCCATCATGGCCGTGGGCAGCGCGCTCTATCTGGCCCAGGGCTGGTTCGAGGATCAGGAGGTCGTGCAGGTCCAGGTCATCAATGCCAATACCGGCCGGATCACGCTCTACGAATCCAGACGCGGCTCGGTCGAGGGGCGGCAGTTTCAGACGCTCGACGGGCGCACGATCCGGCTCGCCGATGTGGAGCGGATGATCATCCTGCCGGCTGAACCGGAACTCGACCCAAGCCGTGAGCCGTCGCGATAGGCCGTCGCCTCGCGTTCCCCGCCTCAGTAGATCGCACCGCCCGCCTGGGCATAGTCCCACAGGATCTGCGCCGACTCGGCGCGCAACAGATCCCGCGTCACCTCGATGCCGCGCTGCGCATAACCCGCGATCCAGTCAGCCGGTTTGTGCCCTTCGTCGAAGCCGATCGCGCGCACGTCGCTGTCACGCGCGCCGATGACCACGCGCTCGATTCCGGACCAGGGAATGGCCCCCATGCACATGGCACAGGGTTCGGCGCTGGTGAAGAGCACACAGCCGCCCGGAACGGCCTGACGCAGATCGAAGCTCCCGAGCCGCTGCTGGGCGATGCCGATGGCGACCATCTCGGCATGGGCGATCGAGCAGCCGGAACTGACCACCCGATTGACTCCGGCGGCGATCAGTCGACCGCTCCGGCGCTCGAAGATGGCCGCCGAGAAGGGGCCATCCGCGCCGGCACGAATATTTTCGCGCGCCAGATCCAGCACCAGCGCCATGCGTCCGGTGTCGTCGAGATCGCCTGTCTCGCGTGTGGCGAGCAACGCCTCAATCCAAGCCGGGAGTTCGATCCGGATAGCGTTCTTCTGTGTCATCTCCTGCTCCATCGCCTGCTGTGTGTCAGTGCGGCCTGGCCGTTCAAGCCGAGGATCGACCATCCGGCCGCGCGCCTTGTATCCGAGGATTTCAGTTCCATGTTAGAGCGCAGCCGTTCACGCAGATCGGCGGCGGGCGTGGTTCGATCGCGGTTTCCCTGAACCCGCCCCACCCGGCCGGTCGAGTATGTTCAACATCGACCTTTGAATCTGGAGGCTGTGATGCGCGACTCGATTCTCTCCATCGCTCTGACCGGAGCGCTCGTCCTGGGTGCCTCGCCGGTCCTGGCCGACTGGACCCTCGACCCCGAACGCTCGGCCGTGACCTATGTCACCATCAAGTCAACGAACATCCCCGAGAACAACCATTTCAAGGAGATGCGCGGACAGATCGACGCAACCGGCCAGGTGGTCGTCACCCTGATGCTCGACAGTGTCGAGACTCTGGTGCCGATTCGCAACGAGCGGATGCGCGAGATTCTGTTCGACACCGCCAGTTACAAGGACGCCGAACTCAAGGCGCGCATCGATCCCAAGGCGTTGGAATCGCTCCCCGTCGGCCAGATCCAGCGCATGGCCGCCGAGGGTCAACTGACTCTGCATGGCCAGAGTCAGACACTGACCCTATCGATGATGGTCGGCCGGCTCGATGCCGATACCCTGATGGTGGCGGGCACCGAGCCGCTGCTGATCGAGGCCTCCAAGTTCGGGTTGAGTGAAAGTGTCGAGAAACTGCGCGCGATCGCGGGACTGCCGAGCATCAGCGAGGCGGTGCCCGTAGTGTTCGTCGTCACCTTCACCCAGACCGCGAACGACTGACCCCACCGTGTTACGGAGGGTCAAACCATCCAGGTCGAGCACAGATGGAGTCCTGAAGATGCCCAAGAGGCGTGCTAATCGACGCTGAGCGAGGCCATGTCGATGACGATGCGATGCGCGAAGTCACCCTGTGCCAAGTGCTCGAAAGCGTCGTTGATCTCGTCCATCTTGATCATTTGACATTCCGGATAGATCTGATGCTCGGCACAGAAATCCAGCACCTCCTGAGTCTCGGCGATGCCGCCGATCAGTGAACCGGCCACGCGGCGACGACCGAAGACCAGCGGCATGGTCATGGGCTCTTCCATCGGACCGATCTGACCGACGATCACCAGTGTGCCATCGACGTCCAGCAGCGGCACATAGAGGTTCAGGTCGTGTTTCACGGGCACGGTATCGATGATGAGGTCGAACGTGTTGGCGGCGGCCTGCATGGCCGCCTGGTCGGTGGAAGCGAGAAGGCCACGGGCGCCGCTGGCCTTGGCTTCCGCCTCCTTTTTCGTCGAGCGGCTGATCACGGTGACCTCCGCCCCCATCGCCGCCGCGAGCTTGACGGCCATGTGTCCGAGCCCGCCGAGCCCGATGACGCCGACGCGCGTCCCCTCGCCGACGTTCCAGGTGCGAAGCGGCGAGAAGGTGGTGATGCCGGCGCACAGGATCGGCGCGGACCTGGAGAGATCGAGGCTGTCGGGGATGCGCAGCACGAACTCCTCGCGCACCACGATGTGCTTGGAATAGCCGCCCTGGGTGATCTCGCCGCTGAGGCGATCCGGTGCTCCGTAAGTTGGCGTCATGCCGTTACGGCAGTACTGCTCTTCGTGGTTATGGCATTGATCGCACTCCTGACAGCTGTCGACCATGCAGCCGACCGCCACGCGATCGCCCACTTTGTAATGCTTGACCTCGGGCCCCACGGCGCTGACGACGCCGACGATCTCATGGCCCGGTACCACAGGATAGGGCTGCGGCCCCCAATCGCCATTCACGGTATGCAGGTCGGAGTGACAGACGCCGCAGTACCGGATGTCGATGGCGACATCGTTCAGGCGCAGCTCCCGGCGCTCGAAGTGATAGGGAACGAGCTTCGCGTCGGCCGAATGGGCCGCGTAGCCAATGGTTTTCATCGTATCTAGCCTATTTCGTCAGTGGGTTGGAAGTGGGTTGCCGGTCTTCGCCGGGCGGAGCGCCGTTCCGCTACGACGCCAAGAACTATCCGGTCGCCTCAGAGTCACCATGCCTGTTCGGATGCCCCGAGGAGCCATTGCTCGGTCTCTATATCGGCATTGAGATGGGGCGCCTGAGCGAGCCGATCAACGGGATGGGCCGGTAGGCCGAGATGAGCCGGGCGCGTGCTTGGCTTTTCAGCGCAGCGCAGCTTGAATATAGTTAGCTAGCTAACTATATTGCTTGCACGCCTCTGCTCGGTATCCTGACCCATGAACCATTCCCGCCAGATCCAGGAACGAACCCTCACCGCTCGCCTGCTGCGCGTCGCGCGCCTCTACCGCAAGGCGGCCGACCGCGCTTTAGCGACTTATGGACTCTCCGAGGCCCAGGCCGTACCCGTGCTGCACATCGCCCGTTGCGGCGGTGGCGTGCGCCAGCATCATCTGGCCGAGGAGATCGGCATCCAAGGCCCCTCGCTGGTGCGCCTGCTCGATCAGCTCTGTGCCCAGGGGCTGGTCGAGCGGCGCGACGACCAACAGGATCGGCGGGCAAAGACGCTGCACCTGACGGCGGCGGGCGAGGCGCTCGCGGCGCGGGTCGAGACAGTCCTCCAGGGCTGGCGTGGACAGCTCCTGGCCCCGCTCTCCGATGAGGCGCTGAACGGCGTCCTCAGCGGACTGGGGGCATTGGAGTCGGGTCTGGAGACGCTCGACAAGGAGACGGCGGACTGAGATGACGCAAGCCACCCGCGACCGTCTCCACTTTGCGTTCGCCAGCTTCGCGGCGGCCATGCTCGCCCTCTACATCAGTCTGGCGATCGGTTTGCCGAAGCCCTACTGGGCGGTCATCACGGTCTATATCGTGAGCCACCCCATCGCCGGTGCGGTGCGCTCCAAGGCCATCTATCGGTTGCTGGGGACAGGACTCGGCGCCGCAGCGTCGGTCGTGCTGGTGCCCCATTTGGTGAATGCGCCAGCCCTGCTCTCGCTGGCGCTGTGGGTGGGCGTCTGTCTGGCGGTAGCGGTGCTCGACCGTTCTCCGCGCAGCTACATCATGATGCTGGCCAGCTATACCGCCGCCATCATCGGCTTCCCGGGCGTGCTCCAGCCTGCGGCGATCTTCGACGTGGCACTCGCCCGCGTCCAGGAGATCGGCCTCGGGATCGTCTGCGCCACCCTGGTGCACAGCCTCTGGTTTCCGCGTCCCGTCGGCACGGTGGTGCGCGCACGACTCGACGCCTGGCTGACGGAGGCCGACCAGTGGGCGCTGGATCTGCTGCGCGGCGGGAGCGCGGAAACCCTCGAGCGCGACCGTAGCCGGCTCGCCGGAGCGGCGAGCGAGATCCGCCAGCTTGCAACCCACCTGCCCTATGACACCTCGCGCCTGCGCGAGACCACCGCCGTGGTGCAGGCACTGCAAGAGCGCCTCCTGCGGTTGATCCCGCTCTTGGCCAGTCTCTCCGACCGTCTGGCCGCCCTGCGGGCACTGCGCGGCGCGCCGGATGCCGAAACGGCGGCGGCGCTGGCGGAGGTGGCCGACTGGGTCGCCAGTCCCGGAATGGACCCACAGCCCCTCTTGCAGCGTCTGCGGCGACAGGCCGCCTGCGTCGACCGCCGCGACTGGACCGGACTCCACCAACTGAGCCTGCTGTCACGGCTGCTGGATCTGATCGAGGCACTGGACGCGTCACGGCAGCTCCTCGCCCACCTGCATGCGCCCGAGCGAGCACTCCCGTCGCCTCTGGCCGAGGTGGTCGCGCGCGCCGAGGAGCGACCGCTGCACCGGGATCCTGGTCTAGCCTGGCGCTCGGGCGGGGCGGCGACACTCTCCATCCTGATCTGTTGCGCCCTATGGATTCTCGGCGGCTGGTCGGCGGGAGACGGCGCCGCCGTCCTCGCTGCGGTCCTCTGCTGCCTCTTTGCGACCATGGACGACCCGGCGCCGGCCATGCGGGCCTTCGGGATCAGCCTGCTGCTGGCCGTGCCCCTGGCTGCCGTCTACCTGTTCGTGCTGCTGCCGCGCGTCCACGACTTCGTGCCGCTGGCGCTTGTCCTCGCCCCGACTCTGGTCGGACTCGGGATGCTCATGGTGTCGCCCCAGCACGCCCTGCTCTCCCTGTCGGTGAACATCAACTTCATCAACAGCCTGGCGCTCCAGGACCGGCTGACCTGGACCTTCGCGGATTTTCTCAACGTCAATCTGGCGCCCTTCGTCGGGTTGCTGGTCGCGCTCTCCGTGACGCGCGGACTGCGTTCCATGGGTGTGGAGACCAGCGCCCGACGGCTGCTGCGCCAGACATGGGACGCCCTGGCCCGTCTGGCTGAGGGCCGGGGTGAGCGCGAACCGCTCGCCTTCGCCTCGCGCATGACCGACCGGCTGGGACTGCTGGCCCCGAAGCTCGCCGCCAGCAAAGACCCGGCGCTGGCCGGTGTGAGCATCCTGAGCGAGCTGCGGGCGGGGATGGATCTGGTCGCGCTGCGCGGGCTTCGCGCTCGCCTGTCTGCGCGGAACGACAGCACGCTCGAGCCGCTGTTGCAGGCGCTCGCCGCCCACTATCGTGCACGCGCCGACAGGCAGCGCGGCCCGGACGCCGAGGCCGACTTGCTCCCGCTGCTCGATCGGACGATCTACCGCCTGGGGACGAATCCCGCCGAGACGAACGCCCGCGAGGTCAGCGCCCTCCTTGGGCTGCGGCGCAGCCTCTTTCCAGACACACCCGTACCCATGACGACCCAGGAAGCCAGGGCATGAGCGGCGAAACCAACCTCTTCGGCGTCTATCTGCACGCCTTTCTGGTCACCGCCGTTCTGGCGTTCGTCCTGACGCTCGTGGTGCATCGTCTTCTGGTCTGGCTGAAGGTCTATCGCCACGTCTGGCATCCGGCCCTGTTCGAGACGGCGGTGTTCGTCATCTGCTGGGCACTGGTGCTCAATCTGCCGGAGTATGCACGCTCATGAACGACCGATCCATCAAGACCGCCGTGGCGAAGATCCTCCGCCCGGTGCTCACACTCACGCTGGTCGGCGTTGCTGCCGTGGCGGGATGGCGGGTGTGGGTCTACTACCAGGTCGAGCCCTGGACCCCGGAGGGACGGGTACGCGCCGACATCATCGAGGTCGCTCCCGATGTGTCGGGAATCGTCACCGAGGTGGCGGTGGACGATCATCAGTCCGTCAAGCGCGGGCAGCCGCTCTTTCGCATCGATCAGGCGCGCTATGTGCTCGCCCTGCGTCAGGCCGAGGCGGTGCTCACCGCCAAGCGCGCCACCCTGGCCCAGACCCAGCGCGATGCGCAGCGCAATCAGGCGATGGGCGAGCTGGTCGCCAAGGAGGTTCGCGAGCAATGGCAATCCAAGGTGGAGCTGGCCGGGGCCGAGGTTGCACAGGCTCTGGTCGCGCGCGATCTGGCCTCACTCGATCTTGAGCGCACCCTGGTCGTCGCGCCCGCCGATGGCATTCTCTCGGATCTGATGCTACAGGTCGGTGATGCCGTCACCGTCGGAAAGCCTGTCCTGGCACTCATCGCGGCCGACTCCTTTCGGGTCGAGGGCTATTTCGAGGAGACCAAGCTGCACGACATCCGCGTCGGCCAGTCTGCCCTGGTCAAGCTGATGGGCGAGGAGCAGGTCATCAGCGGCCATGTGCAGAGCATCGCCTCCGGCATCGAAGACCGCGATCGGGTGACGAGTGCCAATTTGCTGCCCAATGTGACGCCGACCGTCAGTTGGGTGCGTCTGGCCCAAAGGGTTCCCGTGCGTGTGACTCTGGATGCCGTCCCGCCGGACATCCGTTTGATCGTCGGCCGCACCGCTACTGTGACCATTCTGCCTGGGGTGGGTGCAGAATGAGACCGTTTCATTCCGCTCGCTGGGAACCTCTAGACTTCCACCAATGGGCCGAGACAAGCATCGCGCTGAGTCCCGTGGATCATATACCGCGCAGGAGTTCTCGCCCGTGAGGTTCTCCAGCGGCTCGTCGCGGTCCAATCGAGAGTGTTGGGAGAACAAGATCAGGACAAATCGAACACGATACACTGATGCGAACGCCAGACTCGCGGCTAAGGGATGGAGCGTGCTTCGCCTCTGGGTACACCTACCACTCAATGAAGCTGAGTCGTTGGTAGTTGCTCGGCTCCAGTGCCTGGAGACCGAGATGAGCAGACGCGAACATGAGCGACTAGAGATTGGGCAATCGCCTCTCCCAGCCGAACGGGAACCGCGTTGCCGATCAAACGACCCATCCTGTTGAACTTGAACCTGGTTCCAGCGGGAGCAAACGAATAGTCCGCCGGAAAGGTTTGCAGCATGGCCGCCTCGCGCAGAGAAATTGCGCGATGCTGTTCTGGATGCCCAAATCGCCCATTCCCATAGCCGAAGCACTGAGTCGTGATCGTCGGAGCCGGTCGATCCCACTCCATACGTCCGTAGACACTGGGATACGTAGCACCACTGGACTTGCGATGACAAGCAGCCTTCAGTTCATCTGGCCAATCGCGCCAAGTTCCACCGGGGCGCGATTTCTTGATTCGAGCCAGATTCATAGGACTCAACGAGGATGCCATGTGCAGCTCGTCTTCTGGGTGGATTTCGCCGGCATCAATGGCAGGGAGCATTCCTATGGTCTGGCGGACGGTTGTTTCCTGGTTGGATTCTTCAATCAGCTCTAAAGAATCCTTACCTAGGCGAGATGCGAGCAGTACTAAACGCTTGCGGGTCTGGGGAATCCCCAGCTTTGAACATTCGACGATCTGCCACCAAGTCTCGTAACCGGAGAGGCTCGCGAGCAACTCATCGAAAACTGGATGATCTGCCAACTGAGGCACGTTCTCCATGGTTATCAGGTCGGGCCGAATCGCTTCTGCCAATTTACCGAAAGAGGAGACGAGCGGCCATTGCGATTCATACTCCCGATTACGCCCACTACGGCTATAGGACGAGAATGGCTGACAGGGCGCACATCCGGCGAGCAAGGTGTAGTCGGCATTTTCATAGTAAGGCGTGATCAGATCGGGGGGCAGTGTTCCGACATCATGCTCGATAAATCGAGCTGGATTATTGGCTTCGTAGGGATAACGGCAACTGGCGTCAATGTCGATGCCAGCCATGACTTGAATGCCGCCACGCGACAAACCATGGGTCAACCCTCCAACCCCGCAGAATAAATCTACAGCTTTGATATTGAAGGTTATTTCCTGAAGATTTTTGAGGCACTTATTCATTATGGACGCCGCTCAGGAAGGAGGTATTCGTATCCTTCCAGGTATTTTTCGAAACAGCCAACCACAGCCTCCAGATAACGCAAGGTGTTATTCGCCAAGCTCTTAATCCCAGAAAAAGTTTCATTCTCTGAGCATTCCACAAAAGAGATGGATCCGTGCGCCAAGCGATTGCGGAGGTTCTTCACCAAAGCCAAAGACCCCATGTCATCTCGAATAGGTTTCTTGATCGCTGCGTAGATCTTCTTAGCAACGTGAAGCTCGAAGCCAAGACGCTTGGTCATGCGCTCTATCGCAGAATCGTCCCAATTACCTCCACCTCCCTTATCCATATCGAAACGGTCCACCGGTAGAGCCGAGGCCAAGTGATTGCAGAGCTGAAGCGCATGATTCAATCGATTATCAGGACTCAATGCCTCGTGGGTGCGCGCGACAGCACGCACCCATTCGCGGCGAAGATCATCGTTCAAATCACTCGGCGTCCACTGCGCATTGCTTCTCGTTGCCTCTGTAACCTCATGAATACATAAAGATATCGTCGCTTCCACGAGATTATACAGTTGCAGGTAGACGGTCGAATAGAGGATTCTTTGTTGCTCGACGGTGATTGGCCGCTGGGCTCCCTCGAAACGCGGCGGACCTTTCTTAGTTTGTTCCTCCATGTCCGAAAGAAACTCCAGGTATGCCTCAACTTCCGCTTTGCGTTCCTGGAAGGCAGTTGTCAGAGCGCTCATGCGTTCGCCAAGAGTTTTGCTTTGACGAAATTAATGCGGCCTATCAAGCGTGCGATGGCATTTGCTCCGTCGGAGCCCGTGACCTTCTTGAAATCCTCGCTATCCAGCCATGGCTCGACGTCGATCGATTCCTGCTCGACCAACTCAGGACGGGCATCCAAGGCCAGTCTGGATCCGACTGCAATAGCCTCGAACCGAGCGCGAGGACTGGCTTTGCCTCTGGGGGTTCGCCTAAACCCGTGAGGGAAGACACGGTCGACGAAGTCGATCATTTCCAGGAATCGGCTGCGATAGTGTTCGATCTTGGCGGAGGCGGAAGCGACCTCGTCGTTCATCCTCTTAACGTATTTAAAAACGAACTCCGCGGGGCGGTCGCGATAGCCGTTGAGTCCATCGCTGTAGGCGAAGAAACGAGCAACCAGTTCCTCTCGTTCCCTCTTATCGACAGATTTCTGTGGTACAGGAGCCAAAGCGACGAACTTCGAGTGTGAGGAAAGCTCGATGATGAGGTCCATAAAAGGTCCCCCGAGCGCACCACGACGCACCTCTGCTTCATTCGCGATCTTGCTGCCCGTATTGATGCGCTCGAACATGTCGAAGCGAGCTTGTTCGTCGGCGTTTTCGTTCAGGACTATGCCACGGATCGATCGGTTCTTGATCTTCCTTCGTCTAGATTCGGGGAGGTCTGAGAATGTGAACCCAGAGACGGCAGTCAAGCTCTCCAGCTCCCCGAGCCGAAACTCTCCCAGGATGAACTCTTCAATCGTCCGCAGGCGCTGTGAGCCATCCACGATCTCGAGCTTTCCGTCTTTCGGTCTCTCCCAGAAGAAGAGGAAAGGGATGGGTAAACCGATCAGCAGAGATTCGATAAACTTTGACTTACGTTCAGGCTCCCAGGTGAACTCGCGCTGATAGGGTGGCACGAAGAATTCGCCTTCATGCATCTTTTTGGCAAGCAATTCGACCGAGTACTCGGTGAGATAGAACTCTATCCGCTTGGACAGTTCAAGGATCTGATCCTCGGCCGCTTCCTTCTCTGCTTTGGATTTAGGGACAATCTCTTTCGGCTTCTTCATGGGGCAACCATTGATTCTCAATCCTTACTGCATTGTGTCCGCGGGGGGGGGGCGCGAAGCAGGCTGACATGCCTAGTTCGACTAAGCGCCTGATCGCTTCAGGGCGAGTCGGAATATCGTCTTGATTCCTCCTCCATGCGTCGAGCATGCCCGGTTGGAATCGTGTGCCTACGAGCGTGCCCGTGGTCGAGGCTCGCCGCTTCTGCTTTTGGTTAGTCATGGAACGCTAAGAGCATGTTTTTCTGTTAACAGGATAGCAAGAATTCCTTTTCGACAGAACTGCCCCGCCTGGGATGTCAGGGATTAGATGCAGCCGTCAGATTCAACCGGCTCGTTATCTACATTAGGCGCTGTATGTACAATATGTGCGCGCCCAATTCCCAAAAAGAATGATGGCGCTGATGGCATTCAGAGGCCGAGCAACAGTGATGCAGCAGCAGAGGGGCACCGAGTCCGGCCACAAGATGGTGATGTAAATCACCAGCGCATGAACACGCTCCAACCACTCCAAACGGTTTGGACCAAAAACCCCCATCAATCCAGAGTTTTACTGAATCTCGACACCGCCAGCGTCAACGTCACCCCCGCAAAGACGACCAGCGCCAGCACCTCCCCCGGCATATCCGCCAAGCTGGCCCCGCGCAGCATGATCCCCCGGATCATCCGGATGAAATGGGTCAGCGGCAGCAGCTCGGACAAATACTGGGCGGCCTTGGGCATCCCGGCGAAGGGGAACATGAACCCCGAGAGCAGGATCGAGGGCAGAAAGATGAAGAAAGTCATCTGCATCGCCTGGAACTGGGTCTTGGCGGCGGTGGAGATGACCAGCCCCAGGGTCAGGTTGGCGGCGATGAAGAGCAGCGCCGCGAGATAGACCTGATAGAGCGCGCCCCGCACCGGCACCCCGAACAGCAGCATCCCGAGGGCCAGGATGATGCTCACCTGCACCAGCCCGATGAGCACGTAGGGGATGATCTTGCCGATCATCAGCTCGAGGCTGCGCACCGGAGTGTTGATCAACAGCTCCAGGTTGCCGCGCTCGGCCTCACGGACGATGGCGACTGCGGTGAAGAGCACCATCGTCAGGGTCAGGATGACGCCGATCAGACCGGGCACGATGTTGAGCGCCGAGCGCCGCTCCGGGTTGTAGAAGCTGCGGACCTCAAAGACCGGCTCCCCGCTCGGCCGCTCCGGCGCCGTGCCGTAGTCGAGCGAGATCTGAGCGAGCTGACGGGCCGCCATCAGGACGACCGGATCGGTGCCGTCGGCCAGCAGCTGGGCGGCCGGGCGCTCCGGATCCTGCAACCGGCGCCCGAAGTCGGGCGGGATGTGGAGGCCGACCGCGATCTCACCGCGCCGCAGCAGCCGCTCCAGTTCCTCGGGTCTGCTCACCGCTCGATGGATGTCCACCACCTGGGTCGCCTGACTGTCGGCGATCAGCGCCCGTGACAGCGAGGTCTGGGCCTGATCGGCCACCCCGGCCGGCAGGTGGCGCACGTCGGTGTTGATGGCGTAGCCGAACAGCATCAGCTGGATCAGCGGGATGCCGACGATCATGCCGAAGGTGAGACGGTCACGGCGCAGCTGCCGCACCTCCTTGAAGAGGATCGCGCTCAGTCGGGTGAGACAGCGACTCATGACCTGACTCCGTCTGAATCGGTCGCGAGGACGAAGACGTCCTCCAGGCTCGGATGGACCGGCTGGACCCTGGCCTCGACGCCGGCGGCCACCAGCGCCGAGCGCACCAGCTCGGGTGCGTCCTCGACCGCCCTGGCGACCAGCACCCGCAACCGCACCCCGAGCTGGGTGACGCTGAGGATGGGCGCCAGTCCGCCCAGCGCCGCGCGCGCGGGTCCGGGCGCGTCCGTCTCCACCTCCACCACCCGTGCGTCCATGTCGGCATAGAGCTGGGTCGGGGTGCCGTCAGCGACGATGCGGCCGCGCTGCAGGATCGCCAGACGGTGACAGCGCTCAGCCTCGTCCATATAGTGGGTCGAGACCAGGATGGTGGTGCCCTCGGCGACCAGCGCAAAGAGCGTCTCCCAGAAGTCGCGCCGGCTCTGCGGATCGACCGCGCTGGTCGGCTCGTCGAGGAAGAGCAGCGGCGGCGCATGCAGGGTGGCGGCGGCAAGCGCGAGACGCTGCTTCTGGCCGCCGCTCAGGGTGCCGGCGCGCTGGCGGCGCTGCCCGATCAGGTTGTAGCGCTCCAGCTGGGCCTCGATCCGCGCGCGGCGCGTCTTGCGGGGCAGACAGTAGATGTCGGCGATGAAGTCCAGATTCTCCTGGACATCCAGATCCTCGTAGAGAGAGAAGCGCTGGGTCATGTAACCGATCTGCTGCTTGAGCGCGTCGGCGTCGCCCGGGACCGGATGCCCCAGCACCCGCGCCTCGCCTTCCGAGGGAGTGAGCAGACCGCAGAGCATGCGGATGGTCGTCGACTTGCCCGATCCGTTCGGTCCGAGGAAGCCGTAGATCTGGGCGCGCGGGATGCGCAGATCGATGTGGTCCACGGCGGTGAAGTCGCCGAAGCGGCGGGTCAGTCCGTGGGACTCGATGGCGTAGTAGCCGCTCATGGCGCGCTCAGGGTATCGAGCTGGAAGCGGGCGACCAGCGGAACCCCGGCCGGCAGCGATTCGGGCGCGTCCTGGAGGTCGATCTCGGCGAGATAGGTCAGTCGTCCGCGATCGCGCTCGGTGAGCGCGTAGTAGGGTGTGAAGGCCGGATCGGCGAGCACCTTGCGCACCCGTCCGGCGAAGGGGGTGTCGAGACCGTCGACCGCGATGCGGGCGCCGGTGCCGGGCGTGACCCGGACGCGGATCGCCTCGGGCACGTAGACCCGGGCATAGGGGGTGGACCCGGCGAGCATCAGGGCGACGACCTTGCCGACAGCCGGCTGTTCGCCGAGACGGTAAGGCAGGTCGTCGAGCCGTCCGTCGCGTGGCGAGCGGACGGTCAGGCGTTCCAGGTCGAGTTCCCGCTCGCGTTCGCTGGCCTGCGCTTGGGCGAGTGCAGCCCTAGCCTGAGCCAGCTCCTCGGCGGTGGTGCCGTGCTCCAGCTCGGCGAGCGCGGCGCCGGCGCGGTCTTGCTCGCTGCGCGCCTGGTCGCGCAGACGGCGGGCGGCGTCCACCGACTCGGGGCTGGAGAGCTTGCGATTCAGCAGGGCCGCGAGCCGTTCGAACTCGCGCTCGCGTACCGCCAGGTCGTCCCGGGCGCCGCTCAGTCTGGCCCGTGCCTCGGCGATGCGCTCGGCACGGGGTCCGCGCTCAAGCTCGGCCAAGCGGGCCTCGGCCTGCTCGCGGGTGGCCCGTGCCGCGTCCAGACGCGCCTGCGCCCGGCGCGGATCGAGCCTCAGGATGATCTCGCCCTCGGCGAGCCGATCGCCCTCGCGGTGTTGGATCTCGACGATCGGCTCGGACAGCTCGGCGATCAGCTCGATCCGGTCCCATTCGAGCGTGCCGACGGCCGTGTTCGGCTCCTGGCCGCAGCCGGCGAGACCGATCAGTGCGATCGATGCCAGTGTCTTTCTCATGGAGCCTCGGCCTCCTCGTGGCGGCCCGTCAATATACCCATGTACCGGCGTGACGCATGTGGCGGAATCGGCGTCTCGAAGGCTTCAGTTCGAAACGATCAGGCGGCCGCTCCGAATCGATGCACGGTGCCTGTGGGGGACTCGTGGAACTGATCCGGGAAGCTCCGGCGCAGCAGGCAGGTGGCCGCCAATCCGGTGCAGTGGTTGGGGGCCAGATAGTCGATCCCAAATCCGGCGAGTGCGCCGACGGTGAAGTCCAGACGCTCGGTGCCGGCGCGCAGCAGATGGGTTCCGCCCAGAATGGCGTGGATCGGGCGTCCGGGCGCGAGCGTGCGGACATGATCGAGCGTGTTGATCAGCCCGGAATGACCGCAGCCGAGCACTACCACCAGTCCCGCTAGGGTGTTGATGATGAGCGCCTGATCGTCGGGCAGATCGTCGATCTCGGTGCGCGCGGCGTCGCGATAGAAAGGGCCGCCCGTATCTTCGATGGCATGGCGGCGCGGGATCTCGCCGCTGAGCTGGATGCCGGGTCGGATCTCGATCGGCCCAGTATCGGCGATGAGCCGCCGCACGCGCGGTCGCAGCACCTCCAGATCCGTGGTCGGCGATCCGATTGAGCGGCCATCGCGGTTGAACTTGGGCGCCAGCGCCTCGGGATGCAGATAGAGATCGATCGCACCGCCGGTGCATTCGATCACCGTCTCCAGCCCGCCGGTGTGGTCGTAATGGCCATGACTGAGCGCGACCGCCGTCACCCGTTCGAGCGCGATTCCGAGCCGTGCGGCATTGTGCCGCAGCGTCAGCCCCTGCCCGGTGTCGAGCAGCAGACAGTGCGCGTCGGCCTCAATGAAGAAGGACGCGCCATGCTCACCGAGCAACCCAGGCGAGCTGGCCGCGTTTTCCGCCAGTTGCGTGATGGTCAGGTTCCGGATCATGGCACGGACGGAGCCGGTGTCTCGGCGTTTGCCATCGTCTCGTTTACCGGCGGCTGTCTGAGCAGCTCCGGATCCTGGAGTTCGGCGATCCGTTCGGGCGTGTAGCCGAGCAGTTTGAAATCCATGATACCGTTGGGCGCGTGACAGTCGGCGCAGTCGTGCCCCTGGCGCTGGATGCCGTGGTTGACCATGAGCGTGCCCATCTGGCGCATCCAGTGCGGTTCGACGTTGACGAGCTGACCGTCGACGAGCGGATAGATCGTCTTCCAGCCGCCGCTGACGCCGAAATAGGCCATGAACTCGTCCATCATGTAGAGCTTGAACGGCTCCTGATACATGCGCCGGACGATCGGATCCTGGATGGCACGCTTGACGGCAGCCTGGGTGTCGCCCGTCTCATAGTAGGTGCTGTAGTCGAACGGCAGGATCATGGCCCCGAACGGTCCCTGGTTGGACATGTCCTCGTACATCATGGCGTTGAAGAGCTTGAACGGATAGATCCGGCTCTCCCCATCGTTCATGGCCGCGCGCAGGTTGGCCTGGATCATGGCACGGCGCCGTTCGAGCATCTCGGGCGTGAGCTGCGACAGCGGGTCCGTGGCCATCCGGACATAGCGCTCGACATCGATGTCGGGATACTGCGCTTTGAGTTCCGTCGCCTTGGCGCGCACGGCGGCGATGATCTCCGGGTCGTCGATCCGCGCGATCTGCTGCATCAGCGGATCATAGGTGTCGGCACCGTTCGGATTGTTGCCCAGCGCATTGGCCAGGAAGGTGCCGTTGCCGTTGAACCAGAGGTAGGTGAACCCCTTGCCCGGTTCGCCCGAACGATAGACATCGGTCGGCTCCCAGATCCCCTCTTCCGCGTCCCAGGTCGGATGCACCCAGTCGCGCAGCACCACGTTGTTGTCTTCCAGGCGCGGGATATGACAGGTCTCGCAGGCGAGCCGCGCGATATGGCCGTTGAGCAGTGCCTTGTCCCTGGAGTTGTTGTGGGGCGCTCGCGTGTGACAGGTTTCGCACGAGACCTCCTTGTCCGGCAGATCGTTGGCGACCAGATCCACCCCCATACGCCCGCGCGGAATCTTGTGGCCCTCGGGGCGATGGCAGTCGGTGCACTGGATGCCGGCGGCGGCGTGGGCGTCGTCCTCGGGACTGAAGGGATTGCCGCGCTTGGCTCCGCGATGCAGCAGACGCTGGTGCTTGTAGCCGAGCGACTGGGCAGCAGCATTGTGCTCGTAGACGTCGCCGCCCATGTTGTGCTGATGACAGCGCAGACAGGTCTCGGAGCTGATCGGGCCGACGGTGAGCGCCGCGCGCAGGCTGCGGTCCTGATCCCAGCGCAACCCGTATTCGTCGCGGATGACGACGCGCTGATTCATGTCGTAGTCGCGTGCATGACAGATCAGACAGTCGATCCCTTCCTTGGCCATGCTCGGTACATCGCCGACCGGCATCATCTTCTCGGTCGCCGGCTGATAGTTGCCGCCGATGTGACACTGGCCGCAGCCCTCGCTGCGCAGCACCACCTCGCCTTCCTCGACATGCTCGGGACGGCTCGCGACCAGCGCCGCCCAGCCGGTCCAGGTGAAGCTGCCCGGAATGCCGCAGGCGCGGTCGATCTTGCCGACCGGGATCTTGTGCGGACCGGCGTTCACCTGACGTCCGTCATAGCCATAGGTCGAGAAGCCGCCGGCGCTGCTCTGGAACTTGAAATGCACCGAGTTGACGAGATCGTCGAGGGTGTCGACCGTCGAGCGGGTGCCGTCCGGATGATCGACCTCGATGGTGGCGTGACAGGTCAGACAGGTCTTGGGGCCTTCGTACTGACGGATGCCGGCCTCGCGGAAATACTTGATGTGGCTCGGCTGGCTGTCGCGGATGAACGACTCGGTGTTCATCAGCATCTCGACCTTGACCTGACGCGCGAAGGGGTCTTGATCTTCAGCGACGACCGATTCGGCCTTGAGCCGGCGTGCTTCCTCGCTCAGCGACTGGGCCATTGCCTCGAATTCGGCTTCGGTGAGCGTCTGGCTGCTTTCATAGGTCAGGGGCGCGTTGGTCTTGCCGACATAGGCATCGAAGACCACCGGATAGAGGAAGCGATAGGCCAGCGCCAGAACGCCGAACACGCCGGCGCCGACGATCAGGCGGCGTTTGGTCCTGGGGTCGAGCAGTGTGGCGATGGGGTTCATGATTTGGCCTCCTCACGCCGGTCGGAACCCGGTTCGTCCTCGCGGTGCCAGCCGGTGATCATGGCGCGCAGATTGGTCGTGACGGTTTCGCCGGTGGTGATGATGTACATGTGCACGAGCAGGAACAGCACCAGCAGATAGGCCAGCGTCAGGTGCGCCATGGCCACCAGCCAGACGCTCGGCAGACCGAGCAGGGTCTCGGGCAGCGAGACCGAGAACAGGAACGCCCAGCCGCTCAGGATCAAGAGCGGCATCAGGCCGAACATCACGCCCAGATAGCTGAGCTGTTGCAGGGTGTTGAACTTCATCCCGACGCTGACATGGAAGGGATGCGGTTCGTTGCGGAAGATGCCCTGGGCGTAATAGCGCCCCTGGACGACCAGGCGGTCGACGAAGCCCGACAAGTGTATCCGGTAGTGCCGCCCGTTCTCGGTGCGCAGGTTGCCCACCACGAAGCCGATCCAGCCCAGCGTCAGCAGGATGCCCGCCGTGTTGTGGACCGTGACCGCCAGATCGAACGGCATCAGCCAGCCGCCCTCGCCGAAGTGCATGCTGGCGCCGGTGTACATCAGCACCAGGAACAGCAGCGCATTGACCCAGTGCCAGGCGCGCAGCCAGCGCGGATAGAGATAGAGTGCGCTCATGACCGATCCTCCCGTAGACGTCGATAGGCGCGATAGCGGCCCCAGCCGTGCGCGATCAGCACCAGCAGGGTCAGACCGATCACACCCAGACCCAGCGCGTCGAGTAGCGGACTGCGGCTCATGCCGACGACATAGGCTTCATTGAAGACCGCCTTCGACAGCCAGCCGCCGCCGGCCAGATCGGTCTCGGAACGGTACTGATAGAGCCGTCCGAGCAGACGCGCCTCCTTGGAGTGACAACTGACGCAGTCGAAGTTGCTGTCTTTGGCGGCCAGAATCTGATGCGAGACCGGCTGCCCCGGATCGGTCAAGGGCGTATGACAGTCGAGACAGCGCACCGATCCCCAATGCTTGTCGCGTTTCGGTAGCCACAGGTGCGCGGTGCTGTGCGGGTCGCGGATCTTGGTGTGACAGGACAGACAGAGTTCATTGCCCGCACGCACGATCTCGGCGATCGGCTGCCCGACCTCGGAGTTGCGGAACGCATGCGGGTCGTGACAGCGATGACAGTCGAAGCCCTCGGCCTTGGGTGAGTCCGAGACGGCATGGATACTGAGGGCGAATTCCTGGTCGATGGTCTTGAAGGTGTAGGCGCGTTTGTCCGCCTTGTGCAGTTCCTGATGACAGCCGACGCAGTCGAGCCGTTGCCCGAGCACCGACTCCGGATGCGGATACTGGCCGAAGTCGCCCTCGTGGCAGTCGATGCACTGGAGTTCGCCATGAGCCGAGTGTCCGAATTGTCGGCCATCGACGTGCAGATCGACCAAGTCGCCTGTGCGCGGGTCGCGATAGCCCAGCGTCTCCATGCGATGACAGCGCAGACAGTCGGCGTTGTCGGTGCCCAGCCGGCCCTGGATGGCGGCTTCGACCTGCGGCATCGCTCCAGGCAGCACGCTCAACAGCAGCAGGCCCAGGGCGAGCAGGCCGCCGAATCGGGCCGAAACATCTTGATCGTTCATGAGTAAGGAGCGCTCCTGTTCGCTTCATCTGTCCCCTTCCCGACACCTTAGCCAAACGCCCTGTCGTTGGCCAATCCGATTCGCCGATTATGGACGACGCCGGTCGCCGCTCGCACCCGATCGAGGTCGAAAACGGGCGGATCAAGACCCATCGGACCGTGGTACTCTCGAACTGGAGCGTCGGGCTGCGCACTCTGGCCGGCGTGTGCGGACGCTCTGAAATTGGAGGTGACAGTGGAATCCGAATTGAACGTGAACGATGATCTAGGCGCGGACATTCTGCTGATTGGACTCGGCAATCTGTTGCTTGGCGATGAGGGCGTGGGTATCCATGTGCTGCGTCGGCTCGAACGCGATTACCGGCTCGAACCGGCCGTCACGCTGATCGACGGCGGCACTCTGGGCCTGGACCTGCTGCCGCTGTTCGCCGAGCATCGGCGCATCCTGATGATCGATGCCATCGCACTCGACGCGCCGCCAGGCCGGATTGCCGTCTTCCGCGATGCCGACATCCGCCGCGCGCTGAGTCCGAAGCTCTCGGTGCATCATTTAGGCGTGTCGGATCTGCTGGCACTGCTCCAGTTGCTCGACGATGGCCCGACCGAGATCGTCCTTGTCGGCATCGTGCCCGAATGTCTGGAACTGGGGCTGGAGCTGTCGCCGTCGGTCGCGGCGGCGATTCCCGACGTGATCGAACGCGTTGGCGAGATCCTGAGCGGATGGGGTGCAGCGCTATCAGACGGCGACTCCCATTGATGCCGGCGCGTTGAACGGCATCCGGCCGGCCAGTTCGTCTGCCGCTCCAGGCATGGAACGAACGGCCGGCTCTTGGATCGGGACTCAAGACGCCGGTTTGATCTTCATCTCCGCGATGCGCTCGGCGTACTCCTTCAACTTTTTCTTCATGACTTCGCGCAGCGGGTAGGTGTTGCCGATCACCTGCAACAGCCGGTCGCTGTCGAGTGCCGAGCGCCCGTCGACGAAGGCTTGCTCGATGGCTTCCTTGACCACGGATTCGATGTCGGCGCCCGAATAGCCCTCGGTGGCCTGGGCCAGTCGGTCGAGCTGGATCTGGGCCGAGAGCTTGCCGCGCTTGTGGAGGTGGACGCGGAAGATGTCGGCGCGCTCTTCGCGGCTGGGGAAGTCGACGTAGAAGATTTCGTCGAAGCGGCCTTTGCGCAGCAGTTCGGGCGGCAGGGCCGAGATGTCGTTGGCGGTGGCGATGACGAACACATGTTTGGTCTTGTCCTGCATCCAGGTCAGGAAGTAGCCGAACAGTCGGGTGGCGACCTCGGAGCCGTCGCCGCCGGCGCCGATGCCGACGAAGGCTTTTTCGACTTCGTCGACCCAGAGGACGCAGGGGCTGACGGCTTCGGCGACCTGGATGGCGCGGCGCATGTTGGCTTCGCTTTCGCCGACGTATTTGCCCATGAGCGAGCCCATGTCGAGCTTGAGCAGCGGCAGGTTGAAGAGGGCGGCGGTGGCTTTGGCGGTCAGGGATTTGCCGCAGCCGGGCATGCCGACGATCATCACGCCCTTGGGCGGTTCGACGCCGAAGGCGCGCGCGGCGGGCCAGTCGGCCATGACCTGGGCTTTTTGGTTGAGCCAGTGTTTGAGGCGGCCGAGTCCGCCGATGCTTTCCAGGCGCTCGTTGACGGTGAGCATTTCGAGGGTGCCGCTCTTGCGGATGATCTGGGCTTTTTCGGTCAGTACGAGGTCGAGGTCTTCGAGTCCGATGTCGCCGTCGCGCTGGTAGCCGCGATTGATGAGCTGGCCGATTTCGTAGCGGGTCAGGCCTTGCAGGGCGAGGGCCATTTTGCCGATGGTGTCGGCGTCGGTGTTCAGTTCGTAGGCTTGGACGTAGTCGGTGACGAGTTGGCGGATGGTGGTTTCGTCGGGCAGCGGCATTTCGAACAGGGTGATGAATTTGTCCAGTTCGGGCGGCAGGAAGACTTGGGAGGACAGCAGGAAGAGGGTGACGACGGCTTCGTCGTCGGCGAGGAGGCGGTTGACCAGGGCTTTGAGTCGGGCGACGGCCAGCGGTTGATCGCGCAGTCCGAGATGGGCGTCGCGGATGACGATGACGTGGTGGTTGAGGTCGTCCCAGTCGAGCAGGGTGTCGAGCGCGGTGGCCAGGTCGCACCAGTCGGTTTGCGGGCGCTTGGTGGCGAAGTCGACCAGGCCGCGCGCCATGTTCCATTCCAGGATCTTGCGATCCTCGGCGAGGTCGCGGATCAGGGCGTCGGCCTCGGCTTCCTCGTAGGTCAGGAGGTAGAGGATTGGGTAGTGGGATTCGACGTGGGCGCGGAGGGTGGCTTGGAGTTTCTGAGTCATGTCATGGAGTTAGAATAAGTGTCAATCAAAATTTAGGACGAAATGCATAAATACACGTGCCAACCTCAATCAATTTAGACACGCCTCACGAATAATTCTAAACAAATTAGATTCGCCCCTGGCGTTTAAATTATTGATCTTCATACCCCTTCCGCCACCAAAAATATCCCCGAAAACATCTCCAAAAATTTCACTATAATCACCATTGCCTTCACTTGCCATAAAAAAATCCCCTTGCTTGAAAGCAACCAATTCACCCTCCATCGTAAATTCAGTATACGCATGCTGTTGATTATTGAAATTCAAGTATAAATTCCAGGGGTGATGACCGCATAGCTCCTTGTCAAAATTGCTTGATCCTTCACGCACAAATGGATCACGATCATCAAAATCTGCGCCAATGAAATTGGCGCCTCCACTCATGGCATATATCAGTTCAGCAATTCGCGGCAAGCGAAATCGACTCTTGCTAGGATTGCGCACATTTAAAATCCCAATAAATTTCTGCCGATCACTTAACTCAGTGTTTTCGTAAAAAGAAGATGGATCACTGACTGGCTTGTGATTCTCTTCCATTAAGAAATTCCGCTGCTCATTAGTTATTGGCTGCTGACTCAACCAAAAGCCATTCATGCGAACAGCAATGTATTCATTGCTTTTGCTATTGAGGCTTACAAATTTCTTCTTTGCCGACCAACAGCCAGGCGGTATCCAAACAAAAACTATTCCAGTCAATTTCTCAGTCCAGGTTGCACCGGGGCAAGGCTCTAGCGGCATAATCTGCGCACCTGTTTTTAATGCCTCGGCAATCAGCCGATCATCGGCCTCGACCGCGAAAATCCGACTCAGGCTTTTGACAAGCAAGTGATCCTCTGACTCATCAATCGCATTGACAGCCGCCAACTCTTGCGTCAGACCATGTGAATGCAGCCATTCAGACAACAGACCATTGCGATAATGGTCGAGAACTTCGATGGTAAAATTAGCACGCAAATCATCAAGCCGACTTACGCGCTTCCCATTGATTGACAAAGCAAATTTGAGCCGACTGCTTTCTTGGCCGGACATTGCAACCACAGCGGCAGGACGAACCTCCCGCAACGCTTCGGCAATCACACGCTCATCGGCATCGATCTGAAACACATGACACAACGCCTTGAGAAGCGAGTGATCATCGCCATCCTCCAGTGAGGCCAGCGCCGTCAGCTCATCCTGATATTTTCGCGTCATCAGCCATTTAGCTAAAACACCACTTCGATAGTGAGCTAGAATCTCGGGCGTAAAGTGATCGCGCAGTTCATTGATATCCTTGACTTTGATGCCATCAATCGAAAGGTCGAACTTGATCAGTTTCATCTCGTCACCCATTTTTGATAGCTCCACGCTCAGACGTAGGAGCAAGCCTGCGATAAAACTCAGTCGTCAGCAAAGACATCGCGCAACTGACGAGCATCCAGAATTCGTTCTGCCCAGCACTGCAACTGCTCGCTGTTCGCCGCTTGCAAGCGAGTGCGCACATCTTCAGGTAGCGGGCCAAAGCGTTTGGTCAATAAACGCTCCAGCAAACTGGATTCGCCTTCGATCAATCCTTGAATGCGTCCCTCGATGCGCCCCTCCATGCGTCCCTCCATGCGCCCTTGTATACGCCCTTCCTCAATCCCCTGCTGCTTCCAGTCCTGCGTCCACTCGATCACACTTTCGGCCAACATGGTTTTGATCTCCAATAAGTCGCCCAACTCAGGCAGATTGACGCCCGGCATCCGCCCCGGAATCAACACCCGTTTGATCCACACGGTAAAGGCGCGGCGCAGACTGGCCTGTTCCGGGGCATCGAGCCAGTCGATCAAGGCCGCTATCGCCGTCTGCAACGGCAACGGCCCCCGGCTTTTCTCCAGCCGAAACAGCGCCGCCACCAGATTTTGCAACGCCCAGGGCGCACTCTCGTCAATCGCGCCCTCATCCAGCAACAGATAGCGCAGACGCGGCGCATAGTCACGCAACCGCCCCGGCGTCGGCTCGATCAGATCGAGCAACTCCGTCGCCGCCGTCCAGCGCGGCTTGCCGTTGTAGAGCACGATCGGCAGCACCGGCGGCAGCCGCCCGGCCTCGGTGAACGCCCGTTGTCGGATCAGATCCTGATACAGCAACCCCAGATAGGTCAGCAACCGCACCGCCATAAACACATCGACGCTGGATTGAAACTCCAGCAGCAGATACAGATACAGCCAGCGGTCGCGCTCCCCGTCGCGTAGCCGCACCCGCCACAGCAGATCATCCTCGCGCTCGCGCAGATCCTCGCTGATATAGCTGCCACTGACCTGCTCCAGACTGTCGAGATCCAGATCCGCCACCCAGGGTTCATCGACGAACCCGACCAGCAGATCGCGCACCATCTGCGGATGCGAGAACAGCAGTTTGTAACTGGGATCGTGCGTGTTCATGGATTATGCAAACAACTTCAATGGGTTTAGCTTACCGAGCACGGCCGCGCCCGCCTCCTTGAGTCCATCGGTCAGCGTCTTGAGCATGGTCGCGGCCGTCTTGACCAGCACCTTGCCACCGGCATAGAGCGCATCGCCGATCGTGCTGCCGGCCATGCCGCCCACCACACCGCCGACAAAGCCCCCGACCATCGCCCCCACAGGCCCGAACACCACGCCGATCGCCGCCCCCTTGGTCATCCCGAGTCCCGCGCCGACGAGTCCGCCCAACGCACTGCTGCTGACCGTCCCCATCGCATCCAGCGCTTCCGGCCCGGTCAACTCCCCCTTGGCCAGCTTGTACAGGATCTTCGCGTTCTCCAGACCAATGTAGACCGCACTCGTGATCCGGCCCGCCGGAGTGCCCTTGAGCACCGCACCCAGCAACCCGTTCTTGGCCGCAACGACGACCGCCCCGGACACCGCGACCTGCACGCCGACATGCTTACCGCTCTTGATCGAACTTTGGAAAAACTCCTTCAGATCCTCACTGGGCGACGGATTCTCACGTCCCTGGAGCCGGTTCCAGACCCGCCGCCCGAGAATGCGCGCCCCTTGCAGCCCCGCCGCGACGGTCGCGCCGATGAGCGCCTGCTTGCCGATGCCCTTGACGATGTTGATCCGGTTGACATCGTTCCATTCGTACTGGCGCAACTCCTGCTTTTTCTGCGCCTCATAGCGCATGGTCGCCAGCTCCTCGCGGCTCGGCATCGCCACCTTGACGCCATCGACCTCCAGCGTACTCGTCACCTTCAGATCCGGAAACTCGCTTTGCACCCGCGCGACCTGATCCTCGTGCACCAGTAGCGTCGTGCCCTTCGGATAATCGTGCCGGCGCAGGTTCTGAATGAGATTGTCGGTACTGCCGTAGGTCTTGACCTGGACGTTGGGGATGACCTCGCCGCTCGCGTTGCGCAGCACCAGATCCGGCGAGTTGTAGCCAGTGCTCCCGACGACCTCGGCGCGGACGCCGGAATGATTGGCCTGAGCATTGAGATTGAAGCGGTTGGCGACCTCGGCTTCGGCCATGAAACCGTGCAACGTCTCGCCTTGGTTGATGTGACCTGCATGCGTCGTCACCACGTCGCGGAAGCACTGATTGGCCTCGCCAAGCGCCTGATCGATCCGTCCGGCATAGTCGCCCACCTGAGCCACACCCGCGATCCCGGCACCCTCCTCGATACGCCTGGCCAGCCAGCTCTCGCGGCTCTTGCCCTGGTCGAAATGTGCTTGGAGCGAAGCCCGCGCCGCACTGGACGCCTCGACCGTGGCGATGATCTCACGGGCGGTGGATTCGAGTTCGGCCTCGTCGCGCCACAGCGTCGGATATTGACGAAACTCCGCCGTCAGCCAAGCGTCGAGCGCCTGCCGATCTTTGTTCTGCTCATAGGACGCCACGAAGCGAGTGATGAGCGCGCCGGTCTGCTCGGCGTTCGCCTCGCCGCCGAAGACTTCATCGGCGACACGATCGGCGGACGCCTCGTCCTGCCCCTCCGGGGCGTGGAGATTCAAATCCTTGTTTTCAGGCTCGGAAGCGGGATTCGAGTGACTCATGGGGTGCATCCTTATCGTTGTGTTGACGTATCTGTCGTGGAGCGACACCGGCGATGACGGTCACGCCATTTTAGGCGGATCGTCAACGAAAAAGCGTGCAACCCATCTCAAAACAACCCGACACCATCGGTCGATGTGCTCCCCGGCTGAAGCCGGCTCCACTTGGGGACGAGTATAGGACAGAGGTGCGACAGACTGAGTCGCAGCTGGAGATTCGGCGGGAACTCGATGGCTACAACCGTCCCGGCGCCGTCATCCCTTCCCCGGCGCGTGCGCGCTGCACGGTCGGGAGTGGTGTCGACTGCTTCAACTGCCACAAATCATAGGCCGCCTGCTCACGCAGGAAGCTCTCAGCCGTCGGCCCACCGTGCTCGGTCGCCAGCCAGACCTCCAGACGGCGTGCCAGATCGACCGAGATCCCCGCGCGCCCGTGCAGCACGCGCGACAGCGCCACGCGCGAGATCCCGAGCTGGCGAGCGGCTTCCGAAACGGTCAGACCCAAGGCCGGCAACACGTCTTCGCGCAGTGCCTCACCCGGATGCGGAGGGTTGAACATAGGCTTCATGGTTTTGACCTCAGTGATAGTCCAGATAATCGACCTGTTCGGCGTCTTCGCCGTCGAACTCAAACACCAGACGCCAGTTGCCGTTGACCCACACCGACCAACGGCCATCGGACAGCGGATGGAGTCGCCAGCCCGGATAGTCCATGTCGCCCGGTGCATGAGCGGCATCGAGGCGAGCCAGTTGACGCGCCAGACGCGGTGCGTGATGAGGCTGGATACCGGCTTTCGATCCGGTCTCGAAAAACCGGCGCAAGCCTGCGTGGCGGAAGTGCTTGATCATGGCCGGAATGTATCGCGAAAAGATACAGCCGACAAACGAAAAGACCGGGCGGTTGCTGCCGGCGGTCTGGAATTCATCAGTTTTGCGCGAGAAACCCCGTCCTTCCGGGCGGGGAGGGATAGCGCGCGGCGCGTAGCGCCGTCAGGCCGCCCGTCTCGCCTTCTCCGCATCTGGTTTAGGTTGGAAGGCGTAGCCATAGCCGTCAGCGCGCTGGAGGACGCGGCAATGGCGGTAAGAAACCCCCTGAACGGTTCCGCCCTGGGCCTGGATGTTGAACGATCCCGTTTGGCGCACCGCCACGCGCCCGACATGCACGCCGGCCTTCTTGCCCTTAGGCACCTCGGCGCGCACCCAATCGCCGGTCTGGAAGCCGTGGACGCGCTTGTGGCGCATCAGATAGCCGCGCGGGAAGCCGTTGTTGAACGTGCGCGTGCGGCGGTAAGCGCCGCGCCCGGTGGCGCGGATGGCCAGGACCGGGCGGTTCCAGTCGCGCACCTGATCGACGGCGCCGACACAGGCGGCATCGAGGGCATGGGTTTTGGGGATGTCCAGGCGCGTGCGATTGAACTTGGTGCGTCCGCCCGAGCCGGTCTCGACCGCGAGGCCCGTGGTCTGGAGCGCGTTCAACAGCGCCCAGCGCGTGGCATTGACGGCGGCGGCGTCCTGAAGCGGCGCTTGGGCCTGGGCTTGGATCCGGTGCAGGAGCGCCGGTTGGCGTTTCAGAAAGTCCTCGATGGACTGGTTCGCCTTGCGCTGATTGCAGGCTCGGCAGGCGAGCGTCAGGTTCGAGACCCGATCCGAGCCGCCCCGCGCGCGTGGAACGATGTGCTCGATCTCCAGCGGTACGTGCGTCGCGCCACAATAGGCGCAGGTGCGGTGCCATGTCTCCAGCAGGTATTCACGCACTTCGTAGCCCGCCAGTTCGCCCTGTTGGTACTCCACACCGGAGATCTCCGGGTTCTGGAGCGCCTGGGTATCGAAACGCACCAGTTCCTGACTGAGGGCGGTGATCGGGGCGAGCCGGCGCAGCCGCGCCACCCAGTTGAGCGTCGTGTCGAGCCGATGCTGTAACGACGGCGGCAACCAGCCCTCACGGCGGGGGCGATTCAGAAAACGCGGCGCCCGGTAGCGGGTCTTCCGAGACCGGCGTGCCCGGCGATAGTGACGCCGCAGCGTCAGCGCCTCCCGGATCGCCTGACCGCGATGCGCCAGTTCCCCAAGCCACAGCCCATGCTCCAAGCGCTCGACCGCGCCCGTGTCCGCATCGCCGGTCTCGGATTCGCGAACGATGGCCAGCCCCGTGACGCGACTGCCCGGATCGAGCTTCAAGCGCAGTGGTTGAACCGCGCCGCCGATTCGATCCTTCAGCCGAATGGTGAAGGGGGCCAGACGCACCACCACCGCGCGTCCGCGCTCCAGCAACAGCCGCGCGCGTTTCTCCGTGCACGGCATCAGCGGATGTTTCTGTTTGTCGAGTACGAATACCGCCATTGGTCTGTTCCAAACGTCTGCCCTTACGGGCCTGGTGACGGAGCCTTGCGGCTCGCTCCCCTCGGGAATGTCTGCAACCGGCTCCCGCCTCGCGGCGGCGATCGGAACCTTCGGCGCTTTGCCTTTCGCCTGCATGATCCCGACCTTCCAGAGTCCGGAACTGAGGAAGCATCCCGGAGTGGGTCTCAACGACCTGTTGCAAACGGAGCGGATGTTCACCGCTGTCCCTGGTCAACCCGGCTCGTGAGTCGCCTCACAAGCCCCCGCCTTCAGGCGGGGGTAGTTGACATCAATCCGGATTGCTCCTGCTCCCGGACGCCCCGATCTACAGTGCCAGGGTCTGATTACAGCCTGATAGAAAGGCGTGCATCGCGTAAGATAATCAGCCTTGTCTAGGTTTTTGGAACAGTCGAGATGTCGAATTGGCCGAACCCGCCGAGCCACGAGTGGTTCTGGGTCAGTGCCGGCCTCGTGTTGCTGGCGCTCTACTATCTTTGGATGGCGTGGCGAACCTGGCTCGACCCGCTGTTCAGCACCCAGGGGGTCAACCGTGAGGCACGGCGGGCCTGGGTCCAGCACATCATGGCCGATCCGGGATTGGGCATCCTGGCCGTACAGACACTGCGCAACTCGACCATGGCGGCAACCTTTCTCGCCTCGACCGCGATCCTGCTCATCATCGGAGTGCTGAACCTGAGCGGCAAGGCCGACCAGATCAGCACGAGCTGGCAGGCTTTGAGTCTCTTCGGTCAGGTCGATCCAAAGCTCTGGGACATCAAGCTGCTGGCACTCCTGATCGATTTCTTCGTGGCCTTCTTCAGCTTTGCCATGGCGGTGCGGCTCTTCAACCACGTCGGCTATCAGATCACGCTGCCGCCCGCGCTCCGTCCGGCGGTCGTGAGTCCCGAACAGGTCGCCCGCCATCTCAATCGGGCGGGTGGTTTCTATAGTATCGGGATGCGCGCCTATTATCTGTGTGTCCCACTGGTCTTCTGGCTCTTCGGGCCGCACTTCATGATGCTCGCCTGTCTGGCTCTGATCCCCATCCTCTATGCGGCCGATCGAGCGCAAACGAACGGCCGTTAGAGCAGTCCACGCTCGGCGAAGGATGTCCCGTCTCCGTCACCGATGAAGTCATCGAGCGAGTCGGTGAGATCCTGAGCGGCTGGGGCAGCGTACTCGGTGAATCGATGAGCCAGTCATGGACGCCCGGATTGAGTGCGAGCGCCATCTTGGCGGCAAATTGTGCCTGACGGCCGCTTGGATACGTCTGAAGTCCCATCTGTGCGCCGGCGATCAGCGCGCCGGTGAGTGCGGCAATCTCGAAGCAGGCGATCCGGCGCAGTCCGGCATAGGCGGCGTGGCGTGTCGGTCTCGACGTATCGAGCGGTTGCCGGTCATCCAGACTGTCGTCGGTACCGATGCCCAGACAGATCAGCTTGCAACAGCCGGCGAGCTTCGCCCGCTCGGCGGCGTGCCGTCCCCGGCTCAAGGCGACATCGAGACGATGGCGATCCAGCGGCTCGTCGGTGTGGGGTGCAAAGGGAATCAGACTGCCCGGATCGACGAACTCGCAGCGATCCACGCCCGCCCGAGCGTCCGGATCGACCCCAGTCGTCGACAAGCGCCGTAAGTGCTCGGCCAGCCGGGGATCAGCGACGAAACAGAGACACCCGATTCGTTTCGTGCCCCTCGACTCACACCCACGATTCACTTCGGCCACCGGAACGGCCAGCCATTCGGGCACTCCCATCAATGTCCGTCCAGTGCCCCGAGCGCGTGCTCCAGACGCTCCCATTCCGCTTCGCACCCCGGCAGGCCGAACCGCAGACTGGCCGGCTGCGCAAAAAGCCGAGTGAGGATTCCCTGTTCGCACAGCCGCTCATGGAAGTGCTCAGCCTGTGGTGTCAGCACCCATTGAAAAAGCGCGGTTCCGCCCGTCGGAGTCAGACCCTGACGACTCAGGAGTTCGGCCAGCCGCTCCGAGGCTGACGGCAACGCGGCGCGCATCGCCGACTGCCACGCCAGATCCTCCAGCGCCGACCGCGCGATCCAGCGCGAGGGACCGCTCAGGGTCCAGGGACCGAGCGCCTGCGCGGCCCGCTCGCGCAATTCGGGTTCGGCGAACAGGAACCCGACCCGCGCCCCCGCCAGCCCGAAGAACTTACCGAGCGAACGCAGCACCACCAATCCAGGCCGCCCCAGATACGGCAGCACACTCTCGTCGGGCGTGGCGTCCATGAAAGCCTCGTCGACCACCAGCCAGCCGCCGCGCGCCGCCAGACGCGCATGCCAGTCGAGCAGGGTCGCCACCGGCCAGCGTCGTCCAGTCGGGTTGTTAGGGTTGATGACCACCAGCACATCGAGCCGCTCGTGCTCGGGGCCATCGTCGAGCCAGTCGCCCGGATCGCCGTCGGGCAGACTGATCACACGATGCCCGGCGCGATGCCAGGCGTGGGCATGTTCGCGATAGCCGACCTCGGGAATCCCGACCCGACCGGGCGGACGCAGGGTCGGCAGCAACTGGATCGCGGCCTGTGAACCGGCGAGCGGCAGCGCGCCCGAAGCGGCGTAGTAACACTCGGCGGCGATCTCCAGCCCATCGTCGTCCTCGGGCAGACGCGCCCAGACGCCGGGCGGTACGGCCGGCACCGGCCAACCGTTGGGATTGATGCCGGTCGACAGATCGATCCAGTCCTCCAGCGGTCGCCCGAAGCGCCTGACCGCCTCGCGCAGTCGTCCGCCATGCACGGGCGGCGCGGACAGCTCCCGGAGCGCGGCATCCGGAACCGTCTCAAGAACAGCACTGACGTTCATCTTCAGCCCGTCGCGCGAACCGGAATCGAACGGCCCTTCCAGTCCACACTGTTGCACACCAGGGTGCGATAGAGCGAGCGGGTGAAGATCGCCATGAAGAACAGCAGCGAGACCGGATAGCTCAGCGCCGTGAGCCAGCCGAAATTACCCAGCCGCCGCAGCAGCCACTGGATCTGGAGCACATAGGCGCCATAGGCGATGCCTCCGGCCAGCGTCCAGTTGGTCCAGCCATCGTGCGGCCAGGTGCGGAAGGCATCGAAGGCCGACATGCCGCCCGCGATCCAGGCGGTGATCAGGAGCAGCATCACGAGGTCGGTGGTCATGGCCCCGCGCGCGAAGTTCTTGGTCCAGCCATCGGCCAGATCGCGCAGTCCGCCCGGATACATCCGGAAGGCAATCACCCCCTCGCCGATGAAGTTGCGCGTCGGCACACCACGAAGCGCCATCTCGCGCGCCAGCGCCACATCGTCGATGATCTCCTCGCGCACCAGACGATGACCGCCGGTGCGGAAATAGTCTTCGCGCGAACAGACCATGCAGGGTCCGAACGCCCCATTGGGTTCCAGCCGGTCGCCCAGCAGCGTGAACGAGCGGATGCCGCCCATCATGATCAGCGAGAAGCCGGCCGAGAGCCGCTCATAAACACGACGCATCCGGTGGTAGGGCTGGATCGAGACCAGACCGCCATGCCGCGCCTGGGTGGCGACGATACGCCGCAGACCGCCGGGTTCGAGTTCGGTGTCGGCATCGAGGAAGACCAGCACCTCACCGCTCGCCGCGCGCGCCCCGGCCCAGCAGGCATGCGGCTTGCCGATCCAGCCCGGTTCCGGCTCGGTCAGACTCAGGGTCGTGACACCGGCCGCGCGCCCCAGTTCAGCGGTGCGGTCGCTGGAATTGTCATCGACCAGGATGACCTCGAAATCGGGATGATCCTGAACGCGCAGCGAGGCCAGCAGCGGCGGCAGCCGCGTCTCCTCGTTACGCGCCGGGACGATGACCGAGACACGCCGCTCGTCGAGCCGCTCAGGCAACGGCGGACAGCGGCGCATCCGACCGAGAAAAACGAAGGCCAGCGCCCAGGGCGGGAGCAGCCAGAGCAGTTCGATAGGCATGATGATTGGACTCGTATTTGACGAACGGGTTGATGTCGCTCACCCAAGGACCGACTTGAGGATCTTCAACTCGCTTGTAACAGCTTTGGGGCACACTCAGACACTCGACACGCGATGTCATGGAACTGGCTCTATCCCAGGACGCGACATCTTATTCGATCCGACTCAAGGATTCCGCTATGTCATCCTCATCCGCTCCGCTCAAGATCGTCGTCATCGGCGGCTCGGCCGCCGGTCCCAAGGCCGCCGCGCGGGCGCGCCGTCTCGACGAGCACGCCTCCATCACCCTGATCCAGAAAGACCCGGATCTCTCGATGGCCTCCTGCGGCTATCCCTACTATATCGGCGGCGTCTTCGACGATCGCAACCAGCTCATCTGCACCCCGGCCGGGATCGTGCGCGATCCGAATTTCTTCGAGAAGGCCAAGCGCATCGAGGCGCTGGTCCTGACCGAGGCCGTCGCCATCGACCGCGCGGCCAAGACCGTGACCTGCCGTCATCTGCCGAGTGGTGAGACGCGCGTCATCCCCTACGATCGCCTGGTGATCGCCACCGGCGCCACGCCGCTCTTCCCCCAGGTGCCTGGAACCGATCTGGCAGGCATCCACACCCTGCACTCGCTCGGCGACGCCGACCAACTGCGCGCCATCCGTGACCAGGGCCAGGTACGCCGCGCCGTGGTGGTCGGCGGTGGTCTGATCGGCTTCGAGGTCTGCGAGGCGCTGCATCTGGCCGGTATCCAGATCACGGTCATCGAGAAGACCGATTGCATCCTCCCCTTCCTGGATCCGGATCTGGCGCGTCTGGTGGCCAACCATGTGCGCGCCAACGGCGCCGACATCATCACGGGCAATGGGGTCGCTGCCTTCCTGGGTGAACACGGGCGACTGACCGCCGTCAAGCTCGACAACGGCACCGAACTGCCCTGCGAGCTGGCCGTGGTCGCCGTGGGCGTGCGCCCGAACATCGCACTGGCTCAAGCCGCTGGGCTGACGATCGGCGAACAGGGCGGCATCGCGGTCGATGAATACATGCGCACCTCCGATCCCGACATCTATGCCGCCGGCGACTGTGTGGAGTGCACCAGTCTCATCACCGGCCGCAAGGTGCGCGCGCCCTATGGCGACATCGCCAACCTGCAAGGCCGGGTCATCGGCCGGAACCTGATCCAGCCCGAAACGGCGACCTTCCCCGGCATCACCCATACCGGCATCTGCAAGATCTTCGACTACACGGTCGGCATCACCGGCCTGAGCGCCCGTCAGGCGCGCGCGCTCGACTTCGACATCGAGACCGCCACGGTCGCCGGACTCGACATCCCCGGCTACATGCACGGCAAGCTGTTGATCAGCCTGATGGTCGCCGAGCGCGGGAGCGGGCGCGTGCTGGGCTTCCAGTGTATCGGCCCTGGAGACGCCAGCAAGCGCGTCGCCACCGTGGCCATGGCCATTCGCGGCGGACTGACGGTCGAGGATCTGGGCAACGCCGACCTGCCCTATGCCCCGCCCTACTCGCTGGCGCTCGACCATGTCATCGTCTCGGCCCATGTGCTGGAGAACAAACTGCGCGGTCTCATGCACGGGGTCTCGGCCGCCGAGGTCAAACAGCGGGTCGACTCGGGCGCCGACTGCTTCATCATCGACACCCGCAGTCCACAGGAGTTCGAGGAGATGCGGCTCGGCATCGGCGAGACCCTGATCCCGCAGGGCGCACTGCGCGGACGCTTGAACGAACTGCCCGAAGACAAGGACCGCGAGATCATCCTCTACTGCAAGATCTCACTGCGCGGTTATGAGTCGGCCGCCATCCTTCAGGCGCACGGCTGGCGCAACGTCAGGGTGATGGAAGGCGGCGTCATGGCCTGGCCCTATCCGCGCGAGAAATAGCCGAGGGCGCGGGCGCCCGAAGCGCCCGACACCGGCTCAATCGAAGGGCAGGAAGTCGTCGACGGCGCGCTGATCGATCTTGAACAGATCCGGCTTGAGCGAGACGTTGCGCTGCGCGCCCGTGAAGTTGAGCCGGGTCTCCTGGCCGAAACTGTCCTCCATGATCAGGCTGTCGAGCGTATCCCGGCCGAAGCCCAGCTCGATGCGCACCACGTCCGTCTCGGCGTCCTTCGGAATCAATTCCACCCAGTCGCGCCCATCGGTACTCTCGATCGGGCGCACCTCGAAATGCTGCTCGATCGGATCGGTATTGGACAGCAGGAGTGCCGGCGTGCCGCGCAGGGCCTTGGTCTGGCTCTGATGCGAGACCTGCTTCAGCTCGACGTCATGCATATAGACCCGCTGACTGTCGGCGATGATGATCTGTTTGTCGGGGCCTTCGTACTCCCAGCGGAAGCGGCCGGGGCGCTGGAGATAGAGGGTGCCGCGCCGCTCCATCATTTGGGTACGCTCGGCGTTGAAGGTGAACTGTTCGAAGTCGGCCTTGAGACTGTTCAGGCCCTTGAGATAGTCGTCGACCCGCTGCGCGCCCTCGGCGGCAAAAACGCTGTTCGAGCAGCAGAGTGCGAACAGCGCCGGGATCAGCCAATGGAGGGCGCGCGGGCGCCTGAAGTCGAAACGAGACAGGGACAGCATGGATCGAGATACCTGGATGTGATTGGAGGCCGGTTAGACCGGGCGGGCGGCGCAAAGATCCGACGTTCGTTCAGTCTTCGTCGCGTGGCGGCGGTGCCAGTACCTCGCGATTGCCGTTGGTCTCGGCCGGGCCGACGATGCCGATGCGCTCCATCTCCTCGACCATGCGCGCGGCGCGGTTGTAGCCGATCTTGAGCTTGCGCTGCACCCCCGAGATCGAGGCGCGGCGACTCTCGACCACGAACTGCACCGCCTCATCGAACAGCGGGTCCGTATCCTCGGTATCGCCGCCGCGCGGTTCGGGATCGATACCGGGCAGCATCTCGGTCGGCTCGCGCAGCACGTCATGGATGTAGTCCGGTTCGCCGTACTGCTCCTTGAGGAACTCGACCACGCGATGGACTTCATGATCGTCGACGAAGGCGCCATGCACGCGATGCGGGATGTTGCCGCCGGGCGGCAGATAGAGCATGTCGCCATGCCCGAGCAACTGCTCAGCGCCCATCTGATCGAGGATGGTGCGCGAGTCGATGCGCGAGGAGACCTGGAAGGCGACGCGCGTCGGGATGTTGGCCTTGATCAGACCGGTGAGCACGTCGACCGAGGGGCGCTGAGTGGCGAGCAGCAGATGGATGCCTGAGGCGCGCGCCTTTTGCGCCAGACGGGCGATGAGTTCCTCGACCTTCTTGCCGACCACCATCATCATGTCGGCCAGCTCGTCGATGATGACGACGATATAGGGCAGATGCTGGAGATGCGGCACCTCGCCGCCATAGGCCAGCAGATCCTCGGGCTTGATGGTCGGGTCCGGGATCGGCCTGCCGGCCGCCTCAGCCTCGGCGACCTGACGGTTGTAGCCGCCGATGTTGCGTACTCCGAGCTTGGCCATGAGCCGATAACGCCGCTCCATTTCGCCGACGCACCAGCGCAGCGCGTTGGCGGCTTCCTTCATGTCGGTGACGACCGGCGTCAACAGATGCGGGATGCCCTCGTAGACCGAGAGTTCGAGCATCTTCGGATCGACCATGATCAGGCGCACGTCCTCCGGCCCGGACTTGTAGAGCAGGCTCAGGATCATGACGTTGATCGCGACCGACTTGCCCGAGCCGGTGGTGCCGGCGATCAGGGCATGGGGCATCCGCGCCAGATCCGCGACCACCGGCAGGCCGGAGATGTTGGTGCCCAGCCCGATGGTGAGCGGCGAGCTGGTGTCCTGGTAGGACGGTGAGTCGAGGATCTCGCGCAGGAATACCGTCTCGCGCTCGCGGTTGGGGATCTCGATGCCGATGAAGGGTTTGCCGGGGATGATCTCGACCACGCGCACGCTGACCACGGTCAGAGCGCGGGCCAGATCGCGCGCCAGCCCCGTGATCTTGCTCGCCTTGATGCCGGGTGCCAGTTGCAGCTCGAACAGCGTGACCACCGGGCCGGGATAGACCGCAACCACCTGGGCGTCGACGCCGAAATCGGCCAGATTGTTCTCGACCTGACGCGAGAGCTCCTCGATCTGTTCCTCCGAGTAGCCACGACCGCTCTTGCGCGGTGCTTCGAGCAGATTCAGGGGCGGGCGCGGTTTGAAAGCATCGCGGGAGGCGCTGGACGCACCACCGACGCGCGTCAGCTTCTGGAAGAATCCGCGCTTCTCCTCGGCGGGGCGTTTCGTCTCCGGCTCGGGTTCGGTCGGCATGGGGAGCGGCGCCCTGCCGATACTCGGCTCACGCCGGACGGCACCCTGATCGCGAGGCACCTCGTCCTGAGGACGCCCCTTCGGCTGAAGGAGCTCCCGCGGCTTGGGCGGCGGATCGGAGACCTCGAACGCGGATGGCGGATCGGTCAGCAGCGCCTGGACCTCAGGCGGCAGACGTTTCGGCGGACGCCGCGTCCGCGCCCGACGCGGCGTCTCGTCCAGCATGGACCGGGCCGCGTCCGGATCGAGCAGGCTGAGTGCGCGCGGCAGGCCCGCTGGGTAGCGTTCGGCCGACGAGCGGGCTTCCGGTCGATGTCCAGGCCGCCCCAGGAGCCAGCGGCTCAGGAACCGCCAGAAGATCTCATACGTCTGGAGCGTCACCGCCCCGGTCGCATCGATCAACTTGAGCCAGGAGAGGCCGAAAAAGAGCGTCAGACTGACGAAGAGTGATCCGAGCAGCAGCAGATTGGCGCCCATGATGCCGAAGGACTCGAGCATGCGCCCACTGACCAGCAGCCCGACCCCGCCACCCGCTCCGTTGGGCAGATAGTCGCCCGTGACGGCCATATTGACCGAGGCGAAGCCGCAGCCGGCCGCCATCGTGACCAGGAAGCCGACCCAGCGCAGCGAAAGCAGCCAGGTCTTGGCTTCCGTCTCCTCGCTCCGCCCGCGAAACAGCAGCCAGGCGCTCCAGGCGATCATGAAGGGGAGCAGATAGGCGAGATAGCCGAAGAGATAGAGTGCCGCGTCGGCGAACCAGGCGCCCGTGCGACCACCAGCGTTGGCCACCTGCGGATCGTTCCCGATATACGACCAGCCCGGATCCTGGGGCGAATAGCTGATCAGCGAGAGCGCAAGATAGATGGAGGCGCACATGAGCGCCCACAGACTCCCCTCGCGCAGTGCGCGCTCAACATGATCGGTGAACGTCAATTGCCCGTAGCGTGTTGCCTGTCCCATGCGCCTCTCCAAAATGTTCCAGCGCATTATAGCCTTACGGGGGATTTTTCGCGCGGTTTCGCCGATAGCGGCGCGCGCGGACGGGATAGCGTGCGAGCCACCCCGGACGAGGTGGCTCGGCAGGATCAGATCGCGCGGCGCCTTAGTTCGGCGTCACGTTCTCGGCCTGGGGACCCTTGGGGCCTTGCGTGACCTCCATGGTCACCTGCTGACCTTCGGCCAGCGTCTTGCGGCCGGCGCCATTGATCGCGCTGTAATGGACGAAGACGTCCTTGCCACCCTCGCGCTCAATGAAACCATAGCCTTTTTCGTCGTTGAACCACTTGACGGTTCCAGAAATCAATTCGCCTGCCATAACAACCTCATCGATAAAAACGCACCAACCAGGGTTGGTATTGAATGACCCGTCATCACCTAGAAGACGGTGTCACGACCACTCGCGTTGGAGCGGAATCTTTCATCGGACGTCTCCCGGATTACCGGAGCTTCACCCGATTCTGTACCTGCTCTCGATCGCTCGACGATCGAAAGACTGTCGATATCCTGTTCGTCGTATCAGTTGCGCGAGATCCCCCCAGCGGGTCGATTGGATTCACACCTGGAAACACCAGCTCCCGGCTCGTCAGGCGCTGCAATACCGAGCTGAAACGGCGCGCGGGCCGCTGCGGTCGCGAGCGACGCATGTCTGTGACGGCGGGATGATACCGATATCGAGGAAGTCATTCGAATCAAGCGGGGAGGCCATTCATGGCAGTCGACGAGGGGTTCAAGCGGTCATAACGGAGTCATTAAATCAGCTATCGGCAGGTCGATGACGACTTGTACCATTGGAGTTCAAATCAGATCGACTGACAAACACTATCCGGCCGATGATCCGATTATCGCGCTTCGACACAGTCCTGTGCTCGTTCATAATTTAGCGGTGGATTATACCCTAGAATTCGCGGGAGCAAAGATCGATCTCTGAGCACCGTCGAATTTAAAACGAATCAGTCAGGTAATGTCCGGTGGATGCCGCCCGGCGCCCTGACTGCGACATGGCGCCGAAACATACGTCGAGTGCGACGAAAGCGCAAGCCGAAAAACAGCGCCGGGCGTATCCGGATGGATCAGGAACCGAGCAGGCTACGCAGCATCCAGGCGTTCTTTTCGTGGATCTGCATGCGCTGGGTCAGCAGATCGGCGCTCGGTTCGTCGCGAGCCTCCTCGACGGCGGGGAAGACCGAGCGGGCCGTGCGCACCACGGTCTCCTGTCCGGCCACGAGCCGGCGGATCATCTCCTCGGCGTCGGGCGCATCGTCCTCTTCCGGGATCTCGGTGAGGGCGGCATAGGCCTTGTAGGAGCCGGGCGCCGGATGCCCCAGGGCACGGATACGCTCGGCGATCAGGTCCACGGCCAGCGCCAGCTCGTTGTACTGGGTCTCGAACATCAGATGGAGCGTGTTGAACATCGGCCCCGTGACGTTCCAGTGATAGTTGTGCGTCTTGAGATAGAGGGTGTAGCTGTCGGCCAGGAGCTTGGACAGCCCCTCGGCGATGGCGGCACGGTTGGCGTCCGAGATACCGATGTCGATGGGCATGGGCTTGGTCATGGTCGTGCTCTCCTTGGTTGAGTCATGGATTCGGGACGCGGGATCAGGCGGCGAACGGCTCGGTCGCTTCAGATGGGCGGCGGCTCGCACGCACCCAGTCCCAGGTCTTTTCGTGGAAGAAATAGGCGACCGTGTTGACCGCCGGCTCCACCAGGGCCAGGGCGCCGCCGATGACGACGCTTCCGGTCATGAGATAGGCGACGGTGAAGGCTACGGTCATGTGAACGACGCCGAAGGTCAGGGTCTTGGTCATGGAAGCTTCCTCCCGTGTGTGTTGGGAGACAGTCTAGGACGCGGACAATGAAAAGCAAAATCGATTGATGCTACGATCACGATTGGACTTCGCTATCGGCGACCATCCGCGTCGAGACTCCGACATCGACACCATGACAACACACCCGGCGCGTGGCGCCAAGCCGGGTCTCGACCGGGTAGTGATGGCGACAGACTTCGATCACCTCTGGACAGCGCGGATGGAAGTGGCAGCCCGACGGCGGATGGCGTGGCGAGGGCATGTCGCCTTCGAGCCGGATGACCTGGCGGCGCTGCTCAGGGTCGACCACGGGCACGGCCGAGAGCAGCGCGCGGGTGTAGGGATGACGCGGATCGTCGAGTACCTCGTCGACCTGACCGTGCTCGACCACTCGGCCCAGATACATCACGGCGACTTCGTGAGCCAGATAGGACACGACCGAGAGGTCGTGGGTGATGAAGAGATAGGCCAGTCCGAGTCGTTCCTGAAGATCCTTGAGCAGGTTGAGGATCTGTGCCTGGACCGAGACGTCGAGCGCGCTGGTCGGCTCGTCGCAGACAAGGATGCGCGGCTCGACGGCCAGGGCGCGGGCGATGCAGAGACGCTGACGCTGCCCGCCCGAGAACTCGTGCGGATAGCGGTTGGCCGATTCGGGATCCAGGCCGACCAGTTCGAGCAGTTCGGCGACCCGGCGCATCCGCTCCGCCCGCTTGGGGGCGAGGCGCAGTGCCTGGAGTCCCTCGCCGAGGATGTCGCCGACCAGCATACGCGGGTTCATCGAGGCGAAGGGATCCTGGAAGACGATCTGCAAGTCCTTGCGGAAGGGACGCAGGCGCCGATGGCTCAGACCGATGAGTTCCTGGCCGCGATAGCGCACCGAGCCGCCGGTCGGCGGCACGAGTTGCAGCAGGCCCTTGCCGGCCGTGGTCTTGCCGCAGCCGGACTCGCCGACCAGGGCCAGCGTGCGTCCGGCATAGAGATCGAGCGAGATGCCGTCGACCGCGCGGACATGGCCCACGACGCGGCGCAGCACGCCCTGGTGGATAGGGAAATGGACCTGGAGACCGCGCATGGTCAGGAGCGGGACTTGAGCGGTCTCGGTCGGGGTGTCGCTGGGCGGCGAGTTCGGATCACTGGTCGGGGACAGCGGCTCGGGTGTCGGCGAATCCGTCCGATCGGAAACCGGACGACTTGAGACTCCGGCCGCATCCGGCTCGGCGAGATGACAGCGTACCCCACGCTCATCGCTGAACGCGCGCCACTCGGGCGCCTCCAGACGACAGCGCTCGATGGCCGCCGGACAGCGCTCGACAAAGCGGCAGCCCTGGAACGGCGTATCCAGCGGCGGCACGCGGCCTGGAATCACGGCCAGCCGTCTGCCACGCTTGCCGGCATCGGGCAGACTCTCCAGCAGATGACGGCTATAGGGATGCAGCGGCTGGGCGAAGAACTCAGCCACGGGCGCAGTCTCGACGATCTGACCGGCATACATCACGGCCAGCCGCTCGGCCGTCTCGGCGACCACGCCCAGATCATGGGTGATCAGGAGCACCGCCAGTCCGTTCGCGGACTGCACGGCCTTCAGCAACCGCAGCACCTGCGCCTGGATGGTGACATCGAGCGCCGTGGTCGGCTCGTCGGCGATCAGGAGTCGCGGATCGCCGGCCAGGGCCATGGCGATCATGACGCGCTGTTTCATCCCGCCCGAGAGCTGATGCGGATACTCGTTCAGCCGCTGCTCGGGGTCGGGGATGCCGACGGCGCGCAGGAGTTCGACGGCCCGCTCGGCCCCGAGCCGTTGGCGCGTCTCCCCCTGATGCAGCCGCACCGCCTCGCCGATCTGGGTGCCGACGGTCAGCACCGGATTGAGCGAGGTCTGCGGCTCCTGGAAGATCATCGCCATCCGGCCGCCGCGCATCTGGCGCATCTCGGCTTCGGTCAGGGTCAGGAGTTCGGTTCCGCCGAGCTGCGCCGAACCGGCCGTGATCCGCCCGGACGGCGGCAGCAGACGCATCAGCGACAGCGCCGTCATCGATTTGCCGCAGCCCGACTCGCCGAGCAGGGCGAAGGTCTCGCCGCTACGGATGTCGAGCGTCAGTCCATCGACCACGCGCGCGGGCCGGGCCGGATCACCCAGCTCGGTCGTCAGCCCCGTGACGTGCAGGAGCGGTTCGGTCATCGGCTCAAACCCCTCTCAAGCGCGGATCGAAGGCATCCCGGACCACATCGGCGAACAGATTCGCCGCCAGCACCAGGGTGAACATGAACAGGAACGCCGCCGCCAGCGACCACCAGACGATCGGATCGCGCGCCAGCTCCAGTCGCGCACTGTTGATCATGTTGCCCCAGGAATTCATGGTCGGATCGACGCCGATGTTGACATAGGAGAGCACCGCCTCGGCCAGCACCAGCCCACTGAAGTCGAGCACCAGGGTGATGAGGACGATGTGCATGACATTGGGCAGGATGTGGCGGGCGATGATGGTGAAGTGGCCGACGCCGAGCGCCTGCGCGGCCTGGACGTAGTCGATCTCGCGCAGCTTGAGCGCCTCGCCGCGCAGCAGACGGCAGAGTCCGGTCCAACTGGTCACGCCCAGGATCAGACACAGGAACAGCAGGCGCAGATCGGCGCGCTCGACCAGGCTCGCGAACTCGTCGGCGTGGTTGCTCATGTAGACCTGGAGCATGAGGATGGTGGCCGCGATCAGGAGCACGCCCGGAATCGAGTTGAGCGTGGTGTAGAGATACTGGATCACGTCGTCGACCCAGCCCCGGAAATAGCCGGCCATGATGCCGAGCAGGATGGCGGCCGGGAGCATGATGAGCGTGGTCAGGGTGCCGATCAGCAGTCCGGTGCGGATGCTCTTCAACGCCTGATAGAGCACGTCCTCACCGACCTTGTCGGTGCCGAGCACATGGTATTTGAGCGCCAGCTCGCCGATGACGAAGGCCAGAATCAGAACCAAGGCCAGGGTGCCGAGGACGGTGCGCCAGGGGATCTGGGTCTGCCCCCGGAGAATGCGGTCGCGGACGGCGTCGAACGGCTGCCCGTGACGACGCGCCAGCCACCAGACCAGGCCGGCGGCGAGTAGCGCCCAGAGGCTCAGCCCCTTGATCAGTCCGATCAGTGAACGCCAGGCAATGTCCCAGGCGCGGTCGCGCTCGGGATCGGCCAGATGCGCCCCGCCATGTTGCAGACGCGGATAGTCGCGGATCACCGTGCCGTCGGGCTGATCGAGCGCCTCCTTGGTATGCAGATGGGTGGCGAAAGGCGCCGAATAGGTTTTCTCCTGCCGTTCGCGCAGACCGCTCAGGGCGAGATCCAGCAGACTCAGCACTTCGGGCGCATGACGCACCTCGCCAGACGCGTCCGCCCGGTCGAGCTTGAGCCGCAGATGCACGGTATCCAGCAGCCCGACCACGGCATAAGCCAGCAGCACCACCAGGGTCGCGACCCCGATGCGCGAGCGCACCACCCGGCGCCAGGGTGCGCGCAGATGCTCGTGACGCGCCGCCCAGACGGCGAACAGCGCCGTCACGGCCAGCAGCAGGAAGACCAGGGCATCGGTCCAGAGGACGACGGGGATCAATGGCACGACGCGGGCCTCCTCATTGCAATCTGACGCGCGGGTCGACCAGGGTATAGGAGATGTCGGTCAGGATCAGACCAAGGATGTAGAGCACGGCGCCGAGGAAGACCATGGCGCGCACGATGGCGAAATCCTGATTGCTGATGGCATCGATGGTATAGCTGCCAAGCCCCGGAATGCCGAAGAAGGACTCGGTGATCAGACTGCCCATGAACAGCAGCGGCAGCACCACCACCACGCCGGTCAGGATCGGGATGAGCGCGTTGCGCAGCACATGCCGGAACAGCACCACCCGTTCGCTCAGACCCTTGGCGCGCGCGGTGCGCACATAGTCGCGCCCGATCTCCTCCAGAAACAGCGTGCGATACCAGCGCGTCCCCGAGCCGATTCCGGCGACGACCCCGACGATCACCGGCAGGATCAGGAACTTCCAGGCGTTCAGCCCCTGGTCGTAGCCCGAGATCGGCACCAGATGCCAGAGCTTGCCGATCAGGAACTGCCCGCCGATGATGTAGAACAGTCCTGAGATCGACATCATGGCCACCAGCAGTACCACGCTTCCAATATCGACATAGGTGGCGCGGAAGAAGACGATGAAGAGCGCATAGCTGATGTTGAACGCCAGCCCGATCAGCAGCACCGGCAGCGCGATCGCCAGACTCGGCCACATGCGCTGCGAGATGTCGTAGCCGATGTCGCGCCCGGCGTCCGACGAACCGAACTGGAAGACGAACAGCTTGACCGATTTCTGGAACAGGATGGTATCGGTCAGGCTCGCCAGACCACCAGCCTCGGCGTTGTAGAGCAAAGGCCGGTCATAGCCGCGCTCGGCCTTCCAGCTCTGGATCGCCTCCTCGGTCACGCGCTTCTGACCCAGATGCATGCGTGCCATGTCGTCCGGCGAGTTGACGACGAAGAACAGCATGAAGGTCAGCAGATTGACTCCGATCAGGATCGGGATGGCATACAGCAGCCGGCGCACGATATAAGCGGTCACAGGGCCGTACTCCTCTCGCGGCGACGCACCATCCACCAGGCCGGAAGAACCAACAGCACCAGCACCCCGCCGACGACCCACAGCGGCCAGAGGATGGGCGGATTCCAGTCGCGCCGTGCGGCCTGGCGCTGCTCGGGGTCGAGACGCCGGTATTTGAGTGTGTTGTTGGCCATCTGGTTGGGATGCGCATTGAGCAGCCAGCGATGATGCAGGCTGAACGACTTGGGATGGAAGCCCCAGAGCCAGGGCGCGTCACGCCGGGCGATCTCGACCAACTGGTCGATGAGCGCCTGACGCTCGGGGCCGTCCTCCATATACTTCATGGCGTCGAACAGGCGGTCGAACTCGGGGTTGGCATAGTTCGAGGCGTTCTCGCCCTGGTGCTCGACCTTGCCGTTGGGGCCATAGAGCAGGAACAGGAAGTTTTCGGGATCGGGATAGTCGGCGTTCCAGCCCCACATGAATACCTGTCCGGTGCCGTTGCGGATCTTCTCCTGGAAGCGGTTGTAGTCGGTCGAGCGGATGACCAGCTCGATGCCGAGCTTGGCGAACTGCTTGCGAATCCAGTTCAGCCGCGCGCGATCATCGGGGCCAGTGGCGACGGCCTCATAGTTGAGGCTGAGCGTGCGTCCGGTCTCGCGATCGACGCCGTTCGGATAGCCGGCCTGTTCCATCAGCACCAGCGCCTCGTCCAGGCTACGCCGCTCGGGCCGCCCGTTGCGCCACTCGTAGACGAAGGGATTGATACCCGCCTCGCCCTCGCGATGACCGAAGATTCCGGGCGGAAGCGGACTCTGGGCTACCAGACCTCGTCCGTTGGTGAAGATCGAGATGAATTCCTCGAAGTCGACCGCGATCGAGATCGCCCGGCGCAACAGACGCGCGCGCTCGGAGTCGCCGCCGATCACCGGATCGAGCATGTTGAAGCCCATGTAGTAGATCGATGGCTCGACCGAGGTCAGCAGCGAGATGCCGCGTTCGCGCATGACCTCAGTCAGTATCGGCTCGCCCGAGGCATCGATCTGGATCGCCTGATCGAAGGCATCCGACGAGATCCCGGAGGCGTCATAGTAGCCCTGGAGGAATTTGGTCCAGCGGGGGATATCTTCTTTCTCCAGGCTGTAGATGGCGCGGTCGATGAAGGGGATCGGCCGGCCGGCGTCGTTCAGGATGCCTGAATCCAGATCCTCGGGCATGCCCTCGCTCGGATAGGTCTCGCCGTGGAAGTTGGGATTGCGCTCCAGCACCATGCGCCGGTTGGGGTCGTTCTCGCTCAGCATGTAGGGGCCGGTGCCGACCGGATACCAGTCGAGCGTGATGTTGCGTTCAGCCAGCCCCGGCTGAGCATAGAAGACATCGGCTTCCCAGGGCATGGGCGCGAAGAAGGGCATGGCGAGCCAATACTGGAACTGCGGATACTTGCCTTCGAGACGGATGCGCAGTGTCTGGCTGTCCAGCACCTCGACGCCGCTGAGGCTCGCCTGCCGCAGGGCCGCGACCCGCTCCAGCGCGCCGGCCGACTCCAGCCCCGCGAGCTGGTCGGCCAGCTCACCGAAGCCGCGAATGTGCTCGCGCATCAATCCGGCGATCGGCGAATGCGACCAGGGCGCGGCCAGACGCTTGATCTGATGGGCAAAGTCCTCGGCGGTCAGCGCGCGCGTGCCGGTTGCCTCGAAGTCGGCCAGACGGTTGATGCCCTTGAGATCCCCTGGACTCAGCGCGTGATAGCGATAACTCCCGTCATCGGCGCGCGCAAAGGCCGGATGCGGCTGAAACCGGATGCCGGGCTGGATGCGGATCAGGTAGTCGCTGTGATCGATCGCCGCAACCGGCGCATCTTCGGGCAGCGGATGGCCGGCGGCGTCGAAATAGCGCGGCTCGGGTACCTCAGCCGCCGAGAGCGGCACCAGACGATAGGGCCGGAGCAAAAAGTGATATTGCAGCGGCGGCTCGTAGATCTGCGCTAGGAAGGCGTACTCGTCCGAGCTGTAGGAGCGCGCCGGGTCCAGATGCTTGGGACGCTCGGCAAAGGAGCTGTAATAGACGTTGGCCTCGGCGTCCGCCGCCGGATAGGGATCGTTCCAGGCCGACTCGCCGCAGCCGGAAAGCGCGAGCACCAGCAGCCCGAATACGCCTATCCATCCTCGTTCGACCCAGTCGCGCACCGTCGCCCTACCCTTTCACCGAATGACAAGATTCGGTACTGTTGCAACCCTCGTCCAGAGTGTCAACGGGTACGACGACTTTTCATCCGTCCACTGAGCTACAACAGAGACAAAACACCCATGGGTTTCCTAGAAGGCAAGAAGATTCTGATCACCGGCGTGGCGAGCAACCGTTCGATCGCCTGGGGCTGCGCCGAGGCGATGCATCGCCAGGGCGCCGAGATCGCCCTCACCTACCAGAACGACAAGCTCAAGTCACGCGTCGAGGAGATGGCGCACAAATGCGGGTCGGACATCGTGCTGCCGCTCGACGTGGCCCAGGATGCCGACATCGAAGCCCTGTTCAAGTCGCTCGGCGAGCGCTGGGACGGACTCGACGGCATCGTACACTCGATCGCCTTCGCCCCGCGCGAGCAACTGGAAGGTGACTATGTCGACGCCGTCACCCGCGAGGGCTTCAACACCGCCCACGAGATCAGCTCCTACAGCTTCGCCGCACTGGCCAAGGCCGGACGCGGCATGATGGAAGGGCGCAACGGCGCGCTCGTCACCATGTCCTATCTGGGTGCGGTGCGCGCGGTGCCGAACTACAACGTCATGGGCATCGCCAAGGCGAGTCTGGAAGCCAACGTTCGCTATCTGGCCGCCTCGCTCGGTCCCAAGGGGACGCGCGTGAATGCCGTCTCGGCCGGACCGATCCGCACCCTGGCCGCCGCCGGCATCTCGGACTTCCGCGACATGCTCAAGAAGGTCGAGGAACGCACCCCGCTGCGGCGCAACGTCACCATCGAGGAAGTCGGCAATGCCGCCGCCTTCCTGTGCTCGGATCTGGCCTCGGGCATCACCGGCGACATCCTCTATGTCGACACCGGCTACAACATCCTCGGACTGGGCTGATCGCGCCCCCCTGGAGATTGCAGCTGAACGTTGCCGGCTCCCACGCTCAGGCGTGGGAGCCATCCTGTGACGCGCCAGCGTCGACCAGCCGCTTACAGCGCCTCGTCGCTCCCCTGTGACGCTTTGCGCTCGATCTTGGCGCGCGACTCCATGTCTTCGAGCACATTGGTGTAGGCCTGACGCCCCATGATCTGGGTGATGATGAAGGACTCGGCCGAGAAACCATCCTCGCCGCCTTCCCCATCAGCCTCGACCTGACCATCCTCGACCTTGGTCAGACGCACCACGACCGCATCACTATCGTCCAGGATCGCGGTTCCGACACTGACGGCCCCATCGGTCGGCACCGGCAGCTTGAAGGCCGCATCCAGCACGCCGGCCGGCACCTCGGCGCTCTGACGAGAGACCAGCCCCGGCGACTCGGGCTTCAGCTCCTCACCGGCCACCGACCAGCCGGAGCCGTCACGCAGCTTTTCAGCCAGCGCCTCGGCGGCCGATTTGGCTGCCGCGCGCGCCTGTTCGTCACGGATGGCGGCGACGATTTCCTCGCGCACCTCGTCCAGCGGCTTGACGGAGGCCTCGCGATGCTCGGCCACGCGCAACACGATGGCCTGGAGCCGATCGCGCTCGGGTTCGATCAGGTCGCTGTTGTTGCCGCCGACCAAAACGTCCTCGCTGAAGGCCGCCGCCATGACCTTGGGGTGCGACAGCAGTCCTTCATCGCCCCCATTGCGGCCGATCCAGTCGCTGTGCTGAATGGTCAGCCCCAGCGCCTCGGCCGCCGGATCGAGACTGTCCGGCGACTCGTAACTGATGTTGGCCAGACGCTCAGCGAGCTCATAGAACAGCCCCTCGGCGCGCTGCTTGGCCAGCTCGGCGCGCAACGGCTCGCGCACGTCCTCGAACGGCTTGGCCTTGGATGGCAGGATCTGGACCACCTCGATCAGGTGATAGCCGAAGGGGGTGCGGACCGGCTCGCTCAGCTCCCCCGTCTTGAGGGCGAAAGCCGCTTGATCGAAGGCCGGAACCATGATGCCGGACTCGATGACCCCGAGCGATCCGCCCTTGGCGGCACTGCCCGGATCCTGCGACAGCGTCTTGGCCAGTTCCTCGAACGACTCACCCGCCTGAATCCGGGCGCGGATCGCCTGGATCTCATCGAGCACCGCGCGCGCGGCGGCTTCGTCGGCATCCGCATCGACCTTGAGTAGCAGATGACGCACCTCGCGCCGCTCGGGCTGGGCGAAACGCGCCTGATCGGACGCATAGAGCTGGCGCAGATCCTCCTCGCTCACCTCGACCTTGGAGGACAGGGCGTCGGTGTCGAGCACCAGATAGTCGAGCCTGACTTGCTCAGGACTCTGGAAGCGCGCGCGATTGGAGTCGTAATAGGCCGTGATGCGCGCCTCGTCGATCGGCTCGTCGGTGCGATGCTCGGCCAGCGGCAGCCGTAGATAGCTGATCTCGCGCTTCTGACCCATGAGCCGTTTGTAGGTGTCCAGTTCGGCGCGCGTGGCCAGCTCGCTGCTGGAGACGGCGCGAATCAACTGGGTCGCGCTCATCTTCTGACGCAACTGCGCCTCGTACATCGCCGGGGTCAGACCTTGGAAGCGCAACAGACGTTCATAGGTGTCCTTGTCGAACCGACCCTCGCTGACAAAGGCCGGATCGGAAAGGATCTGCATCTGGACCTCTTGGTCCGAGACACGCAACCCGAGACGCCCGACGACGTCCATGAGCAAGGCTTCCTGGATCAGGGTTTCGAGCACCTCGGCGCGCAGACGCTGATCGTCGAAGGCCGCCGGATCATAGGCCGCGCCCAGGCGCTCGCGCAGTTCGAAGCGCGTCTCCTGGACCCGCCGGTCCAGCTCGCGCGCCGGAATCTCGACCCCATTGACGGTCGCCGCGATCGGCTCGCCGCCCACACCCAGATAGGACTGAATCCCCCACAGGGCGAATGGAATACTGATCAGGATGACGATGGCCCAAGCGATCCAGCCTTGGGCGCGTTCACGGATGGTCTGAAGCATGGTGACTCGCGAAGATCCAGGTCCAGAAACAAAAAAACGGGGTATCCACTTGTGATGGATACCCCGTTTACTCGAAGTTGGCGGAGCGGACGGGGCTCGAACCCGCGACCCCCGGCGTGACAGGCCGGTATTCTGACCAACTGAACTACCGCTCCAAATTTTGGTGGGTGCTGCAGGGATCGAACCTGCGACCCTCGCCTTGTAAGGGCGATGCTCTCCCAGCTGAGCTAAGCACCCTTGTGAAGCGAGCGACTATTGTACCGCGTCTTTGAGTGCTTTGCCAGCCTTAAATGAAGGCGTTTTCGATGCCTTGATTTCGATGGTGGCGCCCGTTTGCGGGTTGCGACCGGTGCGGGCCGCACGCTCTTTCAACGAGAAGGTACCGAACCCGATCAATGATACAGTATCTCCTTCCTTCAATGCAACAGCAATCGAATCGGTGAAGGCATCCAGGGCGCGACCGGCCGCAGCCTTAGAGATGTCGGCGGCCTCGGCCATTTTTTCGATGAGTTCCGATTTATTCATGGATTTCCCCTGTGAATCCCCAGTTTTATGCCTGAATGGTCAGCGTCGGGCCGCGCCCGGTCGCCGGATACGGTCTGGCCTCTCGATCGTCTGGAAAGGCCCGCGCGCCCCACTGTGGGGCGCCTCGATCGTGCTGGCATCCTAATGCGCAGAGGGCGCGGGAAGCAACCATCAATTGCGCCGGACTCAGTGATGCAGGCGCGCGCCCTGCTCGCGTCCGGCCTCGGCAGCTCCATCGCGCGCGTCCTCGGCTTCCGCGATCGGCTCCTCCCCATCGATTTTGGTTTCGATGGGGGCGGGATGCTGGGTCAGGGCCAGATCCAGTACCTCGTCGATCCAGCGCACCGGATGGATCCTGAGATGTTGCTTGATGTTCTTGGGGATTTCGGTCAGATCGCGCTCGTTCTCCAACGGGATGATGACGGTCTCGATCCCGCCGCGATGGGCGGCGAGCAGCTTCTCCTTGAGTCCGCCGATCGGCAGCACCTCGCCGCGCAGGGTGATCTCGCCGGTCATGGCGACCGTGGAACGCACCGGGATCTTGGTCAACGCCGAGACCAGGGCCGTGCACATGGCCACGCCCGCGCTCGGACCGTCCTTGGGTGTGGCGCCCTCGGGGACATGGATGTGGATGTCGAACTGGTTGTGGAAGTCCGCCGGCACGCCGAGCGCGTCGGCGCGCGCGCGTACCACGGTCATGGCGGCCTGGATGGATTCCTGCATCACGTCACCGAGCTGGCCGGTGTAGGTGAACTTGCCCTTGCCGGGAACCAGCGCCGATTCGATGCGCAGCAACTCGCCGCCCACTTCCGTCCATGCCAATCCCGTGACCTGGCCGATCTGGTCGTGCTCGTCGGCGCGGCCATAGCGATAGCGCTGTACGCCGAGATACTTCTCCAGCGACTTGGGCGTGATCACCGTGGGCGCGTCGCGCTTCTTGAGCAGGATTTCTTTCACGACCTTGCGGCAGAGTTTGGAGATCTCGCGCTCCAGATTGCGCACGCCGGCCTCGCGCGTGTAGTGGCGGATGATGTCGCGCAGGGTGTTCTCGCGGATCACCAGTTCGGAACTCTTGAGACCGTTGTTGCGGATCTGTTTGGGCACCAGATAGCGCTCGGCGATGGCGACCTTCTCGTCCTCGGTGTAGCCCGAGAGCCGGATGACCTCCATGCGATCGAGCAACGCCGGCGGGATGTTGAGCGTGTTGGCCGTGGCCACGAACATGACCTCGGACAGGTCGAAGTCCACCTCCAGATAGTGATCGGCGAAGGTGTGGTTCTGTTCGGGGTCGAGCACTTCGAGCAGCGCCGAGGCCGGATCGCCACGGAAGTCCATGGCCATCTTGTCGATCTCGTCGAGCAGGAAGAAGGCGTTGCGCGAACCGGCCTTGGACAGGTTCTGGATGATCTTGCCCGGCAACGCACCGATGTAGGTGCGGCGATGACCGCGGATCTCGGCCTCGTCGCGCACGCCGCCGAGCGACATGCGCACGAACTTGCGGTTGGTCGCCAGCGCGATCGACTGCCCGAGCGAGGTCTTGCCGACACCAGGCGGGCCGACCAGACACAGGATCGGTCCCTTGAGCTTGCGCACGCGCTGCTGCACGGCCAGATATTCGAGGATGCGCTCCTTGACCTTCTCCAGCCCGTAGTGATCCTTGTCGAGCACGGACTCGGCGACCTTGATGTCGTTGCGGATGCGGGTGCGCTTCTTCCAGGGCACGCTGACCAGGGTGTCGATGTAGTTGCGCACCACGGTCGCCTCGGCCGACATGGGCGACATCAGCTTGAGCTTGTTCAACTCGCCGAGCGCCTTGTTCTTGGCCTCGCGCGGCATCCCGGCGGCCTCAATGCGTCGGGCCAGATCCTCGATCTCGTTGGGCGCGTCTTCCAGCTCGCCCAGTTCCTTCTGGATCGCCTTCATCTGCTCGTTCAGATAGTACTCGCGCTGGTTCTTCTCCATCTGGCGCTTGACGCGCCCACGGATGCGCTTCTCCATCTGGAGGATGTCGTTCTCGGCCTCCATCAGGCTCATCAGATGTTCGAGCCGCACGGCGATGTCGATCATCTCCAGCACGCGCTGCTTCTCGTCGAGCTTGAGCGCCATGTGCGCGGCCATGGTGTCGGCGAGCCGGCCGGCGTCGTCGATGCTGGCGAGCGAGGTCAGCACCTCGGGCGGCACCTTCTTGTTGAGCTTGACGTACTGATCGAAGAGCGCGAGGGAGGAGCGCATCAGCACTTCCTGCTCGCGCTCGTCCATCTCCAGGGTCTCGGACATGGGCTGGATGAGCGCGGAGAAAGCGTCTTCCGTGGTCAGAAAACGGTCGATCTGGGCGCGCTGGCTGCCCTCGACCAGCACCTTGACCGTGCCGTCGGGCAGCTTGAGCAACTGGAGGATGTTGGCCAGCGTGCCGATCTCATAGAGATCCTTGACCCTGGGTTCGTCGACATCGGCGCTCTTCTGCGCGATCAGCAGAATCTGCTTGTCGGTGGCCATGGCCGCATCGAGGGCGCGGATCGACTTGTCGCGCCCGACGAACAGCGGGATGACCATGTGCGGGTAGACGACCACATCCCGCAGTGGAAGTACGGGAACTTCCTGCTGGATGGATCGCTCACGACCGGAAGCTGGGATGTTTTGAGCCATGGAAACCTGTTCTCGTTAGAAGCGACGTTCCACCGAACGGGGGCGTGAGCCGTGCCGGGGGCAGCGGCCACGGATCGAAGCACGGGACGTCGGGGTGGTGAGTATGCTGACAGGATCGGGGCTGGGGGCAAGCTCTTCAACGCCTGGAGCCCAGAAGGACGCGAGTCGATCGACCCGCGCCCAGCGATTGGATGGGTATTGAAACCGCCAGGGCGCTTGGCGCCCTGGCGGTTCAAAAACACAGCGTCCGGATCAATCCGCCGCGACGGCCTGCTTTTCGATCCGCTCGTAGATCAGGAAGGGCTTGTTCTCGCCATTGATGACCGAGGCGTCGATCACGACCTTGCTGACATGATCCATGGAGGGCAGATCGTACATGGTGTCGAGCAGCACCTGTTCCATGATGGTCCGCAGACCGCGCGCGCCGGTCTTGCGCTCCATCGCCTTGCGCGAGATCTCACGCAGGGCGTCGTCGCGGATCTCCAGTTGCACGCCCTCCATCTCGAACAGCCGCGCATACTGCTTGACCAGCGCATGCTTGGGTTCGGTGAGGATCAGCATCAGGGCCGCTTCGTCGAGTTCTTCCAGGGTCGCCATCACCGGCAGACGGCCGACGAACTCGGGGATGAGTCCGTAGCGGATCAGGTCTTCCGGCTCGACCGCGCTCAGCAGTTCGCTGATCTGACGGCTGTCGTCCTTGCTCTGGACCTCGGCCGAGAAGCCGATGCCGGTCTTCTTGGAGCGATTCTGGATCACCTTGTCGAGGCCCGCGAAGGCGCCGCCGACGATGAACAGGATGTTCGAGGTATCGACCTGGAGGAACTCCTGCTGCGGATGCTTGCGTCCGCCCTGCGGCGGCACCGAGGCGATGGTGCCCTCGATGAGCTTGAGCAATGCCTGCTGCACGCCCTCACCCGAGACGTCGCGCGTGATCGACGGGTTGTCCGATTTGCGCGAGATCTTGTCGATCTCGTCGATGTAGACGATGCCGGTCTGCGCCTTCTCGACGTCGTAGTCGCACTTCTGCAGGAGCTTCTGGATGATGTTCTCGACATCCTCGCCCACATAGCCGGCCTCGGTCAGGGTCGTGGCATCGGCGATGGTGAAGGGGACGTTGAGCAGACGCGCGAGCGTTTCGGCGAGCAGGGTCTTGCCCGAGCCGGTCGGACCGATGAGCAGGATGTTGCTCTTGGCGATCTCGATGTCTTCCTTGGCCTCGGCGACTTCGAGACGCTTGTAATGGTTGTAGACGGCGACCGAGAGGACTTTCTTGGCCTTCTCCTGTCCGATCACGAATTCATCGAGCTTGGCGTTGATCTCGCGCGGCTTGGGCAGATGGTTGGTCGTCTCGGCGGCGTTCTCCTCCATCTCCTCGCGAATGATGTCGTTGCACAGCTCGACGCATTCATCGCAGATGAACACCGATGGACCCGCGATGAGCTTGCGCACTTCGTGCTGGCTCTTACCGCAGAAGGAACAATAGAGCAGTTTACCGTCGTCGCTCTTACTCATCGGGCGTAGATCTCCGGGGGGGCTGTGAGGGATGCTAATCCTGCATTCCCGAATGAGGCGGGTTCAATCATAACCATTTGGGGGTATATGGCAAGAAACTTGAGCACGAACCTTGGACTCGATCACGAATTTCGGCGGGATAGCCCCTGATCCGATCATCCTGGTTGGCGAGAGGCGCCTGGGTCGTTCCGGTTCAGGAAGGTCGTCCCGCCATCGATGCGGCGGGACGGGTCTTTCGATGGCTGTTTCAGTCTTTCGATCTTGGAGGGCGGGCGGTGTTCTCAGGATTTTTTGGAGGCGACCGGGCCGCGCTCAGTGATGACCTGATCGATCAATCCATATTCGCGTGCCGTCTCGCCGTCCATGAAACGATCGCGATCCGTATCCTCGGCGATCTTTTCGATCGGCTGCCCCGTGTGATGGGACAGGATCTGATTGAGCCGCTCGCGAATGTAGAGGATCTCGCGCGCATGGATCTCGATGTCGGTCGCCTGACCCTGGAAGCCGCCGAGCGGCTGATGGATCATCATGCGCGAGTGCGGCAGACAGAACCGCTTGCCCGCCGCACCGCCGGCCAGCAGCAGCGCACCCATGCTCGCCGCCTGACCGATGCACATGGTGCTCACGTCGGGACGGATGAAGCGCATGGTGTCATAGATGGCCAGACCGGCCGTGACCGAGCCGCCGGGCGAGTTGATATAGAGATGGATGTCCTTGTCCGGATTCTCCGATTCCAGGAACAGCAGCTGCGCCACCACCAGATTCGCCATGTGGTCCTCGACCGGACCGACGAGAAAGATGACCCGCTCCTTGAGCAGACGCGAATAGATGTCGAACGAACGCTCGCCGCGCGCGGTCTGCTCGACCACGATGGGCACCAGCCCCAGACCTTGGGGCTGCCAATCGGTGCGACTCAGGGGTGTGCTCATGGCTGGAATCTTCGATTGATCGTTGAAAAGAGGGAGACAGCGCCGTGTCATCGCGGCGGCGTCCGCATGGCGGAGCGACTCCGCCGCCTGATCGCCGCCGCTGAATACGCGGACGTGGCGGATGCCCTATTGCTCGGTGAGTTGCGCGAAGGTCAGCGGCTCGTCCTCGACCTGGACCTGTTCGAGCATCAGATCGACCACCTGCTCTTCCATGACCAGCGCCCGGACCGAACTCAGGCGCTCTTCGTCGCCATAGTAGTAATCGAGCACTTCCTGCGGCTGCTCATAGCTCGCGGCCATACGCTCGACGGTCTCGCGCACGCGCTCCGGATCGGCCTTGATCTCGTTGTCGCGGATGATCTGGCCCAGGATCAGACCCAGGGCGACCCGACGCTTGGCGCCGGGCTCGAACATCTCGGGCGGCAGCTGCATCTGGCCGCCACCCAGAGCCTGACGCATCTGCTCAACCATGGTGCGCATCTCGCTCTGGATCAGCGCCTTGGGCAGATCGACCGGGTTGGCTTCATAGAGCATGTCCATCACCCGCTCCTTGGTGCGGGCGGTGAGGCGCTCTTTCAACTCGCGCTCCATGTTGCGGCGCACATCGGCCTTGAATCGCTCGACGTCGCCGTCCTCGACCCCGAAGTTCTTGACGAACTCGGCATCGACCTCGGGCAGACGCGGCTCGGCGATCGACTCGACGGTCACTTCGAAGCGCACCGGCTTGCCGGCCAGATGTTCGGCCTGATACCCCTCGGGGAAGGTCAGGTCGAGCGTGCGCGTCTCGCCGACAGTGGCGCCGACCAGGCCATCCTCGAAGCCGGGGATCAGACGGCCCGAGCCGAGCTCGAGCTTGAAGCCGGTGGTGGTACCGCCCTCGAAGGCCTCGCCCTCGATCGTGCCGACGAAGCCGATGCTGAGCTGGTCGCCGGCCTGAGCCGGACGCTCGACGGCGGCCCAGGTCTTGCGCTGCTCGCGCAGGCGCTGGATCATGTCGTCCAGATCGGTGTCGGTCAGCTCACTCACCGGGCGCTTGACGACCCTGTCGCTCACCGAGGCCAGCGTGATCTCGGGCATGACTTCGAAAACGGCGGTATACGCCATACGACCGGCGTCGATGTCGAGATCGGGCTCGATGTGCGGCATACCGGCCGGCATCAACGACTCCTGCTCGAAGGCCTTGTAGAGGGTCTTCTGCACCATGTCGCCGAAGACTTCCTGGTGAAGCTCCGCGTTGTAGCGCTGACGCAGCACCTTCATCGGCACCTTGCCGGGCCGGAAACCCGGCAGCTTGGCGCGGCGCGCGAGCTGCTGCAACCGCTTCTCGACCTCGGCACCGACCTCATCGAACGGCAGGTCGACCCGCATCCGCCGCTCGAGTCCCTCGCCCGCTTCAACCGACACTTGCATTGAATTTCTCCCGCGGACGCCAAGCTGGAGCGCCACGCCTGTCAATAAAAATCTCGACGCCGCCCCGCATTCGCCTGGGCGGCGCCTTCAAAAGCCGAGAAGTATAGCACGAACCGCCCACTTGACAGCGGGCGGGATTCGTCATCGACGCTTCCAGCGGCGGCTGGAGACTGGTACGCCTCCAGCGTCCGGCCGCGCTCAGATGACCTTGGAGAAACCGATCGGGCCGGTCTTGACGGCCAGATAGGCATCGAAGGCCATACAGATGTTGCGCACCAGCAGTCGGCCACGCGCCTGGATGCGGATACTGTCGGCGTCGACCGTCACCAGCCCATCCTCTTCCATGCCCTTGAGCTTGGCGAGACTGTCGGCGAAATAGTCGTCGAAGACGATGCCCCACTGAGCCGCAACCGCCGCCTTGTCGAGCTGGAAATGGCAGATCAGCCGGGTGATGACATCGCGCCGGATCAGATCGTCACGGTTGAGTTCGAGACCCCGGAACACCGGCAGACGCCCGGCGTCGATGTCGGCGTAATACTCGTTGAGTTCGCGGCGGTTCTGACCGTAGGTGTTGTCGATCATGCCGATCGAGGTGACACCGATGCCGATCAGGTCGCAATGGGCGTGGGTCGAGTAACCCTGGAAGTTGCGGTACAGGGTGCCGGCGCGCTGGGCGACGGCCAGCTCGTCGTCGGGACGGGCGAAGTGGTCCATGCCGATGAAGACATAGCCGGCCTCGGTCAGACGCGCGATGGTCGATTGCAGGATGTCGAGCTTGACCTGAGGCGCGGGCAGATCGGCTTCGTTGATGCGTCGCTGCGGCTTGAAGCGCTCGGGCAGATGCGCATAGTTGAATACCGACAGACGCTGCGGATTGACCTCGATCACGCGCTCCAGGGTCTTCATGAAGCTCTCGACCGACTGGAACGGCAGGCCGTAGATCAGATCGATACTGGTCGAGCGGAACCCCTCGGCGAGCGCGGCCTCCAGCACCGTCATGGTCTGGGCCTCGGTCTGGAAGCGGTTGACCGCCGCCTGCACCCGCTCGTCGAAGTCCTGTACGCCGAGACTCATGCGGTTGAACCCGATCCGGCGCAGCAGCTTGACGGTGGAGGCATCGGCCTCGCGCGGGTCGATCTCGATCGAGAATTCGCCGGTCTCGTCATCGGCCAAGGTGAAATGACGGCGCGTCACGTCCATCAGCTCGACCATCTGGTCGTGGCTGAGGAAGGTCGGGGTGCCGCCGCCCCAGTGCAGTTGCTCGACGACACGCGACTTGTCGAACAGGGCCGACTGCATCTCCAGCTCGCGATAGACGCGCTCCAGATAGGGCGGCGCCAGTGAGCGGTCCTTGGTCGCGATCTTGTTGCAGGCGCAATAGAAGCAGACCGTGTCGCAGAAAGGGATGTGGAAATAGAGCGAGAGCGGCCGGCCGCTTTCGTTGCTGCGTGCGCAGGCCGCCTTGTAGGCCGCCTCGTCGAAGGATTCGTCGAACTCGACCGCCGTGGGATACGAGGTATAGCGCGGACCGCTCTGGTCGTAGCGACGAATCAAATCAAGGTCGAAGGAAACGCCTTGCTCCACCGTTCAATCCTCCAGCCGCGGGGGGCGTCTCTGGCTCCCGAGCGGCCCGTCGTGTAAAGCCTGTTCAGGCATCGTCCCCGCCGTGGCCGAATCCTGGGCGCCGGAATTCGGCCGCTGGTGCGGCGGGATGTGGGAATGCAATTGCCGGTACCGCGAATCGCAGGACGCGGCCTGCGCATCAGGAATAGAGTGCCTCCTCGATGAGCGGCCGGTAGTCGAGGAGCTGCTCGCGCGTGAGCAGGAAGACCCCCTCCCCGCCGCGCTCGAATTCGATCCAGGTGAAGGGCACGCCCGGCAGACGCGACTCCAGGAAGGGCAGCGAGTTGCCGACCTCGACGACCAGGATGCCGCGCTCGTTGAGATGGTCGGCGGCTTCGTCGAGGATGCGCAGCACGATGTCGAGTCCGTCCTCGCCGGCGAGCAGACCCAGATGCGGCTCGTTGTGATACTCGGTCGGCAGCGCTTCGAACTCGGCGCGTGAGACATAGGGCGGGTTGGAGACGATCACGTCGTAACGCTGATCGCCGAGCGCGGCGAACAGATCGGACTCGAAGATATGCACCCGGTCGCCGACGCCGTGGCGCTCGACGTTGTCACGGGCGATGACCAGCGCCTCGGGCGAGATGTCGACCAGATCGACATCGGCGTCCGGCAGATAGACCGCCGCCGCGATGCCGATGCAGCCGCTGCCGGTGCACAGATCCAGCACCCGGCCGACACGATCGGCGTCGATCCAGGGATCGAACCCGACCTCGACCAGCTCGGCGATCGGCGAGCGCGGTACCAGCACCTGTTCGTCGACCCGGAACTCCAGTCCCGCGAACCAGGCACGCCCGATCAGATAGGCCGCCGGCACGCGCTCGACGACCCGGCGGTCGATGAGCTCGCAGACGCGCACCCGCTCGGCCGGGGTGAGCCGGCAGTCGCGGAAGTTCGCGGGCAGATTGGGGTCGAGGTGCAGGGCGCTCAGCACCAGTAGCGCCGCCTCGTCGATGGCGTTATCGGTACCGTGCCCGAAGTGGAGGCCGGCCGCGTTGAAGCGGCTCGCGCCCCAGCGCACGAAGTCCTGAATCGAGATCAAACCGTCTGGCTGCTCTGCCATGGCGCCCATGAATCGTCAAGCTAGGGTTGAAAAGGCCGAGCCGTCCGTCGATGGAATCAAACAGGCGGCCTGGACAGAAGCTGTGAAGCATACCACTGCCGGGACAGTTTTTTCAGCGCCGGAAATGCGATCCCACGGCGATCAGGCCGCGTGACGCTGTTTTTCGGGTTCGAGCGTGACGCGCGGCGCGGCGAATTCGAGCTTGGGATGCCCGCCCCGATCGACCAGATCCTGGAGCGAGATGTCGCTGAGAAACCTGAAGATTTCGTCGCTCAACTGGTCCCAGAGATGATGCGTCAGACAGCGCTGGCCCTCGTGACAGTTCTGGCGCCCGCCGCAGCGCGTCAGCTCCACCCACTCGTCGACGGCACAGATGATGTTGGCGATCGAGATCTCGCTCGGAGCACGGCCCAGATAATAGCCGCCGCCCGGACCACGCACGCCGCGCACCAGCTTCTTGGCGCGCAGGGCGGCGAACAGCTGTTCCAGATAGGACAGCGAGATGCCTTGACTGGATGAAATGTCCGCCAGCGTCACCGGTCCCTTGCCTGCGTGCAGGGCCAGATCGAGCATGGCGGTCACGGCGTATCTGCCTTTGGTCGATAGTCTCATGGTTGTGCTGCCTGCTTGGGAGTGAGAATTGTCATTGGACTAAATTAGTCAACAATTCCCTTATTTCAAGCATGGCTCGCACATGGACCGATCAACGACGCTATGAAGGCTGCGCGAAACAGACCGAGGATGCGCCGTCGATCAGCAGGTGCCGCTCGCCGACCGGGTTCGGATCGGGCGCGAAGCCATGCCCCTGACGCAGACAGAACATCAGCCATTTGGACAGGAACAGATTGGCCCGCCATTTGTCGGTCAGGGCCGGATGCGCGTACCGGGTGCGCAGAGGCAGCATGGACTGGCGCAGCTCCAGCACCTCGACCTGCCGGGCGTCATGGTAGACGCGCAGCCGGGCATCCGGGTCTGAATGGGTCTCCAGCGTCTCGGCGTCCGTGAAACGGTGGGTCAGATGCACCAGCGTGGTGTAGCGCGCCTGCTCCTCGACCTCCAGAGCGAGATCGACGGTTCCGGGACGCCGCGAGAGGCGCTGTCCGGCCGGATAGGCGTTCAACTCCGGGGCCAGACGCCGCAGAAGGATGAAGTTCTCCTCGCACAGACTCATCAGGGCGCCGACATCCGGGTGCCCCGCGATCAGTTTGAGGAGAAAGGCGCGGTCGAGCGCGAATTGCATCGAGGGTGGAACGTGCAGAGCGCGACACGATCGACCGGGGCGCTCACGACCCGTCGTCTCGCGTCGTTGGCGTCAGCCGATCAAGCCTGAGCGTTGGACTGCTCGGCGATCTGGCGGCGCACGTCGTCCATGTCGAGTTCGCCGGCCTTGGTGAGCAGATCGCGGAAGGACCCTTCGGGCAATGCGCCGGCCTGCGAGAAGATGATGATCTGATCGCGGAAGATCATCAGCGTCGGGATGGAACGGATCTGAAAATGGCCCGCGATCGCCTGATGCTCTTCGGTGTTGAGCTTGGCAAAAACGATGTCCGGGAAGTCCTCCGAGACCTTCTCGTAGACGGGGGCGAAGGAACGGCAGGGGCCACACCAGGGCGCCCAGAAATCGACGATCACGAAGGCGTTGTTCTGGATGGTTTGTTCGAAATTGGCGGTATCAAGCTCGACGACGGCCATGGGAGCCTCCCCGTTGGATGAAAAGTTGAGTGGGATACTAACAGAAACGGCGGCTCCCGTGACCCGCCCCGGATGGCGGGCGCGACGGATCGGGGCATGGAAACGCGACCGGAACGAACGCGCGTGATCCGGTCGCGTTATCAGTTTCAGGCGGATTGCGGCCGATTGAGATGGGCATGGCGTTCGCTCTGCCCATCCGGCGGGTCGTCCTGTCCGGCAATCGCCTCAGAGCGCTTCGAGTCCGGCCAGGATCTGGGTGCGGATGTCCTCGACCTGACCGATACCGTGGATTTTGATGTAGCGCGGCGCACCCTCGCCGCCCTGCTCGGCCCAGGAGGAGTAATAGCCGATCAGCGGCTCGGTCTGGTCGTGATAGACCTGGAGACGGGCCTTGACGGTCTCCTCGCGGTCGTCGTCGCGCTGGATCAGCGGCTCGCCGGTTTCATCGTCGAGGCCCTCGACCTTGGGCGGATTGAAGACGACGTGATAGGTGCGACCCGAGGCCTGGTGCACGCGCCGGCCGGACATGCGCTTGATGATCTCCTCGTCCGGCACGTCGATCTCGACCACGGCGTCGATATGGATGCCGGCGTCCTTGAGTGCGTCGGCCTGGGCCAGCGTGCGCGGGAAACCGTCGAACAGACAGCCGTTGGCGCAATCGGCCTCGGTGATGCGCTCCTTGACCATGCCGATGATGATGTCGTCGGAGACCAGGCCACCCTCGTCCATGATCTTTTTGGCGGCCAGACCCAGCTCGGTGCCCTGCTTGACGTGCGCGCGCAGCATGTCGCCGGTCGAAATCTGCGGAATGTTGAAGTGCGCCTTGATGAAGCCGGCCTGGGTGCCCTTACCCGCGCCTGGGCCGCCGAGCAGGATGATGCGCATGCTGTGATCTCCTCGATGGAACATTTGAATTATTTGACGGAAAACCCGAATCCTACGCAGTATGCCATGCCCCTTGGCGGTGCGACCACCCGAATCAACCGGGCGGCATGGTCAAAGCACTGAGCAATCATCAGTTTTGCATATCTCAATACTTTGGGGCACGTTTGAAATCCGTAGACCCCGGCTTTAGCCGAACCGGCCAAGCAGGCGGCTGAAGCCGCCTCGACCAACGCGGTTCGACATAACGAAAACGGACACCCCAGTCAGCCCGGGATGTCCGTCAAAAACGCCCGATCAACGCCGATCGCGCGCTGTCAGGCCGCGGATGTCGACGACGATCAGCCGCCGGCCATCATCATGTTGAGCATCAGCTTGTTGAGACGCCCGACGAAGGCTGCCGGATCGTCGAGCTGACCGCCCTCGGCCAGTTGCGCCTGATCGAACAGGATCGAGGCCAGATCATTGAAGCGTCCCTCGTCCGACTCGGACTCCAGACGCCGCACCAGCAGATGATCCAGGTTGACCTCCAGGATCGGCTTGGTCTCGGGTGCGCTTTGACCGACCGCCTTGAGCACGCGCGCCAGATTGGCGCTCATGTCGTCGGCGCCGACCACCAGACAGGCCGGTGAGTCGACCAGACGGGTGCTGGGACGCACGTCCTCGACCTGCCCGCCGAGCGCGCTCTTGAGCCGATCGAGCAGCGGCTTGTGCTCGGTCGCGGCCTTCTCCTTGGCTTCCTGCTCCTCCTTGTCGGCCAGCTCGCCGAGATCCAGATCGCCCTTGGCGACGGACTGGAGCGACTTGCCCTTGTACTCGTGCAGATGGCTGACCAGCCACTCGTCGACACGATCGGAGAGCAGCAGCACCTCGACGCCCTTCTTGCGGAAGACTTCCAGATGCGGGCTGTGACGGGCGGCCGCCGGGCTGTCGGCCGTGATGTAGTAGATCTTGTCCTGACCCTCCTTCATGCGCTCGATATAGGCATCGAGCGACTCGCGCTGCTCGCTGCCCTCGCTGTGCGTGGTCGAGAAGCGCAAGAGACCGGCGAGGCGTTCCTTGTTGGCGAAGTCCTCGGCCGGACCTTCCTTCAGCACCTTGCCGAACTCGTCCCAGAAGGTCGCGTACTTCTCCGGCTCGTCCTTGGCCAGGGTTTCGAGCAAGCCCAGGACGCGCTTGGTGTTGGCCTGACGGATGGTGTCGATCTTGCGGTTGTGCTGGAGGATCTCGCGCGAGACGTTCAGCGGCAGGTCGTCGGAGTCGACGATGCCCTTGACGAAGCGCAGATAGTGCGGCATCAGCTTGTCGGCCTCGTCCATGATGAAGACGCGGCGGACATAGAGCTTCACACCGTGCTTCTGGTCGCGGTCGAACAGGTCCCAGGGCGCCTTGCTCGGCACATAGAGGAGCGCGGTGTATTCGTTGGTGCCCTCGACCCGGTTGTGGGCATAGGCCAGCGGCGGCTGGAAGTCGTGCGAGACGTGCTTGTAGAAGTCGTTGTATTCCTCCTCCGTGATGTCGGACTTGTTGCGCATCCACAGCGCCGTGCCGCGATTGACCTGCTCGAACTCGGGCGGCTCGTCCTTCTTCTGCTCGGCCTCTTCGCCGTAGAGTTCCTTGGCCATCTCGACCGGGATGGCGAGGTGGTCGGAGAACTTGCCGATGATCGAACGCAGACGCCAGCTATCCAGGAACTCTTTCTCGTCTTCCTTGAGATGCAGGGTGACGTCGGTGCCGCGTCCGGCCTTCTCGACCGTTTCGAGCGTGTAGCTGCCGCGTCCGTCGGACTCCCAGCGCACGCCATGCTCGGCCCCGAGTCCGGCGCGGCGCGAGACCAGCGTCACCTTGTCGGCGACGATATAGGCTGAATAGAAGCCGACGCCGAACTGACCGATGAGGGTGCTGTCCTTGGCCTGATCGCCCGACAGGCTCTCGATGAAGCGGCGGGTGCCGGAGCTGGCGATGCTGCCGATGGTCTCGACCACCTCGTTGCGGCTCAGACCGATGCCGTTGTCCGAGATCGTGACCGTGCCGGCGTCGCGATCGACCGTGACGCGGATGCGCAGCGCCGAATCGCCCTCATAGAGCCCGTCGTCGCTCAGAGCCTCGAAACGGAGTTTTTCAGCGGCGTCCGAGGCGTTGGAGACCAGTTCGCGCAGAAAGATCTCCTTGTTCGAGTAGAGCGAGCGGATCACCAGATCCAGCACCTGACTCACCTCGGCCTTGAACTCCAGTGTTTCCTTATGCGCTTCGACTGTCATCTTTGGGTACTTACCTTGCTGTGAATGTGGGGGATGGGCGCGAATTGTCGCGCACCGCTTATTGTCGCACGGGGCCGGGGGGATACAATGCCCGTCAACGTCGGCATCGCCCCGTTCTCGTCACGGCCGTCCCGCCGCCGCGCGCTGGCCGCTCAGTAAAGGCTATTCAACCACAATTCAAGGGTTTGAAGATGGAAACGATCCGCATCGCCACCACGCCGTTCGAGGGTCAGCGCCCCGGAACCTCCGGGCTGCGCAAGAAGGTCAAGGTCTTCCAGCAACCGGGCTACCTGGAGAACTTCGTGCAGTCGATCCTCGACACCCTGCCCGAACTCCGGGGCGGCAGCCTGGTGGTCGGCGGCGATGGGCGCTATTTCAATCGCGAGGCGATCCAGGTCATCCTGCGGCTGGCGGCGGCCAATGGCGTGCGGCGGCTCATCGTCGGGCGCGGCGGGCTGTTCTCCACGCCGGCCGTCTCCTGCGTCATCCGCAAGTACAAGACCCAGGGCGGCATCGTGCTCTCGGCCAGCCACAATCCCGGCGGGCCGGACGAGGACTTCGGCATCAAGTTCAACTCGGCCAACGGCGGCCCGGCCCCCGAATCCGTCACGGACGCCATCTTCGCGCGGACGAAGACCATCGACCGTTATCTGACGCTCGACACGCCGCCGGTCGATCTCGACCAGCCCGGCGTCTGCACGCTCGGCGAGACCGAGATCGAGATCATCGACCCGGTGCGCGACTACGCCGACCTGATGGAGGCGCTGTTCGACTTCGACGCCATTCATCACCTGTTCAACTCCGGCCATTTCCAGATGCGTTTCGACGCCATGCACGCCATCACCGGTCCCTATGCGATCGAGATCCTGGAGAACCGGCTCGGCGCCGCGCCCGGCACCGTGATGAACGGCGTGCCGCTGGAGGATTTCGGCGGCGGTCATCCCGATCCCAACCTCGCCCACGCCCAGGAACTGGTCGCCCTGACCCATGGGTCGGACGGACTTGACTTCGGCGCCGCGTCCGATGGCGACGGCGACCGCAACATGATCCTAGGGCGCAACTGCTTCGTCACCCCGAGCGACAGTCTCGCCATCCTCGCCGCCAACGCGCATCTGCTGCCGGGCTATCGGCAAGGCATCCGGGGCATCGCGCGCTCGATGCCGACCAGTCAGGCGGCCAATCGGGTCGCCGATTTCCTGGGGATCGAGTGTTTCGAGACGCCGACCGGCTGGAAGTTCTTCGGCAATCTGCTCGATGCCGGGCGCATCACGCTCTGCGGCGAGGAGAGCTTCGGCACCGGCTCGGATCATGTGCGCGAGAAGGACGGGCTGTGGGCGGTGCTGTTCTGGCTCAATCTGCTGGCGGTGCGGCAACAGTCGGTCGCCGAGATCCTCACCGATCACTGGCGCCGGTTCGGGCGCAACTTCTACACCCGGCACGATTACGAGGGCGTGGATCTGGAGGCCGCCGAGGGACTGGTCGATCATCTGCGCCGACTGCTGCCCGATCTGCCCGGCCGTCAACTCGGGGCGGAGACCGTGAGCTATGCCGACGATTTCGCCTATACCGACCCCATCGACGGCAGCGTCTCCGAACGCCAGGGCATCCGCATCGGCTTTGCGAGCGGCGCGCGCATCGTCTATCGACTCTCGGGCACCGGCACCTCTGGGGCCACGCTGCGGGTCTATCTCGAATACTTTGAACCGAACCCGGCGCTACACCACCGCGACACTCAGGACGCCATGCGCCCGCTCGTCCTCATCGCGCGCGAACTGGCCCAGATCGAGACCCGCACCGGACGCACTGAACCGGATGTCGTAACCTGACCGCAGCGCTTGCACTGGCCCCGCCAACCCTGCGCCTCTCGGTGGCGGTCGGCCGGGAGCCGGTTCAGCGCACCCCAACGAACGCCGTGGGTCCGATAAAAATATTTGCATTGGACCCATTGCAATCATCGAAAATCATCTAAACTTTCACCCATGGTCGCTGATACACTTGAGCGACGCACCGAATTTGCTGGCCAGAGCGCCAGTTCACGCTGTCCTCCTCGTCTCTCTTCTACGAGAGACTTTTCGACCCGGCACACCGCCGGGTCTTTTTTTGGCCTCGAAAAGCGCGAACGCGCGGCCATGTGATGGTGTGCATCGCGAACCGGACCGTTGCCGTCTGACCGTGCACCGTCGATCGACTTCTCCGGGCCGGACAGCCGGTACATGACCGCTATGACAGCCGGACCCCGCGTTCATGCTCGCCGGTACGGCGCAGCTCGCGCTTGAGGATCTTGCCAGAGGCATTCTTCGGCAGGGTCGCGACACACTCGATGCGCCGGGGCACTTCATGACGGCCGAGTCGAGCGCGGCACCAGTCCTTCAGGTCGTGCGTGTCGAGTTCACCCTGTCCCGGTGTTGCGGTGACGTAGGCGATCGGGATCTCGCCATGCAGCGGGTGCGGTTCGCCGACGACAGCGGCCTCGGCCACGCCAGGATGGCGGATCAGCACCTCTTCGATGATCCGGGGGTAGACGTTCATGCCGTTGGTGATGATCAGATCCTTGATCCGATCGACCAGATAGAACCAGCCGTCACTGTCACGCCAACCGAGATCGCCGGTACGGAACCAGTCACCATGGAAGCTGGCCCGCGTCTCCTCGGGCAGGTTCCAGTAGCCGCGCATGACACTCGGGCCGCGCACGCAGACCTCGCCATGTTCACCGTCGGGCAGCCAGTTTCCGTCCGGGTCGGCGATACGCATCTCCACACCCGGTAGCGCCGGCCCGACCGAGCACGGCTTGCGCGGCCCGGCTGGTGGATTGACACAGGTGACAGGCCCGCATTCGGTGGGGCCGTCGCCCTCCAGGATCGGGATCGCGAAGCGCGTCTCGAACGCCTGCATGACCGCCTCGGGCATGGCCGCCCCGCCTGAGACGCACAGCCGCACCGATCCCCAGCGCGCGACCTGGGCGTCGTCGAGTCGCAGCAGCACAGCGTACAGACTCGGCACGCCAAGAAAGAGGGTCGCGCGGTGGGTGCCGATGGCCTCCGTGATCAGGGCGGCATCGAAGCGCGCCACCGGAACCAGCGCCGCCCCGGCGAGCAAGGGCATCAGCAGGCCAACCGTCGCGGCAAAGGCATGAAACATCGGCAGCACGACCAGAACGCGATCGCCGTCGGCACCGGAGCGGATCTCCAGTACCTCGGCCACGGCCGTGGCATTGGCCGCCAGATTGGCATGGGTGAGCACAGCGCCCTTGGGTCGGCCTGTGGTACCGGACGTGTAGAGGATCACGGCCGGCTCCTGGTCGGGATCGATGCGCGGCGCGGATGGATTGGCGGCGGTGGTGAGCGCGTCGAGCCGGACATCGACCGTTTCGGGGTCGACCGGACCGATCCCCAGACGCAGGGTCACGCCGGGCACCTCGGTCAACGCGGCGGCAGCCTGCTCGGCAAAGGCCGCATGGAAGCAGAGTGCTTTGGCGCCGGCATCGTTCAGCACGAACGCGATGGCCGTCGGCGGCAGTAGCAGATTGATCGGAACGACACAGGCGCCGGCCTTGAGGATGCCGAGATAGCCGCAGACGAAGGCCGCTCCGTTTGGACAATAGAGTCCGACCCGATCGCCAGGCGCGATGCCGCGCTCGGCCAGACCGGCGGCGATACCGTCACTGGCGTCATCGAGGTCTGCATAGGTCCAGATGCGCTCATCGGTGAGGATGGCCGGGGCATCGTCAAAGCGTTTGGCGGTATGCCGGAAGAGTTCGGGAAGCGTGCGTGAGAATGCCATGGACTCCGGACCTGGGCCGATAACGGGATGCGGCCAGTATAACCGCCGGCTGGTCCGGCTAGCAGCGGTTGAGCCGCCAGCGTTCCAGCCGGCGAGCGCCTCGATTCCAGCTGCGCTCGGAACCTCTTGTCTCTGAAGAGTGTCCACACATGGCTCAAACCGTGGCACAACGCCTGGAGATTCCGAATCGATGACAGGATCCAAATCGACCCTCGGCGCCATCCTGCTGCGCCTCCTGCTCTTTGCCTGTGCCTGGCTGGTGATCGCCGGGACCGATCCGACCTCCTGGATCATCGGCGCACCGGCGGTGATCGCGGCGACCTGGGCCAGTCTGCGCCTGAGCCGGCGCGATGGCGGATCACCGCGCCTGCTCGCGGCTTTGGTTTTCGTGCCCTTCTTTCTCTGGCAGTCGCTCAAGGGCGGACTCGACGTAGCCTGGCGCGTGATGCGGCCAAGGATGCACATCGCACCGGGCATACACACCTATCGGCTCAGACTGACGAACGCCTCGGCCCGGGTGGTGCTGCTCGACACGCTCAGTCTGCTGCCGGGCACGCTGAGCGCGGATCTGCGCGGCGACGTCCTGACAGTCCATGCGCTCGACGCCGCCGACGGTGCGCTACTCGACGCCGACATCGCGCAACTGGAACAACGAATCGGCACGCTCTTTGGCGAGCGGCTCGTGGCCCCGACCAGTGAGGCCGGCCCTGAACAGACGGACATCCTGTCCTGCCGGGACGCCAAAGCCGCCCAGACGTGAACGCCGTTTTCGGGACGAAACATGACGAATCGAGGACATCCGCATGTCACTCTCTGATATCCATCTGGCCGTCGCCCTGCTGCTGCTGGCGACCATGAGTATCGGTCTGATCCGGGTCGCCATCGGCCCGACGCCATCGGATCGCCTGATGGCTGCGCAATTGCTGGGCACGTCCGGGATCGGGCTGCTGCTGGTGCTGATCCCGGTGATCCGGGTGCCGGCGCTGATCGACGTGGCGCTGGTGTTCTCACTGCTGGCGGCGGTGGCCATCGTCGCCTTCACCCGCCGACGCGAGGACGAGGACGCATGACGCTCACCACACTGCTGCCCTGGCTGTCGACCGCCTGCATCCTGGCCGGGGCCTTCTTCTTCGTCGCCGGCACGGTCGGACTCATGCGGCTGCCGGATCGGCTCAGCCGGCTGCACGCCCTGACCAAGGCCGACAATGTCGGACTGGGGCTACTGATCCTGGGTCTGCTGCTGGAGGCACCGGGAGTCCTGAACGGACTCAAGCTGGTGCTCGTCTGGCTGTTCGTGCTGGTGGCGAGCGCCACCGGAGCCCATCTGATCGCCAAGCGCGCCCTGCGCGGCGATGGGGAGGACGCCCATTGAATCCACTGCTGCTCGGTTTCGACATCCTGCTCTCGACCACGCTGCTGGGGCTGGCGCTCGCTGCGCTCACCAGCCGCGAACCCCGGCGCGGGGTCATTCTCTTCATTGCGTTCGGCCTGTTGCTGGCCCTGGTCTGGGCGCGACTGCGCGCACCCGATCTGGCGCTGGCCGAGGCGGCCATCGGCGCGGGTCTGGCCGGGGCGCTGATGCTGTCCGCCGCCCGACGCGCGGCCCGGAGACGATAGATGTCATCCTCGAATCCCCAAACCCTCCTGATCCCGCTGCTGCTGGCGGCGATCGGGGCGCTACTGTTCTGGGCCTTCTGGAGCGGTCTCACCGGCCATGAGGGCGAGCGGCTGGCGGCCCTGGCGCTGGAACGGGTGCCCGAGTCGGGCGCCAGCAATCCCGTGACCTCGGTGCTGCTCAACTTCCGCGCCTATGACACCCTGCTCGAACTGGCGGTGCTGCTGGCCGCGCTGCTCGGGATCTGGTCGCTCGGCCCGGCGGCGGCGCCCTATCAGCCGGCGGCGCTGTTGCTCGACAGTCTGGTCGGCTGGGTGGTGCCCATGCTGATCATCGCCGGCGGCTATCTGCTCTGGATCGGCGGGCAGGCGCCGGGCGGGGCGTTTCAGGCCGGCGCCCTGCTCGGCGCAGCCGGCGTAACCCTGGCACTCTCGGGACGACCGAACGCCGGTCTGCCGGGCGAGGCTTGGCTGCGCGTGCTGGCCGCGCTCGGTACCCTGGTGTTCGCGCTCGTCGGGCTGACGCTCATGGGACTGGGGCTGGGCTTCCTGACCTATCCGCCGGCGCTGGCCAAATGGCTGATCCTGACCATCGAGACCGGCGCCACCCTGAGCATCGGCGCCACCCTGGCAGCGGCCTTCCTCGGCGGCCGGCCGCGCACCACGAGGCCCGCCGAACCATGAGCCACGAGATCCTACTGACCCAACTGCTCTACGGCAGCGCCGGCCTCCTGTTCTTCCTGCTCGGCGTCTGGTCCTTCATCAGTCACGAACCCCTGTGGCGCAAACTGATCGCGCTCAACATCATGGGCGCCGGGGTGTTCCATGTCCTGGTCGCGGTCGCCTATCGCGGGCTGGATGCGCCGCCCGATCCGGTACCGCACGCCCTGGTGCTGACCGGGATCGTGGTCGCGGTCAGCGCCACGGCGCTGGCGCTTGCCTTCGGCCGGCGTCTGGATCGGGAGGATGGTGAACGGACGCCTGATGTTCACGGAATCGATGACCGGGAGGACGGAACCCATGCTTGATCCACTGGCGCTCGCGGTCGCGCTGCCGCTGCTCGGGGCGCTGCTCGTCACCATGCTCCCCGGCTGGTCGCGCACCCTGGGGATGCTCACGGCGCTGGCGACCACCACCGTGGCGCTGTGGCTGACTGTCACGGTCTGGGGCAGCGAGAGTCTGCACTCGGATCTCGGCGGCTGGGGCGTGCCACTCGGCATCGGTCTGCGCGCCGACGGTCTGGCGGCGGCGCTGGTGGCCATGGCCAATCTGGTCGCACTGGCCATCAGCATCCATGCCACCGGCTATTTCGGCGCGGCTGAATCGAGCCGAAAGTTCTGGCCATTGTGGCTGCTGCTGTGGACGGCGCTCAACGGGCTGTTCCTGGCCGCCGATCTGTTTAACCTCTATGTGATGCTGGAGCTGCTGGGACTCTCGGCCGCCGCGCTCGGTGCGCTCACCGGCACCCGCGAAGCCGCCGAGGCCAATCTGCGCTATCTGCTGGTGGGCCTGCTTGGGTCCATGACCTATCTGCTCGGTGTGGCCCTGCTTTACACGGCCTATGGCGTGCTGGATCTGGAGCTGGTGGCCGAAGCGCTGACGCCCGGTCCAGTGGCCTGGTCGGCGCTGGCGCTCATGATCGGCGGACTGCTGCTCAAATCAGCCCTGTTCCCGCTGCACTTCTGGCTGCCGCCGGCCCATGCCAATGCACCGGCGCCGGTCAGCGCGGCGCTCTCGGCGCTGGTGGTCAAGGCGGCGATCTATCTGGTGCTGCGGCTGTGGCTGGATCTGTTCGACGGGATCGCGACCCTGCCGGCGGCCATGCTGCTCGGACTGCTCGGGGCGGGCGCGGTGCTCTGGGGTTCCTGGCGTGCGCTGCGGGCCGAACGGCTCAAGCTGCTGGCGGCCTATTCGACCGTGGCCCAGATCGGCTATCTATTCCTGTTCCTGCCGCTGCTGACGGCCGCGCCGGACGGGGACACGCGCGAACGGCTACTCACGGCGCTGGTGCTGCTGGCGCTCACCCACGGCTTCGCCAAGGCCGGTTTCTTCCTCGCCGCCGGGCTGGTGCAGAAGAGCACCGGGCATGATCGCATCCGCGAACTCGGCGGCGCGGCCCAGAGTCTGCCGGCGGCGACCTTCACCATCGGTCTGGCGGGTGTGGCCCTGATCGGCCTGCCGCCGAGTGGTACCTTTTTTGCCAAGTGGATACTGGTCGGGCAGGCCATTGCCCTGGGTCAATGGTGGTGGGCGCTGGTGGCGATGGCCGGTACCCTGCTGGCGGCGGCCTATGTGTTTCGGGTGCTGGCGCGCGCCTTCAACCGTGAACCGACGCCCAAGTGCTTCCTGACCGATCCGCGCACCGAGATCCCGGCCCTGCTGCTGGCCGCGCTCTCGGCTCTGGCCGTCGGTCTGGCCGCCCAGCCCATCGCCGTCCTGCTCGGAGCGGGAGTCTGAACGCATGAATCTCGATCCCTATCTGCCGCTGGCCATCGTGCTCAGTTCCGCCCTGCCGGGCGTGCTCATCTTCCTGCTGGGCGAGGAGAGTCACTGGCGGCGAACCCTGCTCAATATGTTCGGCGCCCTGCTCAAGATCGTCCTGGTCGGCTGGATGATCTGGGGCGTCTTCCACGGCCATGTCTACGAGAGCCGGCTGACGCTGATGCCGGGTCTGGAGCTGGTGCTGAGCGCCGATGCGCTCTCGGTGCTGTTCGTGGCGCTGTCGACCGTGCTGTGGCTGGTGACGACCATCTATGCCATCGGTTATCTGGAGCACTCGCCGAACCGTAGCCGCTTCTTCGGTTTCTTCAGTCTCTGCGTCTCAGCGACCGTGGGTATCGCGCTCGCGGGGAATCTGATGACCTTCGTGGTCTTCTACGAAATCCTCACGCTGGCGACCTATCCGCTGGTCGCCCATCGCGGCACGCCGGACGCCGATCACGGGGCCAAGGTCTATCTGGCCTACACCATGAGCGGCGGCGTGCTGCTGTTCGTCGGTGCGGTCTGGCTCCAGACCCTGGTCGGTCAACTGGCTTTCACCCAGGGCGGTCTGCTCGGGGCGGCGCCCGAGGCGCTGCACGGTCAGTTCATCGTCATCTTCTTCCTGCTGCTGGCCGGGCTGGGCGTGAAGGCGGCGCTGGTGCCTCTGCACGGCTGGCTGCCGCAGGCGATGGTCGCGCCGGCGCCGGTCAGTGCGCTGCTGCACGCGGTCGCCGTGGTCAAGGCCGGCGCCTTCGGTATCGTGCGCGTGGTCTATGACGTCTATGGCGTCGAATTCGCCCATGATCTGGGGCTGCTGACCGTGCTCGGCGTGCTGGCGGCCACCACCATCGTCTATGGATCGGTCAAGGCGCTGTCGCAGGACGGGCTGAAGAAGCGGCTGGCCTATTCGACCGTCAGTCAGGTGTCCTATATCGCGCTCGGCGCCTCGGTGCTCGGCCCGATCGCGACCATCGGCGGTCTGGTGCATCTGGTGCATCAGGGCATCATGAAGATCACGCTGTTCTTCTGTGCCGGGAACTATGCCGAGACGCTCGGCGTGCACAAGGTCAGCGAGATGAACGGTGTCGGCCAGCGCATGCCCTGGACGACACTGGCCTTCACGGTCGGCGCGCTCGGCATGATCGGCATTCCGCCGGTGGCCGGGTTCGTCACCAAGTGGTATCTGGGGCTGGGCGCGGCCTCGGCCGGGGCCTACTGGGTGATCGGCGTGCTGTTGGTCAGCAGTCTGCTCAATGCCGCCTATTTCCTGCCGATCCTCTATCGCGCCTGGTTCCGTCCGCCGCCGGAGCACTGGCCGAAGGAGCATGTGTTGTCGAAACGGCTGGAGACGGCCCCGTCCCTGCTGTGGCCGCCGGTGGTGACGGCGTTACTGGCCGTAGTCGCGGGTCTGCTGGCCGCCGCGCCCTTCAGTCCGCTCGAATGGGCGACTCTGATCGCCGAGCGGGAGTATGGGCGATGAGTGGATTGTTGCTGGCTGTGGTGCTGGCGCCGCTGCTGTTCGCGCCGCTCGCCGTGCATCCGGCGTTGCGCTGGCTGGTGCTGATCGCGCCGCTACCCGCGCTCGCCGCTCTGGCGCTGCTGCCGCCCGACGCGACGCTGGAACTGCCCTGGCTGCTGCTCGGCACCGCGCTTGGGTTCGATGAGACGACACGGGTCTTTCTGCTGTTCACGGCGCTGGTGTGGTCGCTGGCGGCGGTGTCGGTGGTCGAACGGCTGGGTACGGCGCCTGGGACCGGGCGTTTCCGGCTGCTGTTCCTGCTCGCGCTCGCCGGCAATCTGTGGCTGATCCTGGCGCGTGAGCCGGTCGGGTTCTATGTCGGCTTCGCCCTCATGGGGCTGGCGGCCTATGGGCTGATCCTGCATCCGGGCGGGCTGATGCGCCGACGGGCCGGGCGTGTCTATCTGGCCATGACCCTGATCGGGGAGTTGGCGCTGTTCGTGGCGCTGCTGCTGATGGCGCGGACTCAGGGCGTGACCTGGAGTCTGCCCGAGACGCCGACGCCCGATGGCGCGGTGATCACGCTGCTGCTGCTCGGGTTCGGCATCAAGGCCGGACTCATGCCGCTGCACCCCTGGCTGCCGCTGGCCTATGGCGCCGCACCTGCGCCGGCCGCCGCCGTGCTGAGCGGGGCCATGAGCAAGGTCGCACTGCTCGGCTGGCTGCGACTGCTGCCGCTGGGACAGGTCGCGCTGCCAGAATGGGGGATGCTGTTCGTGTGGCTGGGGCTGGTCAGTCTGCTGGTGGCGCTGGGCGTGGGGCTGGTGCAGACCGATCCGCGTCGGGTGCTGGCCTATTCGAGCATCAGCAAGGCGGGTCTGTTCGTGCTGCTGCTAGGGTTGCTGTTGCTCGAACCTCAGCTTACGCCGGTCGGGGTCGGGGCGCTCACGCTCTATGCTGCGCATCATGCGCTGGTCAAGTCGGGGCTGTTTCTGGGGCTGGGATTGCGTGATCTGGACCCGGCGCGGCCCTTGGTGCGTGCGGGGCTGATCCTGCTGGCGCTGGCGCTGGCGGGAGCGCCTCTGACCAGTGGTGCACTGGCCAAGTACGTCGCCAAGCCGGTGCTGCTCTCGCCAGGCTGGATCTGGCTCGATCTGGCGCTGATGCTGGCGACGGTGGCGACTGCGCTATTGATGGCGCGCTTCGTCTGGTTGATCTGGCCAGCGCCGAACGTGGTCGAAGCCGCACCGACAGCTGATGATTCCAGGGAATCTCAGACGCCGATCGCTCCCCGGCCCGTCTTTCCGATCTGGAGTCTTACGGCCTGGATTCTGCTGCTCGGACTGGTCGCGGGCTTTCCATTCGTGCTCGGCGAGCCGTCGGCCTGGCCGACCAATGCCGGAGCCATGCTCGTCGCCGCGCTGATCGCCGCACCGCTGGCACTGGCCATCTGGCGCCGGGCGCCCGGCTCGGGACGTCCCGCGCGTCGGCGCAGTCTGGGCGATCTGGCGGTGCTGATCGAGCCGATCCTGGCCGCCCAGCTCTGGGCAGGGCGCACGCTGTTCGGACGCTGGAACGCAACGGTCGAGGCGGCGCGCGCGCATCTCTATGGTCTGGGCAAGCGAGTCGGTCCGCCGCCATCCGATCCCGAGCGGACATTACGCGCCTGGCCCACCGCCGGCTGGTTGTGGCTGGGCGTAACCGTGCTCCTTCTGCTACTGGTCCTGATCACGCCATGACGCTGCCGTTGATCCTGAGCTGGCTGTGGCCGCTGCTACTCGCGCCGCTGGTGCTCCAGCCCCGGCGGCACTGGCTGGTCGCGCTCGCGCCCCTGCCGGCGCTGGCGACGGCGCTATGGATTCCGGCCGGCGCCCGGGTCGAACTGCCCTGGTTGCTGGTCGGCGCCACCCTGGGTCTGGACACGCCGGGGCGGATCTTTCTCGGCTTCACGGCACTGCTGTGGCTGGTCGCCGCCGTCCATGCCGTCCGCGCCCTGCGCGACAGTCCGCACGCCGGGCGCTTCCATCTGTTCTTCCTGTTCGCGATGGCGGGCAATCTGTGGCTGATCGTCGCACTCGATCTGGTGAGCTTCTACACCGGCTTTGCGCTCATGGGGATCGCCTCCTATGGTCTGGTCATCTACGACGGACGGCGTGAGTCGCTACGCGCCGGCAAGGTCTATCTGATCCTGACCCTGCTCGGCGAGGCCACGCTCTTCCTGGCGCTGGTGCTGATCGCGCACCAGACCGGCTCGCTCGCGCCCTCGGCCACCGCACTGACGGCACTCGACGATCTGGCCATCGGGCTGCTGATCCTGGGGCTGGCGGTCAAGGCCGGTCTGATGCCACTGCACGTCTGGCTGCCGCTGGCGCATCCGGCCGCGCCCGTGCCGGCGAGCGCCGTCCTGAGCGGAACCATGATCAAGGCCGCCCTGCTCGGCTGGCTGCGCTTCCTGCCGCTCGGCGCCTTGGCGCTGCCGCACTGGGGACTGCTGCTGGTGCTGGCTGGGCTGATCACGGCGATCCTGGCCCCACTGATCGGTCTGATCCAGACCAACCCCAAGGTGGTGCTGGCCTATTCGAGCGTGGCCAAGATGGGATTCATGACCCTGGCACTGGGGCTGCTGCTGATCGAACCTCGGTTGGCCCTTGTCGGGGTGCCGGCGCTCGCCTTCTATGCCGGACACCATGCCCTGACCAAGGGCGGACTCTTCCTCGGGGTCGGATTGCGTCACACGAGCGGGCGCCAGCCAATGATCCTCGCCGGGCTGAGCCTGCTGGTGCTGGTCATGATCGGCGCGCCGCTCACCAGCGGGGCCATCACCAAGGACGGACTCAAGCCGGTGCTGGAAGTGCTCGACTGGCGCTGGCTCGGCGCGGGTCTGGGGCTGGCGTCCGTGGTCACGGCGCTGCTGATGGCGCGCTTTCTGTGGCTGATGTGGCGTACTGAGCCGCATCCCGAGCCGGGCTATCGGGCGGCGGGTGCGGCCTGGGGGTTGCTGATCGCGGCGATCCTGGTGCTGCCGCCGGCCATTGCACTCAGCGACGGGGCCAAGCTCGGTTGGACGACCAATCTCAACCTCATCGCCATCGCCCTGGCGCTCGGATTGCCGGTGCTGCTGGCCGCGCTCCAGCGTCCCGGCACGCTCGACGGGATACTCGACCGCATCCCGCCCGGCGATCTGCTGGAGGCGCTGCGTCCGCTGCCGCCGCTGTGGCGCTGGAGTCAACGCTGGATCTGGTGTCGCTGGGTAGCTTGGCGTGAGCGTCTGCTCGCACCTCGAATCGACTGGATCGACCGGCAGTGGCACGCGACCCGTACCAGCCCGGTCGAGCGTCAGATGGAGCGCTGGCTGGTCGCCGGTACGCTCTGGGCCGGATTGGTGCTGTCGATTGTATTGGCCGTGATCCGCTGGCTCTGAAACAGTGGTCCCAGCTCCCGGCTGCGCCAAAGTCCAGATGCCAAATTTTGGCGCAGAGGATTCGAGAATCGCCTATTCTCTCCGTCCGAACCAACCCCATCATTCGTCTCTGGAATCGATATCTATGTCCGAATTTGCACAGGTCACGATCATCAAGGCCGCCAACATCTATTTCGACGGCCAAGTGACCAGCCGCACCCTCATCTTCGCCGACGGCAGCCGCAAGACGCTCGGCATCATGCAGCCGGGCGAGTTCGAGTTCGGCACCCAGGCCGCCGAGCTGATGGAGATCCTGAGCGGCGAACTCGATGTCCGGCTCCCCGGCGAAGACGGCTGGCGCCGCGTCCAGGGCGGCGAATCGTTCGAGGTGCCGGCCGACTCCAAATTCAGCGTCCGTGTCCTGAGCCTGACCGATTACTGCTGCTCCTTCCTGTCCTGATCGCCTTCGGGCCACATCCTGCCCCGCTGTCGCCGAGTTCTGCGCCCTCTGACACCCCAGCCGGGTACTGGCGACTTGCATGGCGGGGCGGGCCTTGTCGGGTTTGCTACATCCGGACACGCCGTACCGTACCGGAGCCGACAGCCTCAACCGCCCTGACTCTAACCAAAACCCTTTCAAAACAGGCGCCAAAACCCAGAGCATTATTCGGCATGGCGTTTGCTTAAGCTCTCGCATCGATCTCGATCGAGACCCAAGCCAGACGCCGGCACCCGCGCCGGACGTACAAGCCAAACGATGCTGGAGAGACACGCCATGTGGGAATATTCCGAAAAGGTCCAGGAGCATTTCTTCAGCCCCCGCAACGCCGGGGCGGTCAAAGACGCCAACGCGACCGGCGAGGTCGGCTCGCTGTCCTGCGGCGACGCGCTGCGGTTGACCCTCAAGGTCGACCCCGCGACCGAGACCATCCTCGACGCCGGTTTCCAGACCTTCGGCTGCGGCTCGGCCATCGCCTCCAGCTCGGCTCTGACCGAGATCATCAAGGGCCTGACGCTCGATCAGGCGCTCCAGGTCAGCAACCAGGACATCGCCGACTATCTCGACGGCCTTCCGCCCGAGAAGATGCACTGCTCGGTCATGGGACGCGAGGCGCTGCAAGCGGCCGTGGCCAACTATCGCGGCGAGGAATGGAAGGACGATCACGAGGAAGGCGCGCTGGTCTGCAAATGCTTCGCCGTCGATGAAAAGCTGATCGAGAACACCATCCGCGCCAATGGACTGAGCACGGTCGAAGAAGTCGTCAACTACACCAAGGCCGGTGGCGGCTGCTCGGCCTGTCACGAAGGCGTCGAGGAGATCCTGAACCGCGTGCTCGGCGAGTCCGGCAAGAGTTTCGCGCCTGCCGCCGGCACCACGCCGCTGCCGGTCCAGGCCGGTCGCCCGCGACTGACCACGGTCGAGCGCATCCGCCGCATCGAAGCCGTGCTAGACAGCGTCCGCCCGACGCTGCAACGCGATCACGGTGACGTGGAGCTGGTCGATGTCGATGGGCGCCAGGTCTACGTCAAGATGCGTGGCGCCTGTGCCGGCTGTCAGATGGCGGCCGTGACCCTGGAGGGCATCCAGGAACGGATGGTCGAGGCACTGGGCGAATTCGTGCGGGTGATCCCGGCCGAGGCCAGGCCGCGCCCCCAGGAACCTGAACTGGCCGCCTGTGCCTGATCGCGCTTCGGACACTTCAAATCAGGAGGCCCACCGCATGACCGCCACCGCTCAAGGCATCTATTTCGACAACAACGCCACCACCATGGTCGCCCCTGAGGTGGTGGAGGCCATGCTGCCCTATTTCACCGAGCAGTTCGGCAATCCGTCTTCGATCCATCAGTTCGGCAATCGGGTCGGACAGGCACTCAAACAGGCGCGCGTCCAGGTCCAGACCCTGCTCGGCGCCGAGCACGACTCCGAGATCGTCTTCACCTCCTGCGGCACCGAGTCCGATTCGACCGCCATCCTCTCGGCGCTCAGGGTTCAGCCCGAGCGACGCGAGATCATCACGACGGTCGTCGAGCATCCGGCGGTGCTGGCGCTCTGCGAGCAACTGGAGAAAGAAGGCTATACCGTCCACTACCTGCCGGTCGACGGTCGCGGGCGGCTCGATCTCGACGCCTACGGACGACTGCTCTCCGAGCGCGTGGCCATCGTCTCGGTGATGTGGGCCAACAACGAGACCGGAACCCTGTTTCCGGTCGAGCGCATGGCTGAGATGGCCAAGGCTGCCGGTGTTCTCTTTCATACCGATGCGGTGCAGGCCGTCGGCAAGGTGCCGATCGATCTGAAACGGACCGCCATCGACATGCTGTCGCTCTCAGGCCACAAACTGCACGCACCCAAGGGCATCGGCGTGCTCTATCTGCGGCGCAACACCCGGTTTCGTCCGCTGCTGCGCGGCGGTCATCAGGAGCGCGGACGGCGTGCCGGCACCGAGAACAGCGCCGCCATCGTCGCACTCGGCAAGGCGTGCGACATGGCGCTCGAATACATGGAACACGAGCAGACCAGCGTGCGCGCTCTGCGCGACCGGCTCGAACAGGGCTTGATTGCGGCTGTGCCCCACTGCTTCGTCACCGGCGACACGGATAATCGGTTGCCGAACACCGCCAACATCGCTTTCGAATACATCGAAGGCGAGGCCATTCTTCTACTACTCAACAAGCTCGGCATCGCGGCTTCAAGCGGTTCGGCCTGCACCTCCGGCTCGCTCGAACCCTCGCACGTGATGCGTGCCATGGGCATCCCCTACACGGCCGCGCACGGCACCATCCGCTTCTCGCTCTCGCGCTACAACACCGCTGAGGAAGTCGAGCGCGTCATCGAAGCCGTGCCGCCGATCGTGGCCCAACTGCGCAAACTCTCGCCCTACTGGGGCGTTGACGGCCCGGTCGAGGAGCCGGAAAAGGCGTTTGCGCCCGCCTACGCCTGAACCCAGACGCCTTGGTGCTGCAAGGCGGCCAAGCCGCCCAGATAACTGTCATGAGCCTTGCGTTCGATCGATTCGATCGGTAGCGTAGGCGCGCTGTTCTCCTGAACCGACACAGATCGTCGTGAACTCGACGCTCTGCTTCCGAGTCGGCCGAGAGCAGCGCTACTCGATACCTGAGCGGCCGGATCGCCCCCATAGCGATCCGGCCGCTCTATCATCGTCCCCATGCCCGCCGGATTCTCGGGCCAGCCCCGCCGGTCGATCGGGACACTTCGCCAGTCATTGCCTCAACACCATGACTGCGTGCAATCGATAGGAAGTTTCGCTCATGACAATCCAATCTTCGCGCCCCAAACGGGGCCGCCTGGCCTCCGGGTTGGGCGTCGTCTGTCTGTCCGCTCTTGCCCAGGCTCCCGTCTCTCTGGCAAGCCCGAATGTCGCCGAACTCGAACGGCGCGTCTCGGAACTGAGCCGCGAACTGGCCGAGGCCCAACGGGCACTGAAGGCCGCGCGCACCGACACGGCTTCGACGGCCGGGACGACCGTGAACACCATCGCGCCCGCCTCCGACAGTGATCCGGCGACCGTCACGACCGAGAACACGGCGACGACGACCACCGCACCGGACGACAGCTTCCGCATCGGCCCCGTGACCATCGGCGGCGCGCTGCGCGCCAATGCCGTCATCGGCAGCTATCAGGGCTTCGACAACGGCCCGAATCGCGGCGGCAACGGCGGCAACGTCGAACTCGACACCTTCCGCCTCAACCTGTCACTGGACTACGAGAACATCATCGGGCGTCTGGAATACCGCTGGTATCCGGCCGACAGCGGCACCAGCTACAACTTCCCGCATACCGCCTGGCTCGGCTACCGCTTCGCCGACGCGAGCGAAGTCCAGGTCGGTATCAACCGCGTCCCCTTCGGTCCCGGCCCCTATGGCGTATCGCAGAGCTGGTTCTTCGATCAGCACTACTATGTCGGACTCTCCGACGACATGGATCTGGGCCTCAAATACAGCACCAAACGCGGCCCCTGGTCGCTGGACTTCGCCTATTACGCCGCCAGCGAGGGCAGCTATTTCGGCCGCAGTCTCGACAGCGCCCGCTACAGCTATGACGCGGTGCGCTGGGAGGAGTCGGTCGATGCCGACGGCAATGTGATCTACGGCGGCGCCCACAACGGCTACGAGGAACGCCATCAGTTCAACCTGCGCGCCATCTACAGCCTGACCGACAGCCGGGTTCCGACCGATCTCGGTGTCTCGCTGCAATACGGCCAGCTCCAGGGCCAGCGCACCGACGACGGCAGCCACTGGGCCGCCTCGGCGCACATGGTCAACCGCTTCGACGACTTCACCCTGGCCACCCAGCTCACGCGCTACGAGTACGACATCGATGCGAACAACCCTTGGGGCACCGACACGCTGATCCCCATGGGCGCCTACGACTTCGCCTGGCCGGTGGCGGCCAAGGCCTGGATCCCGGCCGTCTCACTCAGCTATCTCAAGGAGACGCCGAGTCTGCCCTGGCTCGACTCGGTGCGCCCCTATGTCGAATACAGCCGCATCATCAAGGATGAAAGCGCCTTCAACGACAGCCAGATGTGGGTGATCGGCGCCGCCTGGGCCAGCGGCGGCTGGTACATCTACAGTGATCTGGCCTACTCCAACGGCAACTATTTCGTCGGCAACGAGGCCAGCGGCGACGGCAGCGACGACTATGGACGTCTCGACGGTGTCGGCGACTTCGGCGTCAACGGCAACGACGAATGGAACTATCGCTTCAACCTCAATCTCGGCTACTACTTCTAAGGAGCGCGCGCCATGAGCGAAAAACCTGAGAACGCTGGAGCACCTCCAGCGGCTGAGAAACGTCCCTGGATCCAGTGGAATCCGCCCGTCTTCATCATCTCGGCGGCCCTGGTGCTGATCTTCGTGCTCTTCGCCGCGCTGGCCACCGAGATCGCCGAGCCGCTGTTCAAGGGCATGCAATCCTGGGTCATCGAATCGGCCGGCTGGTTCTATGTGCTGTCGGTGGCCGGTTTCCTGGTGTTCGTCGCCGTGCTGGCCTTCACCAGTCTCGGGCGCATCAAGCTCGGGCCGGAGCACTCGCAGCCTGACTACGGTTATGCCTCCTGGCTGGCGATGCTGTTCTCGGCCGGCATGGGCATCGGCCTGATGTTCTTCGGCGTGGCCGAGCCGGTCATGCACTTCGCCAGCCCGCCGGTCGGTGATCCGCAGGGCATCGAGGCGGCGCGTCAGGCGATGCGCATCACCTTCTTCCACTGGGGCATCCATGCCTGGGCCATCTATGCCGTGGTGGCGCTGTCGCTGGCCTATTTCGCCTTCCGTCACGATCTGCCGCTGTCCATCCGCTCGGCGCTCTATCCGCTCATCGGTGAGCGGATCTATGGCCCCATCGGACATGCGGTCGACATCTTCGCCGTGGTCGGTACGCTCTTTGGTGTGGCCACCTCGCTCGGCTTCGGCGTCATCCAGATCAATTCGGGTCTGAACTATCTGTTCGACATCCCCGTCGGCATCACCACCCAGGTGGTCCTGATCGCCGTCATCACCGCGATCGCCACCCTGTCGGTGGTACTGGGACTCGATGCGGGCATCCGCCGGCTCTCGGAACTCAACATGATCCTGGCCGTGGCGCTACTGGCCTTCGTGCTGGTGGCCGGGCCCACGGTGTTCCTGCTCCAGACCCTGGTGCAGAACACCGGCATGTATCTCTCCAGCCTGTTCGAGATGACGTTCAACCTCTACGCCTACGAACCCAACGACTGGATCGGCGGCTGGACGCTGTTCTACTGGGGCTGGTGGATCGCCTGGGCGCCTTTCGTCGGGCTGTTCATCGCGCGTGTCTCGCGTGGGCGCACCATCCGTGAGTTCGTGCTCGGGGTGCTGTTCGTGCCCACGGGCTTCACTTTCATGTGGATGACCTTCTTCGGCGATACCGCCATCCACATGATCCTGATGCAGGGGATCGGTGAACTGGCCGACGCCGTGGCCGCCGATACCTCGGTGGCGCTGTTCAAGTTCTTCGAGTACCTGCCGCTGTCGAACATCACGGCAGTCCTTGCCACCCTGCTGATCGTGACCTTCTTCGTCACGTCCTCGGACTCCGGCTCACTGGTGGTCGACATGCTGACCTCTGGCGGCGGTCAGACCGAATCGCCGGTCTGGCAGCGCATCTTCTGGGCGGCGGTCGAGGGCGTGGTCGCGGCGGCGCTGTTGATCGCCGGTGGACTGTCGGCGCTGCAAACGGCCACCATCGCCAGCGCTCTGCCCTTCACCATCGTCATGATCCTGATGTGCTGGGGTCTGATGCGCGCGCTGCGCATCGACGACATCAAGCATCTGAGCCTGCGCGAGGCGCGTGTCACCCCGGTCGGACCGGCGGCGCCGTTGAGCTGGCGCCAGCGGCTGCAGAACCTGATCCACCAGCCGACGCGCGAGGAGACGGTGCGCTTCATCCAGGATGTGGTGCGCCCGGCCCTGAGCGACGTGGCCGACGAACTGCGCCGGATGCAGCTCGACGCCAGTCTCGGCGAGGGCGAGGACGGCCGGGTCTGGGTCGAGGTCCGTCACGGCGAGGAGATCGACTTCTACTACTGCGTGCGTCCGCGCACCTATGAGGCGCCGAGCTTCGTGCTGCGTGACACCACAGCAGAGCGCGCCGAGACGCTGGAGTACTGTCGCGCCGAGGTCCATCTCAGCGAGGGCGGGCAGGACTATGACGTCATGGGCTGGAGCGCATCCGATCTGATCGGCGACGTGCTCGATCACTATGAGCGTCACATGCACTTCCTGCAAACGCTGCGCTGAGTGATCGCCCGGGCCTGGGCGCGGTCATTCGCGCCGCCTAAGGCCCGAGTCATGCCGGGGCGCGCTGTGTTTCAAATGGGTTTCGTCCAAACCCCTTTTGTTTTATGGTTATGCCCCCGCGACAGCGTCGCGGCGTCTCATACGTCGAAGACTCGGTCGGCTCACGACCCGGATCGGCGGAACGCAACGGGTTCGACGAGTCATCGTACAGCGATAACCACATCCAGGAGTGTCACGCATGACCACGAATGTTGGTGAAAAAGACAGACTCTATCGCGCCATCGCCGGCGTCATCATCCTGCTCTGGGGCATCTCCAATGCCAACGCGCTCGGACTGATCGGTTTCGTCGTCCTGGCGACGGCTTATTTCCGCTGGTGCCCGGTCTATATTCCGATGGACGTCGACACGACCAAGAGCTGACGGCAAACCTTCCAGTCAAGCTGGAGGCTGCAATGGGCGTGACACGCATCGTGTCGCGCCCATGCCGCATCCGAATCCCGGCAGCATACGTCAACGCCAACGGCTTTCTCTCGTCTAGTCGCCCCGGACCCGCTAATCTTCTCTATCCAGCCTTCCGAGCAGACATCATCCAGCGTCCAGGGGCACGCACCGAAATGGTCAAATTCTGGAAACGAGAATCCGGCGGCGTTCCAAGCGAGACGACGCGCGCCGCACCCGCCACCCCCAGCGACTCCGAAACACTCGCCACCCTGGAACAGGCGGCACTCGACCAGCTCGCTTCGGTCCTGCGCACCTGGGGCCAGTACGCCTTCGACCTCGACGAGATCAAGGCCGCCACCCTTGCCGAGCAACTCGAGCGCTGGAGCCGGCACGTCCTCATGGCCGCTCCACCGGACGCCTCCAAGGACCAAGACGAATCGGTCGTGGCGGCGAACACCAGCGCTCGCCGCGACTGGGCCGGCCTGCGCGACTTCGTCACCCGCATCCGGCGCAGTGAGCAGTCCTACGTCAATCGCCAGATCCTGGGCACCCGCCAGGTCATGGGCGAGTTCGTGCAGACACTGGGACTGGTGTTGGCCGAAGACCAGGAGGAGCAGACCAAGGTCACGCAAGTCATCAACCAACTACGCAGCACGATCGAGAACAATGCCCCGATCGAAGTCTTGAGCCGCGAGGCGATGAATGCCATCGAGCTGATCTCCAGTATCGCGCGCGAGCGCTCGAAGCGTAATCAGGGGCTGCTCGAAGACCTGAATGGCAAACTCCAATCGCTACGCGGCGAACTGGATGCGGCACAACGCGAAAACGATCTGGACGGTCTGACGCGCCTCTACAACCGCAAGGCGTTCGACAGACAACTCGAACGGGTGTTCGAACTCTGCAAACTCTCGGGACAGTCGGCCTGTCTGCTGATGATCGACGCCGATCACTTCAAGCGGGTCAACGACGAGTACGGACATCCGGCCGGTGACACGGTTCTCAAGCGGCTGGCCAACTGCTGCACCAAGGGCTTTCCGCGCAAGAGCGACTTCGTTGCACGCTACGGCGGCGAGGAGTTCGCCGCCATCCTGCAGGACACCTCGCTCAAGAGCGCCCTGCCGCTCGCGCAGCGCCTGCTCGATACGATACGCATCATGCGCATCGAGCACGAGGGGCTGGAACTCGATATCACGGTCTCGATCGGGATCGCCGAACTCGGCACGCTGGCCAGTGCCGAGCACTGGCTCAAGATGGCCGATGGCGCACTCTACGCGGCCAAGAAGGGCGGCCGCGACCGGATCGTCACGGCTCCAGAGATGCGCTGAACGGGGACGGCCTCCTCAATGCCCGACCGGCTTGTTGTCGCTCGGCTCGCGGTGCGAGGCGAACGAAATGCGATCGAGGATACCCATCAGCAGCGCCGAGACGACGAAGGTCAGATGGATGATGACGTACCACTTCAGCTTTTCGCTCTCGATCTGAGGGATGTTCACAAAGACCTGGAGCAGATGGATCGAGGAGATGGCCACGATCGAGGCGGCCACCTTGAGCTTGAGCGTGCCGGCGTCGAGCTTGCCGAGCCAGTCGAGCTGGTCGTCGCCTTCACGCACGTCGATGCGCGAGACGAAGTTCTCGTAGCCCGAGAACATCACCATCACCAGCAGACTCCCCACCAGCGACAGATCGATCAGCGCCAGGATGCGCAGCACCATGTCCGACTCGCTCATCGTCAGGATATGGGCGAAGAGATGATAGATCTCCTGGAAGAATTTGACGGCGAGCGCGATGAGCACCAGCGAGAGCGCCAGATAGACGGGCGCCAGCAACCAGCGGCTGGCATAGAGCAAACGTTCGATGATGCGTTCGAGCACGCAGGGACTCCTCAGAAAACAGAGAGATCGATCGGGCGAATGGGACGAGACGGGGCCGGACGGCGATGAACCATGCACGGCGGCGCTATTCTAGAAGGATTTTCAAGCGCGTCCAGATCTTCTGACGATACGTCGAAATCCGTGACGCCGTCGGTCAGCAACACGACGAATTACAGTTTTATTGCCCTATGTCATGGCGCACGGCGTCGATCCTCACCAGGATACGCCGTCCATCCACTGCCCTGGAGTCAGCCCCATGCGATCCCTCCTCGGATGCGCCCTGGCCGTGCTGTTCGTCGGTTCGTTCGTCGCGACCGACGCGCGCGCCCAGAGCCAATGGCCGACACCTCCGGCCACCCCAACCCCATCGGAACAGATCTCGGGTCCGTTGACCGGCGGCACCGCCGATCACACCAAGTTCGAAATCCTCAAGCAGTCCTTCGCCACGGGTTCGGATGTCACCCAGGCGTGCCTGAGCTGTCATACCGAGACGGGCAAGCACTTCATGCAGAACATTCACTGGACCTGGGAGTACCGCCATCCGGCGACCGGTCAGCTGCTCGGCAAGAAGCATCTGGTCAACAACTTCTGTACCAACGCGCGCGGCAACGAAGGCATGTGCGCCCAGTGCCACGCCGGCTATGGCTGGAAGGACGAGGGCTTCGACTTCAGCGACGAAACCAAGATCGACTGCCTGGTCTGTCACGACCGCACCGGCACCTATTACAAGACGCCCAACAGTCCCGGCAGCCCCGCCTGCTCGGTGATGTTCGAGGGCAAGCCCGCGATGGACCTGAGCCGCATTGCCCAGAGCGTCGGTCTGCCCGAGCGCGCCAACTGCGGCACCTGTCACTTCAACGGCGGCGGCGGGGACAACGTCAAGCATGGCGATCTGTCCTCGGCGCTGAAGAACCCGCCGCGCACGCTCGACGTGCACATGGGTGTCGACGGGCTGAACTTCGCCTGTACCGCCTGCCACATCACCAACAAGCATCTCTGGGCCGGTAGCCGCTACCAGATCGAGGCCAAGGATCAGGACGGTACCGGACTGCCCGGTCAGCGCCGCGACGTAGCGACCTGCGAGTCCTGTCATGGACTCGCACCGCACCAGGTCGACTCGATCGCCTCCTTCAAGCGCAACGACCATGCCTCCAGCCTCGCCTGCCAGACCTGTCACATTCCCGAGTACGCGCGCGGCGGCGTGGCGACCATGACTCACTGGGACTGGCGCACCGCCGGCAAGACCCGCAACGGCGAGGGCTATCACGAGCACGGTTACACCCAGGGCAACGGCGAGCACCGCTATACCTACAAGTCGATCAAGGGCGATTTCATCTACGCCGAGAACCTGGTTCCGCTCTATCGCTGGTTCGACGGTCAGATGACCTACACCACCATCGATACCAAGTTCGACGTCAATCGGCAGCCGATCGCCATCAACGACTTCACCGGACACCGTGAGGATGGACATTCGCGTATCTGGCCGTTCAAGGCGATGTACACCTGGATGCCGGCCGATGTGGGCAACGGCACCCTGGTCTATACGCATCTGTGGGGCGAGGACGACAGCTCCTACTGGGGCAACTACGACATGGGCAAGGCCATTGCCTTTGGCATGAAGAAGGCCGGATTGCCCTATTCAGGTCAGTACGGCTTCGTCGAGACCGTCTCCTACTGGCCCATCACCCACATGGTCGCGCCCAAGGAGGAGGCACTGAGTTGTGAATCCTGTCATGCCGTGGGCGGACGACTCGACGGCCTGAAGGGGCTCTATCTGCCGGGCCGCGATCACCATGCTTGGCTGGATCTGATCGGCGTCATCGCGGTCATGGGTACCCTGGCCGGCATCCTGGGACATGCCCTGATCCGGATCGTTTCATCGTTCAGAGGACAGCACTCATGACCATCCGCCGCGTCAAGATCTTCAGCCTGTTCGAGCGTTTCTGGCACTGGTCGCAGATGGCGCTGATCATGGTGCTGCTGTTTTCCGGTTTCGGGCTGCACGGCTTCCATCATTTGATCCGCTTCGAGACCGCCGTGACGCTCCACACCCTGTCCGCCCTGCTGTTGCTCCTGCTCTGGGCCTTCGGCACCTTCTGGTTGTTCACAACCCGCAGTTGGCGCCATTTCATCCCGACCCTGTCCGGGATGTGGCAGGTCTTTCATTTCTACAGCTTCGGCATCTTCAAGGGCGAGCATCATCCCTATCGCAAAGCCTACTGGCGCAAGCACAACCCGCTCCAGGCGCTGGCCTATCTGATGCTCAAGATCGTGCTCTTTCCGCTGATCTGGATCACCGGGCTGATCTATCTGTTCTATTTCCTGTGGCGGGATCTGCCGCAGGCGAGCGACTGGCTGACGGGTTTCGCCTACGTCCACACAGGCGCGGCCTATGCCATCCTGGTGTTCGTGCTGGTGCACGTCTACATGCTGACCACGGGGCACTCGTTTCGCGAGCACCTGATGCCCATGGTCAACGGCTTCGACGATGTGGATCTGACGCCCGAGGAGGAGGCCTATCTGTTGAAGGACGAGCCGGAGAACATTCGCTGATCGTGAATGATCGGTCGTTGCTTGGAGCTTGAAGTGCCGAAACGTCAAGGGCGCCTGGGATGCCGGTACATCCCGGGCGCCCTCGGATTACGCCTTGCGCCCTGGCAAACGCATGTCGGCCAGACGTTCGAGGGTGCGAATCATGGGCGCCCAGCGTGCCGGCGGCTCGAAGGCATCGAGGAAGTTCTTGAGATACAGCCCCAGCTCGGTGTCGCCCGACATGCGCAGCCGGCGCTGGAAGAAGAGCGTGTCGGCATCCTCACGCCGCGCCGCGAGCAGCAGGAATTCGTGCAGACCGCCGGCGATGCTGGCATCGGCCGGGCGGTCATCGCCATAGCCACGGATGCGCCCGTTCTCCAGTCCCAGCCGATAGCGCAGACCGACATCGTCGATCTCGATCGCCATGCGTCGTCCTTCCAGGAAGTCCAGTTCACCCTCGGCCAGTGACTCCTTCATGACCTGATTGAGGATGCCGGCCAGTGCGCGGCTGTGCAGAGTGCCCGGCACCAGGCGCAGCGGAAAGGTCAGTGGGTAGAGAAAACGCTGTGTAGCTGACATGGCAGAGGTCTCGATCGGATTCGTTGCGAAAATAGCGGGCGATTTTCCTCCCTCGTCTCGCTCGACACAAGCACGCGATGGCGGTCAAATAGCCCCTCGCCCACCGAAGGCGATCTGCCTGAGACTCGCTCCCCGAACGTCAGGTTCCACCGTCCGGCGGGGCGCGGTCGGCGAGACCCACTTTCACATATTGGATGCGGCTTGAACATGGCTACGAGTCTACTCGCACTGCTCGACGACATCGCCACCGTCCTGGACGACGTGGCGCTCCTGACCAAGGTCGCGGCCAAGAAGACCGCCAGCGTGCTCGGCGACGATCTGGCGCTCAATGCCGAGCAGGTGCGCGGCGTGCGCGCCGAGCGCGAGCTGCCGGTGGTCTGGGGCGTGGCCAAGGGGTCGGCGGTCAACAAGCTGATCCTGGTACCGCTGGCGCTGGCGATCAGCGCCATGGCCCCTTGGGCGATCCTGCCGCTGCTGATGATCGGCGGACTCTACCTGTGCTATGAGGGTGCGGAGAAGATCGCGCACAAGTTCGGCCACGGCGGCGAGGAGGCCGAGTCCCGTCACGCAGAGCTGACTGCGGCGCTCGAAGATCCGAACGTCGATCTGGCGGCCCTGGAACGCGACAAGATCCGGGGCGCCATCCGCACCGATTTCGTGCTGTCGGCCGAGATCATCGTCATCACGCTCGGCACGGTCGAACAGGCCAGCTTCCTGACCCAGATCCTGGTGCTGACCGGAATCGCGATCGTCATGACTATCGGCGTCTATGGTCTGGTCGCCGGAATCGTCAAGCTCGACGACGCCGGACTCTATCTCAGCCGCCGCCCCGGCACGGATTGGCGGGCGGTCGCGGTGCGCGCCTTCGGTGGCGTCCTGCTGCGCGCCGCGCCCTGGCTGATGAAGGCGCTGGCCGTCGCCGGAACCATCGCCATGTTCCTGGTCGGCGGCGGCATCATCGTCCATGGTCTGCCCGTCCTGCATCACGCGATCGAACATCTCGGCGCATCGCTCGGCGCAGTCGCTGCGATCGGTCCCCTGCTCGGCGCGCTGACGCCCCTGGTCGTGAATGCGCTGGTCGGTCTGGCGGCGGGCGCGGCCGTGCTGGCGGCCTGGACCTGGACCCGTGCACGTCTGGAACAGCGCTGAATGAACCCGCTCGCCACGCTGCCCGCCGTCAGCCGTCTGCTGTCCGAGCCGGAGATCCTCGCGCTCAGTGAACGGCACGGTCTGGCCGTGATCACCCGCCTCATCCGCGAGACCCTGGCCGAAGCCCGAGCGGCGGCACGCGACGGTGCGCCCGTCCCGGAGACGGCCCGTCTGATCGAACAGATCGATGCGCGGGCCTCGGCACTGGCTCGCCCCCGACTGCGCCCGGTCTTCAACCTGACCGGCACGGTGCTGCACACCAACCTCGGGCGCGCGCCCCTGCCCGAGGAAGCGATCGAGGCACTGGTGACGGCCGCGCGCCAGCCCTGCGCGCTCGAATATGCGCTCGAAGACGGTCGGCGCGGCGATCGTGACGCTCTGGTCGAGGAACTGTTGTGCGAACTCACGGGCGCGGAGGCGGCGACCGTGGTCAACAACAATGCCGCCGCCGTCTTCCTGCTGCTCAATACCCTGGCGCCGAAGAAGCAGGTCATCGTCTCGCGCGGCGAGCTGATCGAGATCGGCGGCGCCTTCCGCATCCCCGACATCATGACGCGCGCCGGAGCCAGGCTGGTCGAGGTCGGCACCACCAACCGCACCCATCTCAAGGACTTCAGCACGGCCATCGGTCCGCGCACGGCGATGCTGATGAAGGTCCATGCCAGCAATTATGCGATCCAGGGGTTCACCAAGGCGGTGCCGGAACGCGAACTCGCCGGGCTGGCTCATGCCCATGACCTGCCCTTCGTCGTCGACCTGGGTTCGGGAACCCTGGTCGACCTGGAACGCTGGGGGCTGCCGCACGAGCCGACGCCGCGCGAATCTCTCGCCGCCGGTGCGGATCTGGTGAGCTTCTCGGGCGACAAGCTGCTCGGCGGACCGCAGGCCGGACTGCTGGTCGGACGGCGCGATCTGATCGCGGCGATCAAGGCCAATCCGCTCAAGCGCGCCCTGCGCGTCGGCAAGATCACCCTGGCCGCGCTCGAAGCCGTGCTGCGGCTCTATCGCGATCCGGACCGGCTCGCCGAGCGTCTGACGACCCTGCGCTATCTGACCCGCCCGACCGCCGAGATCCAGGCCGTCGCCGAGCGACTGTTCCCGACCCTGCACGCCGCGCTGGCGCCGCTGGATCTGAGTCTGGAGATCGTCCCGCTCCGGTCGCAGATCGGCTCCGGTTCGCTGCCGGTCGATCGGCTGCCTTCGGCCGGTTTCGCCATTCGCGCGCCCGACAGGAAGACCGGACGGCTGCATCGGCTCGAAGCGGCCTGGCGCGCGCTGCCGCGCCCGGTCATCGGGCGTATCGAGGACGACGCGCTCCGGCTCGATCTGCGTTGTCTGGCGCCCGAGGACGAGGCCGAATTCGCCGCTCAGCTGGCCGGCACCGACTGGCTGGAGGCCGTCCCATGCTGATCGGCACGGCCGGACACATCGACCACGGCAAGACCACGCTGGTCAAGGCGCTGACCGGCGTGGACGCGGACCGACTGCCGCAGGAGAAGGCGCGCGGCATCACGCTCGATCTGGGCTATGCCTATACGCCGCTGGCCGACGGCTCGGTGCTCGGGTTCGTCGATGTACCGGGGCACGAGAAGCTCGTCCACAACATGCTGGCGGGGGCCACCGCCATCGATTTCGTGCTGCTGGTCATCGCCGCCGATGACGGTCCCATGCCCCAGACGCGCGAGCATCTGGAACTGCTCGATCTGCTCGGGTTGAGCCGGGGCGCCGTGGCCCTGACCAAGATCGACGTCGCCGCGCCCGAGCGGCTCGACGCGGCCCGGCACGCGGTGCACGAGCTGCTGGCGGGCACGGCACTAGCCACGTGTCCGCTGTTTCCGGTATCCGGGCGCACGGGGGACGGCGTGGACGCCCTGCGCGATCATCTGGAACGTGAGGCGACCGCCTTCGTGCCTCCGGCCGCGGGCGGGCGTTTTCGGCTGGCCATCGACCGCGCCTTCTCACTGTCCGGTGTCGGCACCGTGGTCACGGGTACGGCCCATGCCGGAACCGTCGCGGTCGGTGAGACGCTGATGCTCGCCCCGCCGGGACTGAAGGCGCGCGTGCGCGGTCTGCACGTCCAGGATCGGCCCGCCGAGCGCGGTCAGGCCGGCGAACGCTGCGCCCTGGCGCTCAAGGGCGAGTTCGAGAAATCGGACATCCGGCGCGGCCAGTGGCTGGTCGAGCCGAGTCTGGTGCTAGCGCTGAACCGCGTGCAGGGCGAAGTGCGCGTGCCGGCGAGTCAGCCGGCTCTGAGACACATGCAGAGCGTGCATGTCCATCTGGGCACCGAGGACATCGTCGGGCGCGTGGCGCTGCTCGACACGCGGGAGGTCGCGCCGGGCGAACGGGCGTTGGTCGAGCTGCTGCTGGAACGCGAGACTCTGGCTCTGCGCGGCGATCGCTTCATCCTGCGCGATGCCGGCGCTCAGCGCACGGTCGCCGGCGGGCGGGTACTCGACATTTTTCCGCCCACCCGTCACAAACGCACGCCCGAGCGGCTGGCCTTGCTCGATCGCTTGCGTGATGACGATCCGGTCGTGGCGCTGGAATATCTGGCCGACCAGTCGACGACCGGTGTCGATCTGGAGCGTTTCGCCCTGAGCTGGAATCTGGATCGGGACGCGGCGGAAGCGCTGTGGCAGCGCGTCGGGTTGCGGGTGATTCGCGAGGGCGAGACGGTGATCGGCCTCAGATCGGCGGCCTGGGCGGGACTGCGGGCGCGGTTGCTCGACGTTCTGGAACAGGAGCACGCGCGCGCGCCCGACATGATCGGGGTCGAGCCCGAGCGGCTGCGTCGCCTGACTTCGGTCAGGCTGGCGCGTCCGGTCTTTGCGGCGCTACGCGCCGAACTGCTGGCTTCGGGCGCGATCGCGCAGACCCGCACCTGGCTGCATCGGCCGAGTCATCGCGCCAGCGTCAGCGACAGTGACCGTGCGTGTTTCGCGGCGTGGCGGCCGTTGCTGGACGCAAAGCCCTACAATCCGCCGCGCGTGCGCGATGTGGCCAAGGCGACAGGCACGCCTGAGCATGAGGTGCGTCGGCTGTTCAAGCGGCTCGCCCGCGCTGGTGAACTCTATCCCGTGGCGCACGACCACTATTTCACCGCTGGAGCCGTCGCCGAGCTGGCCGGGATCGTGCGTCAGCTCAATGTCGAACAGGGGGCGGCGCGTGCTGCGCCTTTCCGTGACATCCTGTTCAGCGATGGGGACGGCGGGCGCAAGGTCGCCATTGCCATCCTCGAATTCTTCGACCGGATTGGCTACACTCGCCGCGTGCGGGACGATCACGTCCTGCGCCACGACAGCGCCCTGCACGACTTGACGGCGCGCTGACTCAGCCTCTGGAAGAGATCGTTCCCCGGTGGGGCGCCCGGTCTTCAAAACCGGGAGGGGCGGCCAAGCGGTCCCTGGTAGGTTCGACTCCTGCTCTCTTCCGCCAATCCGTCGCTCAATCCCCACGCACCCAGACACGCGGCGATGCGGACGATACCAGACGACCGATGATCGTCGCTGGGACGCCCGCCGTTTGCAGGGCCGCCAGCGCGTCTTCCGCCTGCTCGGGCGCGAAGGTGATCAGCAGCCCGCCCGAGGTCTGGGGATCGGTCAACAGCAGACGCTGCCATTCCTCCAGCGCAGGATCGAACTCCAGCCGTTCAGAATACGCGCGCAGGTTGGTCCTGGCTCCGCCCGGAAAGAGTCCCTGTCGGGCCAGCTCGAACGCCTCGTCGAGCACCGGCACCGCATCGAACCGGAGTTCGGCACCGACGCCGGCACCCGTGACCATTTCCAGCAGATGCCCCAGCAGCCCGAAGCCGGTGATATCAGTCGCCGCGCGCGCGCCCTGCTCGACCATGATCTCGGCGGCACGGGCATTGGCCGTCAGCATCAGCTCGGTGACGCGCCGCAGGCCCTCGGCGCCGAGGCGCTCGTTCTTGATCGCCGTGGTCAGGACTCCGATGCCCAGCGGCTTGGTGAGGACCAGCACATCGCCGGCCTGTCCCGCTCCCTTGCGCAGGATTCGATCCGGATGGATGACGCCGGTCACGGCCAGCCCGAACAGCGGCTCGGGATTCTTGACCGTATGCCCGCCGAGTACGGGCACACCGACGCTGGCCGCGCCCGCGACCAGTCCGCGCAGCACCTCGGCCAGCACGTCGAGCGGCAGGCGCGTATCCGGAAATCCGGCCACCGAGAGCGCCGAGACCGGGCGCGCGCCCATGGCATAGATGTCGGAGAGACTGTTGATGGCCGCGATGCGCCCATAGTCGAAGGGATCGTCGACCACGGGCGTGAAAGCATCCACCGTCGTCACCAGCGCCAGATCCTCGCGCACACGCATGACCCCGCAATCGTCAGGCGTTTCGAGCCCGACGAGCACGTCCGGATGGGGGACGATCGGCAATCCGCGCAGAACCTGCGACAGCTCGGCTGGGCCGAGTTTTGCCGCTCAGCCCGCGCAGGTAGCGAGTTGTGTCAGTCGAATGCGGGTGGATGGATCGAGCATGGCGTGGATCTCTGGAACCGGTCGGCAACAGGTTGAAGTTCTGGGAACGACGGCTAAGGTAGCGCACCGCCCCCCGAAAACCAACCGCTCCGGCTCTTCGCGGCTACAGTGCGCCTGTCGCGGAGTCGGCGCAATCAGGCTCAGGCGCAGGCCTCACCCGTGCCGAGCCAGAAGCCCAGACTCTTGCGAAGGAACTCGTGCCAGGGCATGTAGTGCGAGCCGTCACAGGAAAAATTCAGCCCGACCATGCCGTTGAAGATGTTGAGCGAGCCGGAGCGCAGATAGATGGTCTCGTCCATGAAGCGCAGTTCGCGGAAGGTGTGGAAGACATCGGCGATCCGCGATTCGGGGATCGACGCATCGCTCGGGTAGTCGCGCCGGGGATAGGCCAGACAGATGCCCGGATCGGCCAGATCCTCGTAGTCGAGTAGCCGGTAGCGATAGGGATCGTCCAGCGTCCAGAGCGTGGCGCGCGAGCTGGAGAAGTGCAGCTTGCCGTGGAAGACGCCGTGCGCGGTCATCAGCTCGACCAGGAGCGCCAGCACCTCGTCGATGCGCGCGTCCATCAGGCTCTCGACGCGCTGCTGGCTGAAGAGCCCTCCCCGGATGGCCGGGTCGCCCTTGAGCTGCACCCAGTCGCCGGAGGGCTGATAGAGTTCGCGCGTCAGCGGCAGCTCGCGCAGGTCGAAGTCGGCACCGAGGAAGCCGAGCCAGTTGCCCGACTCGTCCTCGATACGCTGGATCGCGGTCAGTGAGGGGCGGCGCGCGTTGCGGCTGATGTAGACCGGCGAGAGCGAGAAACGCTCGCCGGCCAGCGCCTCGGCCAGATAGGGCCGGTCGCTTCGGTCGCGACCCATATGCTCGGGCAACAGCCCCTGGGGCGAGGCGTTGGCCGTGATCTGGTGTGCGCTCCGGTCGAGCACATAGAGATACTTGCAGGACGGCAGGTTCGGCAGTGCCTCGACCAGGAGCCGCTCCAGGGACGCGCGCTCGGGCCAGCCGTCACGGGCCTGGAGCGCCAGCCGTTCCAGCAGACCGGCCAGCCGCCCGCGCAACAGCAGACGTTGACGGGCGACGGCCGTTTGCAGTGCTTCACTCATGACGTCACCCGCCTGATCCTGGAACGCTTCTAGAGTCCCATCTTCTCGAAGAAGCTCTTGACCCCGTCGAGCCAGGAGTGCGATTGCGGATTGTGCCGCGATCCGCCTTCCTGAACGCTGGCCTCGAACTCGCGCAGCAGCTCCTTCTGGCGGTCGGTGAGATCCACGGGCGTTTCGATCAGCACCCGGCAGATGAGATCCCCGACTACACCGCCGCGCACGGGTTTGACGCCCTTGTTGCGCACCCGGAACATCTTGCCGGTCTGGGTGCCGGGCGGGATCTTGAGCATCACCTTGCCGTCGAGCGTCGGCACTTCCAGCTCGCCGCCGAGCGCCGCCGTGACGAAGCTGATCGGCACCTGACAGTAGAGATTGGCGTCCTCGCGGGTGAAGATCGGATGCTCCATGACCTGAATCTGGACATAGAGATCGCCCGGAGGCCCGCCCTGCTCCCCACGTTCGCCCTCGCCTGCCAGCCGGATGCGGTCGCCGGTGTCGACGCCCGCCGGTACCTTGACCGACAGCGTCTTCTCTTCCTGGATGCGCCCGCGTCCGCGACAGTGCGAACAGGGTTCCTCGATCACCGCACCCGTGCCCCGACACTCGGGACAGGTCTGCTGGATCGAGAAGAAACCCTGCTGCATCCGTACCTGACCATGTCCGCCACAGGTCGGACAGGTCTTGGGCTTGGTGCCGGGCTTGGCGCCGCTACCGTTGCAGAACTGGCAGTCGACCCAGGTCGGCAGCCGGATCTTGACCTCTTTGCCGGCGACTGCCTCTTCCAGCGTCAGCGACAGGTCATAGCGCAGATCGACCCCGCGCTGTGAACGCCGACCACCGGCGCGTCCACCGCCGCCGAAGATGTCGCCGAAGACGTCGCCGAAGATATCCGAGAAGGAACCGGCACCGGCGAAGTCGCCCGGACCGCCGCCGCCGAAACCGCCGAAGCCGGGGCCGGCGCCATCGACGCCGGCATGGCCGAACTGATCGTAGGCCGAACGCTTCTTGGGATCGGTCAGCACGTCATAGGCCAGCTTGGCCTCTTTGAACTTGGCCTCAGCCTCGCTGTCGCCCGGATTGCGGTCGGGGTGATATTTCATCGCCAGCCGCCGGAAGGCCTTCTTGATGTCGGCCTCACTGGCGTTGCGCTGAACCCCCAGCACTTCGTAATAGTCGCGTTTTGCCATGTATCTGTTTCCGGCTGCTACGCCCGTCCGGCCTTAAAGACCGACGGGCGCGCGAGCCTGGCACCTTATCGCTTGTCGTCCTTGACTTCTTCGAACTCGGCGTCGACCACGTCGTCGTGGCCCGCACCGCTCGCGCCGGCACCGGGCTGGTCGTGCTCGGCACCCGCCGCGCCCGCGTCGCCGGACTTGGCATAGAGGCGCTCGGCCATCTTGCCGGAGGCATCGCCGAGCTTCTTGGTCAGCGACTCGATGCGATCCTTGTCCTCGCCCTTCATGGCTTCTTCCAGCTCCTTGATGGCCGCTTCGATCGCTTCCTTCTCACCGCTCTCGACCTGATCGCCGAGTTGCTCCATCGACTTGCGCGCAGCGTGGATCATGGTGTCGGCCTGGTTGCGCGCGGCGACCAACTGATGGAACTGACGGTCGTCCTCGGCATGGGCCTCGGCGTCCTTGACCATCTGCGCGATCTCGGCCTCGGAGAGACCCGAGGACGCCTTGATCACGATCGACTGCTGCTTGCCGGTCGCCTTGTCCTTGGCCGAGACGTTGAGGATGCCGTTGGCGTCGATGTCGAACTTGACCTCGATCTGCGGCACGCCGCGCGGCGCCGGCGGGATGTCGGACAGGTCGAAGCGACCCAGCGACTTATTGCTCGCGGCGCGCTCGCGCTCACCCTGGAGCACGTGCACGGTGACGGCGGTCTGGTTGTCATCCGCCGTCGAGAACACCTGCTGGGCCGAGGTCGGGATGGTGGTGTTCTTCTCGATCAGCTTGGTCATCACGCCGCCGAGGGTCTCGATACCGAGCGACAGCGGGGTGACGTCCAGCAGCAGCACGTCCTTGACCTCGCCGCCGAGCACACCGCCCTGGATCGCCGCACCGATGGCCACGGCCTCATCGGGGTTGACGTCCTTGCGCGGGGTCTTGCCGAAGAACTGCTCGACCTTCTCCTGCACCTTGGGCATACGGGTCTGACCGCCGACCAGGATGACTTCGTCGATCTGACCGGCCGCTAGGCCCGCGTCCTTGAGCGCGATGCGGCAGGGTTCCATGGTGCGCTCGATCAGATCCTCGACCAGCGACTCCAGCTTGGCGCGGGTGAGCTTGACGTTCAGATGCTTCGGCCCGGTCTGATCCGCCGTGATGTAGGGCAGATTGATGTCAGTCTGCTGGCTGGAGGACAGCTCGATCTTGGCCTTCTCAGCCGCCTCCTTCAGACGTTGGAGCGCCAGCGGGTCGTTGCGCAGATCGAAGCCCTGCGACTTTTTGAAGTCATCGACCAGGAAGTCGATGATGCGCATGTCGAAGTCTTCGCCGCCGAGGAAGGTGTCGCCGTTGGTCGAGAGCACTTCGAACTGATGCTCGCCCTCGATCTCGGCGATCTCGATGATCGAGACGTCGAAGGTGCCGCCGCCCAGGTCATAGACGGCGATCTTCTGATCCCCGCGCTTCTTGTCCATGCCATAGGCGAGCGCGGCGGCCGTCGGCTCGTTGATGATGCGCTTGACCTCGAGACCGGCGATGCGTCCGGCGTCCTTGGTCGCCTGACGCTGCGAGTCGTTGAAGTAGGCCGGGACCGTGATGACGGCCTCAGTGACCGCATGACCGAGATAGTCCTCGGCGGTCTTCTTCATCTTCTGCAAGACCTTGGCCGAGATCTCGGGCGGGGCCATCTTCTTGCCGTTGACCTCGACCCAGGCGTCGCCATTGTCGGCCTTGACGATCCGGTAGGGGACCATGTCCTTGTCCTTGCCGACCACACCGTCCTCGAAACGCCGTCCGATCAGGCGCTTGATGGCAAACAGCGTGTTCTTGGGGTTGGTAACGGACTGGCGCTTGGCCGACTGACCGACCAGCACCTCGCCGTCGCCGGTGTAGGCGATGATCGAGGGCGTGGTGCGGTCGCCTTCAGCGTTCTCGATGACCTTGACGTTGTCGCCTTCCATCACGGCCACGCACGAGTTCGTGGTGCCGAGATCGATGCCGATGATCTTTCCCATGGGTTCTATTCTCCGAAAGCGTTTGGAATGGCGCTCGGGCGCCAAATGATTGGTTCAGTTGGGGCAAGCCCCCAAGCCCTTCAAGTCTATTGCGCGACCGCCGCCTGCGAGACCATGACCAGCGCCGGGCGCGCCAGCCGTCCATTGAGCGTGTAGCCCTTCTGGATGACCAGCACCACCGTGTTCGGCGGCACGTCTTCGCGCGGCTGCATCGACATGGCCTGATGGAACTCGGGATCGAAGGGCTGGTTGGCCGGATCGACCACGCCCACGCCGAACTTCTCCATCACGTCGCCGAGCAGCTTGAGCGTCAGTTCCGTGCCCTCGCGCAGTTTGTCGACATCCGCGCTCGCTTCCTGTGCCGCGTTGCAGCCGAGTTCGAGACTGTCGCGCACCTGGAGCAGCTCGCGCACGAAGCCGTCGAGCGCGAACTTGTGCGCCTTCTCCAGCTCCTGGGCGTGACGGCGCCTGAGGTTCTCCAGTTCGGCGCGCGCGCGCAGTACCTGGTCGCGGCTGTCTTCGATCTCGGCGCGCGCGGCATCCAGGGCGGCGCTCAGCTCCTCGATCGAACGCTCCTCGGTCTGGGCCTCGGACTCGGCGCTCGCCCCGTCCGCCGACACGGGCAGCTCGTCGAGCGTGGTGTCGGCTTCCTTGTAGGCTTCCACGGCCGCGCGCAGGGCCGCCTCGTCGCGCTGGGGCGCTTCCTGGGGCGCCGACTCCGGGCGCTGTGGTTCCGTGCTCATCAAAAAACCTCCGGTTGAAATTCCGCCCCTGGGGGCGCAATCGTTGATTCAGTGTCAGCGGCCCGCCGGTGGGGCCTGCCTTTGCCTTCGCGATCGGGCCTCACTGCCGCAGCGCCGCCGACAGCAGCCGTGCCGTGACATCGACGATCGGGATCACACGCTGATAATCCATGCGCGTCGGGCCGATGACGCCCAGTACCCCGACGACCCGTTCCTCGACCCGATAGGGCGTGGTGACGAGACTACAGTCGTCGAGCAGCGAATAACCCGATTCCTCGCCGATGAAGATCTGCACCCCATCGGCGGCGATGCAGCGGTCCAGGATGTGCAGGATCTCGTGCTTCTGGGTGAAGGCGTCGAACAGCGACTTGAGCCGGTCCATACTGGCCAGCTCGCCGAATTCCATCAGATTGGTCTGACCGGCGATGTAGCAGTCGTCGCGGCCCTCGGCCGAGGCCATCACGTCCTGCGCCAGAGCCAGGGCGCGCATCATCATCTGATCCATATGGGCGTGGGTGCGCCGGAGATCCTCCAGCAACCGCTTGCGCACATCCTTGATGTCCTGACCGGTGAACATCAGGTTGAGATAGTTCGCCGCCTGTTCGAGCTGCGAGGGCGTGAAGCGCCGGTCGGTGTTGAGAATGCGGTTGTGGACCTCGCCCTCGCTGGTGATCAGGATCGCCAGCACACGCGAGTCCGACAGCGGCAGCAACTCGATCTGACGAAAGGCGTGGCGCTCGTGACGCGGCAGCATGACCACGCCGGCCAGATGCGTGATACCCGAAAGCAGGTTCGAGGCCGTCTCGATCAGGGCCTTGGGGTCCAGACGCGCGTTGAACTGGGTGCGCAGTGCGGCGATGTCGTTTTCCGATGGCGGACGCACCGTCAATAGCGCGTCGACGAACAGCCGGTAACCGGCCACCGTCGGCACCCGTCCCGCCGAGGTGTGCGGCGAGGCGATCAGCCCCAGATCCTCCAGATCGGCCATGACGTTGCGCACGGTCGCCGGACTGAGATCGAGTCCGGTATCCTTGGCCAGGGTGCGCGAGCCGACCGGCTGGCCTTCGCGGATATAGCGCTCGACGAGCGCCTTGAGGAAATGCTGCGCGCGCTCGCTGACCTGACCCTCGGAGGTCTGGAGCCTGTCGCCGGCGGATGTGCGTTTCCCGGTGCCCACGATGTTCCTGTTGGATGCTGTCAGAACCGCATGCGTGAATGACGTTTAGCACTCACTGAGCTAGAGTGCTAACACGCAATTTAGGGATTCCTACTCAAGCTGTCAAGGTTGGGACACACTTGGGCGCACAGCGATCCGGTCATCGAAAACGGCTGGAGCCATTGCTAGAATCCGCGACGTCGTCCGACAGGACACCTTTTCATCCACCCACAGACGCGGTTGAACCTATGCCCGCTTTCCAGACGCTCGGCCTCATCGCCAAGCAGGGCGACCCCGAGCGGGTTCGCGGAACCCTCGTGCGCCTGCGCGAACATCTGCGCGCGCGCGCCATCGAGGTGCGGCTGGAGGCCGAGAGCGCCCATCTGCTCGGCGCCCCGGTCGGCGAGGCGCTGGCGCCGGCTCGGCTCGGTGCGGTCTGTGACCTGATCGTCGTGGTCGGCGGCGACGGCACCCTGCTGCACGCCGCGCGCGTCATGGCGCCGCACGACGTGCCGCTGCTCGGCATCAATCTCGGGCGGCTGGGCTTCCTGGTCGACGTCTCGCCCGATCACATCGAATCGGCACTGGACCGCGTCCTGGCCGGCGAGTTCGACTCGGATCGGCGCTCCATGCTCGATGCCCGGATCGTCACCGACCAGGACACCGGCGAACCCGAGGCCGCACTCAACGACGTGACCATCCACAAGTGGGGCACGGCGCGCATGATCGAGCTGGAGATCTGGATCGACGGCGTCTTCGTCAGCGCCCAGCGCTCCGACGGACTCATCGTCTCGACCCCGACCGGCTCGACCGCCTATGCGCTCTCGGGCGGCGGACCGCTGGTCGATCCAGCGCTGGACGCGATCCTCCTGGTGCCCATCTGTCCGCACGATCTCAGCAACCGCCCGCTGGTGGTGCCGGGCGGGCGTTCGATCGAGGTTCGGGTGCGCGGCTCGGAGCAGGGTCATGTGCAGGTCACCTGCGACGGCCAGACCGATCTGCGGCTGCCGCCTGAAGCGCGGGTGCGTATCGCGCGCCATCCGCACGCGGCGCATCTGATCCATCCCAAGGGACACGATCACTATCAGATCCTCCGCGCCAAGCTCCACTGGGGCGGGCATCACATCACACGGACTCCGCCATGCTGACTTATCTCCAGGTCCGGGATCTGGCCATCGTCAGTCATCTCGAACTCGAATGCCATGCCGGCATGACCGCGCTCACCGGCGAGACGGGCGCCGGCAAGTCGATCCTGATCGAGGCGCTCGGTCTGGTGCTCGGCGACAAGGCCGACGCGAGCCTGATCCGCGCCGGACGCGAACGCGCCGAGATCCTGGCCGAGATCGATCTCGATCACGCCCCGGATGCGCGCGACTGGCTGGTCGAGCAGGGCCTGGACGATGACAACGCCTGCGTGGTGCGGCGGCTGATCGTGCGCGAAGGGCGCTCGCGCGCTTTCATCAACGGGCGCGCGGCCACGGGCGCCCAGTTGCGTGATCTGGGCGAACGGCTGGTGGATATTCACGGCCAGCACGCGCATCAATCGCTGCTGCGCGCCAATGCCCAGCGCGAGCTGCTCGACGCCTATGGCGGGCATGGCGATCAGGTCGCGGCGGTCGCGACGACTTTTCGCACCTTCCGCGACCTCGATCAGCGGCTCCAGGCGCTCGAAGCGGCCAGTGCCGATCGCGCCGCGCGGCTGGATCTGCTGCGCTTCCAGGTCGATGAACTCTCGGCGCTCGGGCTGACGGTCGAAGCGATCGAGTCGCTGGATCAGGAACAGCGTCGTCTGAGTCACATCGGACGGCTTCAGGAGACGGTTGGGCGCCTGCTAATCCTGCTCGCGGATGGAGAGCCGGCGATCGACGATCAGTTGCGCGGTGCCACGCGCGAGATCGAGGAACTGGCCGGCATCGATCCGGCACTGGCCGAGAGCCGCGACCTGCTGGAGACGGCCGCCATCCATGCCGGCGAAGCGGCGGCCGGACTGCGCCGCTACCTCGACGGGCTGGATCTGGACCCGGCCGCGCTCCAGGAGGTCGAAATCCGTCTCAGCCAGCTCCACGACCTGTCGCGCAAGTACCGCGTCAAGCCGACCGAACTGCCCGAGCTGCTCGACCAGCGCCGCGCCGAGCTGGAAGCGCTCGAACAGTCCGATGTCACGCTCGGCGATCTGCGCGAACGCCGCGAACGGGTCTGGCGCGACTTCCTCTCCGCCGCCGCCAAACTCACACGCACACGCCAAGTCGCCGCCGAGCGTCTCTCGACCACGGTCACGCGCTCGATGCAGCAGCTCGGCATGAACGGCGGTCAGTTCAGCCTTCAGCTCGACCCGCTGCCCGAGGAGCGCGCGAGCGCCAATGGACTGGAGCGCGTCGAGATGTTGGTCAGCGCCAATCCCGGTCAGCCGCTACAGCCGCTGACCAGGGTCGCCTCCGGCGGCGAACTCTCGCGCATCAGTCTCGCCATCCAGGTCGCCACCGCCGAATGCGGGCGGGTGCCGACGCTGGTCTTCGACGAGGTGGATGTCGGGATCGGCGGCGGCGTGGCCGAGATCGTCGGGCGGCTGCTGCGCCGGCTCGGCGAGTCGCGTCAGGTGCTGTGCGTCACCCACCTGCCCCAAGTCGCCGCCCAGGCCCACCATCAGTTGCGCGTGCGCAAGGAGACCATCGACGGCCAGACCTTCACCCGCATCGAACCGCTCGACGACCGCGCGCGCGTCGACGAGATCGCCCGAATGCTCGGCGGCACCGAGATCACCGCGCGTACCCGCGACCATGCCAGCGAGATGCTCGATTGGACACGCTGAACGCCGCGCCCGATTCGCGGTCGAACCGCAGGTCGTCGCTCCGGGTCCTGTCGTGGAAACGACTGCACTTGAGTAGTCATACGGATTCCTCGCAGACCCGAAACCCATGTTAATGGTGGGCTTGCACGCAAAGACCCTCCTGCTCGGCCCTCGAGAGCCGCGGGATCACCTGACGGGACACTGGCCAAACACTGATCAATGGGTCCATAATCAGCGCCGGCCGGTCGTCAGGGCGTCCCGAGTGCTCATAAGAGACCCAACCCGTTGCCGTAAACCCTGACCGGCTTGCGGCACATCACTGGAGGATGGTTACTATGCCGTTGACAACATCGTTCATCCCAAGCGAGGACAGGCTCGACCTCTCCTTCCATGGCAACCTGGATCTGACGATCACCGACGAAGTCTGCCGCGTGTTCGCCGCGATCCCCGCCAACCTTCAGACCTGCATCATGGATCTGACCTCCCTGGATCGGGTCTTCGACTCCGGTCTGGCGCTGCTTTGGATGCTCAACGAACGACTCCAGCACATCGGCGCGCGGGTCGTGGTCCTGAGCGATCATCCCGAGATCCTCCGCCGCATCCCGCGCATCATGAGTAACGTCCTGAGCGTCGTGCCCCAGGACTCGGCCCTCACCGCGAGGACGGGCTGAAGAACAGCGATCACGACGATCGAGCAGACACCGAGGCCCGCTGCACGCGGGCCTCGGCGCGTCAGCAGGGCAGGCGCAGCACCTCCTCGCAATCGATCCCCCACTGTTCGGGCGCCTCGGCGCCGAGAATCTGATCCGGCCGACCTCGGACCCTGCGCGACAGATCCACGTCCTCGACCGGCAGAAAGCGCCGCCAGCGCGCATCCATCACCACGCGCACGATGGGTTCCATGAGTCCTTCGCGACCGTTTTCCAGCACCACGCCGAGCCGGTTGCTCTCCAGCCGCACCAGACTGCCGACCGGATAGATACCGACACAGCGGATGAATTGACGCACCAGTTGCGGATCGAAATGAAAGCGGCCCCATTCGAGCAGTTTGCGCAACGCCTGATGCGGCTCCATGCCCTTGTGATAGACGCGATCCGAGGTGATGGCGTCATAGACGTCGACGATGGCCGCCATCCGGCCATAGAGCGAGATCGACTCGCCGCCCTTGCCGTCGGGATAGCCGGTGGCGTCGAAACGCTCGTGATGCTCGGCGGCGACCGCGAGCGCCGTCGGCGAAAACCCCGGAATGGCGGCGAGTATGTCGCGGCTGTGGGCGGCATGGCTGCGCATGATCGCGAATTCCTCGTCCGAGAGCCGTCCGGGTTTGTTCAGGATCGCGTCCGGCACCTGGGTCTTGCCGATGTCGTGCAGCAGGGCACCGATCCCGATCTCCTCGATCACGCCTGGCTCCAGGTTCAGTTCGCGCGCGAACGAGACCATGAGTACCGAGACATTGACCGAGTGCTCGAAGGTATAGCGGTCGGTATGGCGGATACGCGCCAGTGCCATGAGCGCGTTCTGATTGCGGAAGATCGAGCCGACCATCTCGCCGATGGTGTTGCGCACCTGTTCCAGCGTGATCGGGAGTCCGAGCCGGGCATCGCGCATGAGTCCGTTGATGACCTGGAGCGCTTCGTTGTGGATGCGCCGGGCCTGCACCCGCTCCTCGGCCAGCGAGACCGGTTGCGGCAGGACGTGCTCCTGCTCGCCGACCTCGACCAGTTCCTGTTCGAGCCGTTCGACGACCTCGCCCTCGGTCGGCGCCTCGGACAGATCGTCGCCCCTGTCGGTGTCGATATAGAGTTCCTGGACACCCAGACGCCGGATGCGGTCGATGTTGGATTCGGACTTGATCTGGAACCGACTGCGCAAAAAGCTGTGATCCAGCCAACCGCAGTTGAGGTCGTGGACATACATGCCGACACGCAGGTCGGCGACGTCGATCTTCTTGATCATGCAACAGCGCATCCGAAGCGAGAGGGTGGAAATCCGTCAAACCGTGCCGTCAAGCCATGGGGGTGCGTATCCGGCGCACTCCAGCGGGATGACACCGGCGCCACGGAACCGCCGATCACGGATTCCGTGGCGCGGACGGGTTGTAGGATCACACTCTAACGACGATTCAGCGCTGAGAGCAAGGCTCTCAATGAGGCGGCCACGGTATCGCGGTCGATCGCCGCGCCGGTGATGGCCTGCCCGTCGATCTCGACCCGGACATAGGCCGCCGCTTCGGCATCCGTGCCCTCGCCGATGGCGTGCTCCTGGTAGTCCAGCACCGAGAGGCTCCGGCCGCTCCAGCGCGTCCAGGCATCCACGAAGGCCGCCATCGCGCCCTGCCCTTGGCCGTGCAGCATCCGTTCACCGTCCGGGGTGCCGATCCGCGCCTCGATGACGTCGTGCCCATTGCGGTCGAGCCGATAGCCGAGCAACCGATGCGGCGCCTGATCGACGATGAAGTGCCGCTCGAAGATGGCGCGAATCTGCGCCGCGTCCAACACCCCGCCGCGCGTCTCGCTCTCGCGCTGGACCAGCGCCGCCAGCTCGACCTGCAACCAGCGCGGCAGACTCAGACCGAACTCCTGCTCCAGCACGAAGGCCACGCCGCCCTTGCCCGACTGGCTGTTGACGCGGATCACCGCCTGATAGTTGCGTCCCAGATCGGCCGGGTCGATCGGCAGATAGGCCACGTTCCAGGGCGCATCCGGCGTCTGGCGTGACAGACACTTGCGGATGGCGTCCTGATGGCTGCCCGAATAAGCCATGTAGACCAGCTCGCCGACCCAGGGATGACGCGGATGGACCGGCAGGCCGGTGCATTCGGTGCAGACGGCGACGATCTCGTCCGGGCGGCTGAGGTCGAGCTTCGGATCGATGCCCTGGCTGTAGAGATTCATCGCCAGGGTCAGGAGATCGGCGTTGCCGGTGCGCTCGCCATTGCCGAGCAGGGTGCCCTCGACCCGGTCGGCACCGGCCAGCAAGGCCAGCTCGGCCGCCGCCACCGCCCCGCCCCGATCGTTGTGGGTGTGCACCGAGAGCACGATCGCGTCGCGCCGGCTGATGTGGTTGGCGAAATGTTCGACCTGATCGGCGAAGACGTTCGGACTCGACACCTCGACCGTGGCCGGCAGATTGATGATGCAGGGCCGCTCAGGCGTCGGCTGCCAGACGTCGAGCACCGCCTCGCAGACCTCGATGGCATAGTCCGGCTCGGTCGCGGTGTAGCTCTCGGGCGAGTACTGGAAGGTCCAGCGCGTCTCGGGATAATCGCGCGCGCCCTGCGCCACCCACTCTGCGCCCTGACGCGCGATCGCCTTCACGCCCTCGCGGTCCTGGCCGAACACCCAGTCGCGCTGCACGGGCGAGGTGGAGTTGTAGACATGGACGATCGCCTGACGCACGCCGGCGAGCGCCTCATAGGTGCGGCGAATCAGATCCTCGCGCGCCTGGACCAAGACCTGGATGGTCACGTCCTCGGGGATGCGATCCTCTTCGATCAACCAGCGCACGAAGTCGTAATCGGGCTGGCTGGCAGCGGGAAAACCGACCTCGATCTCCTTGAATCCGAGCCGCACCAGCAGATCCCAGAGACGCCGCTTCTGCTCGACGTTCATCGGCTCGTGCAGCGCCTGATTGCCGTCGCGCAGATCGACGCTGGCCCAGATCGGAGCCTCGCGGATGGTTCGATTGGGCCACTGGCGGTTGGGCAGGTTCACCACCGGGCCAGGGCGGTAACGTCGGTGGTCGAAGCGGCTCATGGGATGTCTCCTGTGCGGTCGGTGTCGTATCGATATAGGGTCTTGGCCGGTCTCCGGGTCGCGGATCGGGCGCTTGGCTCCTGGTCCGGGTTGGACCGAGCCGGGGTGGTGCGGGCCTTGTGGGCCTTTACCGGGAGGTCGACCGGTGAGTCGACGGTGATTAGACTATCCCAAACCAACCGGCATTCGATTGCGAAGATGGCAGCGAAATAGGCTTTTTGCGCAATATCCTGCCAAAATGCTTTGCCCTGATAAATCCTGACACCCTTCTGTCAAACCCTGACAGCCCGAACGCCGTCATCGAGACATGCACATGAAACTCGACCGCTACGACCGTCAGATCCTCGTCGAACTGCAACGCGACGGACGCCTCAGCAACCAAGATCTGGCCGAACGCATCGGACTCTCGCCCTCGCCCTGTCTGCGGCGCGTTCGCGCGCTGGAAGAAGCCGGATTCATCACCGGCTATCACGCCGAACTCGATGCGAAGAAACTCGACCTGAGTCTCATGGTGATCCTGAGCATCTCCATGGACCGCCACACGCCCGAGCGCTTCGAGCGCTTCGACGCCGCCGTCAAGGATATGCCGGAAGTGCTCGAATGCCTGCTCATCACGGGACGGGACGCTGACTATCAGCTCAAGGTCGTGGTGCGCGACATGGAGGCCTATCAGGATTTTTTGTTGAACAAGATCACACGGTTGGAAGGTGTGGCGGGCGTGCATTCCAGTTTCGTCCTCCGACGGGTCTTGGAACGCCGGGATCTGCCGATAACCTGATACGAGATCGCGCGGCGCAGGAGCCTCTTCCGGCCCCGAGCCTGGAGCCGACGCCGAACGAAACCGACAGGCTGGCACGCGCGATGCCTTCTGATTTGCACAGAGAACGCACTCGCCAATCGAGGTGAGCCGTCAACGACCCCCGCCTGAAGGCGGGAGCTTGTGAAAGCAAGCTCCGACGTTGACCAGACCACGCCCCGAGAGGGGCAGCGTTACCGTGGAATCCGACGCGAGTCGGTGTAATAGGCACTCCGGGATGCTTCCTCAGTCCCGGACACTGCGGCAGGCGGTTAAACAGGTCTACGGGGTACGAAGCCAGTGCCGCCTCCAGGGATGGACCCGAAAGGGTGCGAAAACCCACGGATAACATGGTCGAGGGGAGCGGGCCACGTCGTGAGACGTGGCCCCGTCACCAGGCCCTTACGGGCAGAGCCTCGCGGCCCGGCAGGTGGAAAGCCTGCACCCATTTCGGCGGCGGCACTGTCGCAGCCGCTATCCCTCCCCGCCCTGAAAGACGGGGTTTCTCGCGGAGGAACTGATGAACGACCACGATGAACGTCTCCAACAACAGGTCGCCGGCCAAGAACGCCAGGAGCGCGAACGGCGGATGCGCGGTGTCCTGAACGACATGACGCTGCGTCACGAAAACCGGCTCTATGCCAATACCTCTGGTGTCAGCCGGAACAATGCCGGTCTCGGCTTCCGCCCCGGTTATCTGAATCGGCGCAGTGGCGAGTGCGTGCTGTCGCGCTTCAGTGACGGAACGCCGGCGCCGATCCATGTGCTCGACGGACTGCCCGAGTCCTGGGTGCGGGCACGTGACAACGCCGGCCATGTGGTGGCGGTCGTCGCCGAGGTCGTCTCGGGCTTCGTGCACGAGGATCGCTTCTACACACGCGAAGAGGCGGCCCGAGCGGCAAACCATTGAATGGGACGTCATCCATGGCCCGCTCGACTTCGATAGCCGGACGCCGCCTCATCGTAGCTCAGCCGCTTCTCGGCGGCCTGTTCGCGCACAGGGGCCGGGCCGCCTCCGGTCGCGCGTCCAGACCGACCCGGCCGCTCACCGCATCCTCGATCAGCTCGTTTCCGCCCTTCAGACTCGCCTCGCCGCTCTCAGAAGCCACGCAGCCGGCACGCCGCGCCAGCACGGCGGCGGCCTGAGTCGCCTTGATGGCGGCGGGCTTCCCGTTCTTCTTCGCGCACTCCTCATCGGCACGGCCGTAATAGATCCGCGTCTCGCCGAGTTCGGCACCCCAATCCGTTCTGGTCAGCGTCGACGCGTTCAAAAACGATGGCCGATGCCGGCAACACAGCCAGACGAGAGTTAGACTGCCAAGTGGAATCCGGAGTCCTTGACAAAAATAGGGCGCTACCCGATTTCTGTGCTTCGGATTTTCACATCGGAAGGTCGGAATTCGATCCGCCGCGTCCACCTCGCCCCAGGACTCAATGCCATGAGGCAAACCGCATGAACGCCTCGATCACGCTTCCACGTCCTGGCCGGTACGCCCGAGCAACCGAGTTCCTGGTCGTCCTCGCCATCATCGCGCTCTGCGTGTTCGGCATCCTCTATGTCCTGGAAGAACGGCAGACGCGCGAGGGTATTCGCCTTGAGGCGATGGCCGATTTACATGCGCGACAGATCGCCGATTGGCTGCTCGAACGCCAGAGCGACGCCGAGGTGATACGTTTCAGCCCCAGCCTGCGCAATCATTATCAGCACTGGCTTCAGGGCGACCGCGACGCGGCAGAGCGCATGTGGGCACGGCTGGGCCCCTTGCTCATCGCGCGCGGTTTTCAGGCGATCTATCTCTACGATCACAATGATCGGCTTGTCTGGAATACACCGGACAGCCACACACACACCTCGCCCGAGCTGCTGCAAGGTTTGCGGGATGCCAACCAGAGTCGCCACGTTCAGCGAATCGGCCCCTATCTCGATGATAGCGGCCAAACGCATCTGGATTATGTGGTACCGCTTGAGACGGATGAAGAACACACGCCACTGGTGGTTCTGAACGCCAACTTCGAGGATCGGCTGTGTCCGACCGTCAATGGCCAGCACGACTTCAGCCAGAGCGGCGAGAGCTTTCTCTTCCGGCGCGATGGCGATCAGGTGCTGTATCTCTGTCCCTTGCGTCATCAGCCGGACGCGGCACTGCGGTTTCGTCTGCCGCTGACCAGCGACCGCTTGCAGGCGGCGCGACAGGTGCGCGGCGAATTCCCATTGGGCGAGTTGACGGTGGGATACGACTATCGGGGGGTTCTCGGTCTGGGCGTGGCGCAAGCCGTCGCCGGAACCGACTGGTTCGTGGTCGCCAAACTGGATCTGGCCGAAATCTGGGCGTCCGTGGCGCTTGAGATCGTGCTCATTGCACTGGTTGGGGTGCTGATGAGCATCAGCGTCATATCCGGGGCGCGCGTGTTGCGACAGCGCCACCAGCTCGCCTTGGTCGCCGCAACCCAGGAAGCCCAGACCGAACGGCTCAACGCGCTCGAACAGCTGCGTGAAAACGAGGAGCTGCTGCAAATCCTCATCGACTGCACGCCGGCCTCGCTGGCCATGCTCGATCGTGAGATGCGCTATCTGATCGTCAGCCGGCAGTGGCTGCAAGATATCGGGATGCTCGAACACAACCTCATTGGCCAACGGTATGACAGCGTCTGTCCCAATCTCCCTGAGCACTGGAAAGCGGCCCATGCGCGCGGACTCGCCGGCGAGGTGGTCAAATTTGAGGCAGAGCACGTCGAATGCGCCGACGGCCGCCTGCGCTGGAAGCGTTTGGAAGTGCATCCCTGGCGGATGGCCGATGATCAGGTTGGCGGGATCACGCTCCTGACCGAAGACGTCACGGAGCTCAAGGAGACCGAGCTGGCCTTGCGCGCGAGTCAACAGCGCTTGCAGGACAATCGGGAGCTACTGCGCACCCTGATCCGCAGTATTCCCGACCTGGTGTGGCTGAAGGATACCCAAGGTGTCTACCTGACCTGCAACGCCCGCTTCGAAAGACTATATGGCGCCTCCGAGTCACAGATCATTGGCAAGACCGACTACGATTTCGTACCGCGCACGCTGGCAGACTTCTTCCGCACCAATGATCTCGCCGCCATCGCCGCCGGCGGTCCTCGGAGCAACGAGGAGGAGCTGACCTTTGCCGGCGATGGTCATCGCGAGCTGGTGCAGGTGATCAAGGCGCCCGTCTATGACACGCGCGGCACCCTGATCGGGGTGCTCGGCATCGGGCGCGACATCACCCAACTCAAGCGTGCGGAAGCGGAGCTGGCGCTGCACCGTCGGCATCTGGAGGAGCTGGTCGCGGAGCGTACCGCCGAACTCACGGCGGCACGCGCCGAAGCCGAGCGGCTGGCACGCGCCAAGAGCGAGTTCCTGGCCAACATGAGCCACGAGATCCGCACGCCGATGAATGCGGTGCTCGGACTGGCCTACCTGTTGGAGCGCATGGATTTGCCGGATGCGGCGCACGAACTGACGCGCAAGATCCATCTGGCCGGACGCAATCTGCTGGGCATCCTCAACGACATCCTCGACTTCTCCAAGATCGAGTCGGGCCATATCGAGATCGAGCGCGCGCCCTTCCAGCTCGACGAGGTGCTCGACGGCCTGGCCACCATCATGACCGTCACCGCTGGCGACAAACCGCTCGAACTCGTCATCCGACCGCCGGACTGCCTCGACTGCACCCTGCTCGGCGATGCGCTGCGTCTCAGCCAGGTGCTGATCAACCTCACCAGCAATGCCGTCAAGTTCACCGCCTCCGGAAGCGTCGAGGTCGGGGTCGACCTGCTCGAACGCACCGCCTCCGAGATCCGGGTCCGCTTCTCGGTTCGGGACACGGGCATCGGCATCGACGAGGCCACGCAGTCACGGTTGTTCCAGCCCTTCGCTCAGGCCGATGCGTCCACCACGCGCCGCTTCGGCGGTTCCGGTCTCGGACTGGTCATCTCGCGGCGTCTGGTGGAACTCATGGGCGGGCGCCTGGAACTCGACAGCCGTCCCGGCGAGGGCAGCACCTTCAGGTTCGAGCTGCGCTTCGAGGTACTGGACACCGCCTCCAGCCATCTGACTGGGACGGCCAGGATGCGGGTGCTGATCGTCGAGGACGATCCGCTCGTGAGCGAGGCGCTCGCGGCCACGGTCACGGCGTTGAAATGGTCCGCGACCCAGGTGGCATCCGGGCATCAGGCACTCAACCTCGTGCAGCGCGACAGCACCTGGCAGGGACCGGGTGCACTCGTGCTGCTGGATCATCGCCCGCCCGAACTGGATGGGCCGGCTATCGCCTCCGCGATCCGTCAGGCCCTTCCGAACGCGGCCCAGCCCCTGCTGTTCCGGCTGACCTGTGCGCCGCGCGAACCGGAGCCGGAGCCGGAAACGCCGGGCGCAGCAGGGTTCGACATGGTTCTGTCGAAGCCGCTGACGCCCTCGTCACTCCATGACGCCGTGATCCAGGCGCGCCGACAGCGTTTGGGCGTCCAGCCGCTCACCGATCCGAAGCCAAACAACGCGCCCCGACTGGCGGGTCTGCGCCTGCTGGTGGTCGATGACAGCGACATCAATCGCGACGTGGCCCAGCGCATCTTCAGCGACGAGGGCGCCGAGGTGTACCTGGCCAACGATGGACGCGAGGCCGTGGACTGGCTGATCGCCCATCCGGACGCGGTGGATCTGGTGCTGATGGATGTGCAGATGCCGGTCATGGATGGGCGCGCCGCCACACGCCTGATCCGCGAGACGCCCAGCCTGCCGCGACTCCCCATCGTCGCGCTGACGGCGGATACGGTGGGCGATCAGCAGAGCGCGGCGCTGGAAGCGGGCATGGATGCCTTTTTGTCCAAGCCGTTCGACGTCGCCGAGACCGTGGCACTGATCCTGTCGCTGGTGACACCGCCGACTGATGCGCACCACGCGGCGGACAAGCCGGCAGACAGCGCACATGAAACACGGCCCGCCCCGTCAGTCGCACCGCACCCGGACCTGCCCGGTATCGCCATCGACCGGGGACTGGCCATCTGGCGGGAGCCGGACCTCTATCGCCAGTACCTGCGCCGCTTCGGGCGCGACTATGCCGACAGCGCCCAGGCCATCGCCGACGCCGAACCCGAGGCGGCGCAACGACTCGCCCACAAGCTCAAGGGCGCGGCGGGCAATATGGGCCTGACTGAAGTCGCCAATCAGGCCGATGTCCTGGAACACCGACTGGCGGCGGGGCTGACCATCTCGGTAGAGGCGCTACGCGACGCCATTACGACAGCCTTGGAGTCCATCGCCCGCTATGCGCCGGACACCACCGCCGCCATGACCATTCCGCCCGAGGTTCGACCTGAAACGTCCATGGAACCGCCTCACGCACAGATCGAAATCCGGCTGCGCGAGGCCCTGAGCGCCTTCGAACGATTCGATCCCCCGGCGGCCGGACCGGCCCTGGAGGCGCTCGCGGCTCACCTGTCCAGCGAACGCCTCGCCCCGCTACGCGAAGCGGCCGAGGCGTTCGATGCCAAAGCCGGCATGGAGGCCGTGCACGCGCTCGCGGCGACATTGTCCATTCATCTGGCGCGTTGAGCATACAGCGCTGCGACACAAACGCCTGGTCGATCGAACGCATCATATCGCTGGGCCAATGCGCTGTAGGCGATCCCGGCTGCTAAAATCCGCCATGGCCATCGTCGGCTGAGTGGGGCTTTTCGCCAAAACTGATGAACATCCGTCCATGGACCCTGATTCTCGCTCCACTCGCGCTGGCCGGTGCGGCGATCCTATCGTTCAGCCTTGGCCCGGAGCCGGATGACACCCTGGCCCGCGTCCGTGCCGAGGGCGTGATCCGTATCGGCTATGCGGTCGAGCCGCCCTATGCCTTCGTCACACCCGGTGGCGAGGTGACGGGCGAGTCGCCCGAGGTCGCCAAGATCCTCGTCGCCCGACTCGGCATCGAGCACATCGTCTGGTCGCAGATGGCCTTCAGCGAACTGATCCCCGCGCTGCAAACGGGACGGATCGACGTCATCGCCGCCGGACTCTTCGTCAACGCCGAACGCGCGCGGCAGGTTCGCTTCTCCCGACCGACCTTCCGGGTGCGTCCGGCCCTGCTGGTGGCCAAGGGCAATCCATACGGACTGCGTGCCTGCGAGGATCTGCTCGGTCAGCCCGAGTTGCGTGCTGCGGTCATCGCCGGCTCGGTGGAGCAAGCCCTGCTGCACCGGGTGGGGCTGGCGGACGAGCGGCTGGTACAGGTTCCCGACGCCCTCACCGGCTACAGGGCCGTCGAATCCGGACTGGCCGACGCCCTGGCGCTGTCGTCGCCCACGCTACGCTGGCGCCTGGAACAGGCCCCACTCGCCGGTGCGGAACTGGTCCAGGTGCCGGATAAACAGTCGACATTCGCCGGCGCGGACTATGGCATCGGCGCCTTTGCCTTTCGCTTGATCGATCAACGGCTCGCCCAAGCCTGGGATGAAGCGGCGCGCGACTATATCGGCGGTGCCGAACATCAGGCACTGCTGAGGCGCTTCGGCTTCAGTCCTGCCGAGGTTCCACGGCCGGTTGCTCATGGGTCTACGCATGACTGAACACACGCACTCCAGCCAGCCACCCTTCGCGTTCAGGCTGAGATTCGGGTTGAGCCTGGCCATTGTGCTGGCGGCCGGGGTCTGTTCCCTGCTGTTCTGGCAGCATTTTCAGCAGCGCGCCGTGCTGGAAGCCACGACCGACTCTCTCGACGAGATCCGTCAGGCGCGGCTTGATCTGGCCGAGGGCTTTCTCCACTGGAATCTCGCCGACACACCTGACGCGCCCTTCAGTCGCGACAGCGCCCTGGGCCTGTTGAGGCAGGCGATCCAGTCCTTCGAACAGGCGCTCGATGTACCAGGGTGGCTCGATATGGCCGCCGCAGAGCCGTTCCGGCGCAACGTTCTGGAGTTCGAGCGGCGACTCATCGACTGGAATCCTGACGACCCCGCCAAGCCGCGCACCCTGGTGCAACTGCGCATCCTCTACGCTGAGCTGGAGCGTCAGGCCGAGCAGTTGGACATAGCGGTACGCAACACGCTGACCCGACTGGACCGCCAGAGCGATCACAACTTCGCGCTGACCCTGGGCGGCTCGGCCCTCTCCCTGCTCCTGATCATCGCCATCCTGGCCGTGGCGATCCGTCAGCAGCATCTGATGCTCGCCGCGCGCACTGAGGCGGAAAACGCCCTGCGCGAGAGCCAGACGCTACTCCAGACGCTGTTTCGCGCCATCCCCGATCTGGTGTGGTTGAAAGACCCCAACGGTGTGTTCCTGGGCTGCAACCCGCGTTTCGAATCGTTACTCGGCCTCCCGGAAGCCGAGATCGTCGGCAAGACCGATTACGACTTCGTCGATCGGGCGCAAGCCGATCTCTTCCGCGCCAACGATCAGAATGCGATCGCGGCCGGTGGTCCGCATGTCAACGAGGAAGTCCTGGCGTTTGCGAGCGACGGTCATCGCGAGCTGATCCAGGTCGTCAAGACACCCATCCGCGATTCGGCCGGGACATTGATCGGCGTGCTGGGCATCGGCCGCGACATCACCGCACTCAAGCTCACCGAGCAGGAGTTGCAAAATCATCGCGACCATCTGGAGGATCTGGTGGCGGAGCGCACCGCCGAACTCATGGCCGCCCGCGAGCAGGCCGAGGCCGCCAACCAGGCCAAGAGCGTCTTTCTGGCCACCATGAGTCACGAGATCCGCACGCCCATGAATGCCGTGCTGGGATTCTGCAATCTGCTCTACCGGCGTCGGCTGGACGCTGAGAGCCATGATCTGGTGCGCAAGATCCAGGTGTCCGGAGCCCTGCTGCTGAACTTGATCGAGGATATCCTCGATTTCTCCAGGATCGAGGCCAACCGGCTCGAAATCGCCGCCTCCCCCTTCGATCTGCGACGCGTCCTGGAGGATCTCGCCGCCATCATGGAGACGGAGGCCGGACGCAAGGGCCTGGAGCTGGAGATCGCGCCACTGCCCGAGGTGAACGACCTGATCGGCGACGAGCGACGCCTCAAGCAGGTGTTGCTCAAACTGCTGGCCAATGCCGTCAAGTTCACCGAACAGGGCCGGGTGGAGATCCGGGTCGATCTGGAATCCGAAGACATGCGGGAAGTGCGCCTGCGTTTCTCGGTGCGTGACAGCGGAATCGGCATCGCCCCCGCGCAGCAGGCCGCGATCTTTTCGGCCTTCAATCAGGCCGACGGCTCCATCAGCCGTCGTTTCGGCGGCACCGGCCTGGGGTTGGCCATCAGCCAGCAACTGGTGCACGCGATGGGCGGCCGGCTCCAGGTGACGAGCGAGCTGGGCCGGGGTAGCGAATTCTGGTTCGAGCTGCCGTTCCGGCGCGATCCGCGCGCGCTGTCCGGGGTGACGGCGGCACAACCGTCGGAGGACGCGGCACCGCGACTGCGCGGCGTGCGGGTGCTGGTGGTCGACGACACCGAGATCAACCGTGATCTGATGCAGTATGTGCTGGAAGGCATGGGCGCGAGCGTCGTTCTCGCCGTTGACGGTCAGGAAGCACTGGACTGGCTGGACGCCCACCATCGCGATGTGGATCTGGTGCTGATGGACGTACAGATGCCCAACATGGACGGTTACACGGCGACACGCCTGATCCGCACCCGGCCGTATGGTCAAGGGCTTCCGATCATCGCCTCGACCGCCGGCGACTTTCAGGCGTTTTGCAAAAAAGCCCGCGAGGCCGGCATGGACGATTTCATCGCCAAGCCCTTCGAGACCGAGCAGCTCCAGAGTCTGATCGAGCGTCACATTCGCCCGTCCGGTGGGGTCGTCTCATCGGGAGACATCCAGGTGCCGGCGTCTTCGGAACCGGCGTCCGATCCAGCCGATCCCGCGCCTCCCATCCTCGATCGAGCGGCGGGCATCAAGCAATGGGGCCGTACCGAGGTCTACCAGACCTACCTGGAGAAGTTCGGGGTCCAGTACGCGGACACGGGTGACACCCTGGCGACCCTGTGTCGGCAAGGCGACTTCAAGGCGGCGGCGGCACTGGCCCACAAGCTGGCCGGTGCCGCCGGCAATCTGGCGCTGCCGCGTCTGGCCGCGCTGGCCCGGCGACTGGAGTCGCACCTGATCGCCGGCGAAACGGCGGCGGCCCTGGACATCCTGCCCGATCTGCACGCCGGCTTCGACGCGACGCGCGACGCGATCGCCGACTCAGCGCCCCAACGCTCGGAGACACCGCGACAGCGATTCGCCTCGACCATGCACGCCGATGACGTGCTGGAGCGGCTGAAGGCGCTGCTCGACGCGCTGGAACAGCATGATCTCGGGCGGGCGGAAGATCTGTTGCGACAACTGCGCGAGCCGTTGCAGGATTCCTTGCTCGATATCGAGAACGCCGTCACAGATTTCGACCTGAATGGCGCGGCGGCTTTGACTCGGGCATTTTGTCAAGAATTGAATTCAGGTCGACAGCAATGACATTGGTCAATGAAAATAACGTCGATCGCCAAACATTGAGGCGCGTCCTGACCTGAATCAAAAAGAAGCGTCGAAACGCATTGCCATCCGGCTCGACGCCTCTCACCTGCAATCGAGACCGTCTATAGTTTGACCTGAAACAGGGAGGCGGTCACGGATCGCTTTGCTGACATCGACAGTCGTCCAGTGAGGAGACAGGCATGTCCGGCTCTCGCTTTTCACCCCGCACACCAGATCCTGACTATCTGGTCGCCATCGGCTGCTCGTCGGGTGGGCTGCTGGCCTTGCGCTCCATCATCGGAGACCTCGAGTGCCGTGGTCTGAGCGCCTATGTGCTCGCTCAGCACCTGTCGCCCGACGAGGAGACGCGGCTCCCTGAGATCCTCGCCCCCCATACCCACCTCACCATCGAGATCGCCGCTACCGGCGAACCCCTGCGGCCGGACCATCTCTACGTCTGTCCGGCCGGACAGGATCTGGAGGTCCGCGACGGTCGGCTGTTGTTGATCGACCCGGAGTCCAGCGCGCCGATCGCCCCCTCGATCGACCGGCTGTTTCGTTCGGTGGCACAGACCTGTGGGGAACGAGCCATCGGGCTGATCCTGTCGGGTACAGGACAGGACGGACGCGAGGGCGGCGCGCTCGTCCTCGCCGCCGGCGGTCAACTGATCGTCCAGTCGCCCGCCGAGGCGAGCGCACCGGCCATGCCGAACGCCGCGCTCGCCGCCTGCGGTGAGGCGCTGTGCGGCGACTCCCAGGAGATCGTCCGCTGGCTCAACCGGATCGAGACTTTGTGCGAGCAGCCGCGCGAGCGCACACCCACTGACCGGATCTTCGACGAACTCATCGCGCGCGTCGCCCAGGTCACGGGCCTGAGTCTCGGACGCTACAAGGACGGCACCCTGCGCCGCCAGACGGCCCGGCACTATCAGACGCTGGGCTTCGATTCGCTGGAGGCCTATTTCGAGCATGTCAAGGACGACCCCGAGCAGTTGCGTCAGCTCCAGCGCCGTTTCCTGATCTCGGTCTCGCGTTTCTTTCGCGACCCCGAAGCCTTCGGCGCCCTGGAACAGGCCCTGCGTCATCTGCTCGCGCACAAAACGGCGGGCGATACGATCCGGGTCTGGATTCCGGCCTGCGCCAGCGGCGAGGAAGCCTATTCGATCCTGATCCTGCTCCATGAGATCCTCGGCGAGCGTCTGGAGGACTTCGAGGTGCGGGTCTTCGCCACCGATCTCGATCAGGAGGCGCTCGACGCCGCGCGTGCCGGACTCTACCCGGCCGAGTCCCTGAGCCATCTCCCCGCCATGCGCCGCGAACGCTGGTTCAGTCAGCAGGGCAGTCTGTGGCGCCTGGACAAGAGCCTGCGCGAGCGGTGCGTCTTCTGCATCCATGATCTGCTCACCCACCCGCCGTTCCTGAACATGGACCTGATCAGTTGTCGCAACCTGCTGATCTATGTCCGTCCCGAACAGCAGGCCGAACTCTTCGCCACCTTCCATTACGCCCTGCGACCCTCCGGACTGCTGCTGCTCGGACAGTCCGAATCCGTCGGCGCCAGCTCGAACCTCTTCGAATCCATCGACACCCCGCACAAGCTCTATCGGCGCCGCGACAGCGTCGTCTCGCGTCCACCGCGACTGGCCCGCTACCAGCCGCCGATGCCGCTCGGCTATCGGCTGTCGGCCAGGAGCCGCTCGCAGATGGCGCCGAACCCGCTGCGCGACGCGGCCCTGGACGAACTGGTACGGGCCTATGACCTCTCGGCGGTGCTGGTCAACACCAACTTCGAGCCATTGCAGTTCTTCGGCCACGCGAAACGCTATTTCGCGCTGCCGGACGATACCAGCGACTTCTCGATCTTCTCGCTCTGTCTGCCCGAATTGCGCACTGAACTCAAGTCGCTGGGCTATCGCCTGCTCCAAGAACAGATCGATGTCCTACCCGGCATCGGCATGCGGCTCAGGATCGCCGATCAACGGGTGCGGATACGTCCGGTGGCGCGCCGTATCAGACTCTCCAACGAGCAACTGACCCAGGCGTTCCTGATCGTCTTCGAGGAATTGCCTCCAGACCACTGGGGCGTGGAGACCGAGGCGGCAAGCCTGGACGCGGAGCGCGAAGACGACGAGATCACGCGCCTGCGCCAGGAACTGGCCGAGACGCGCGAATATCTGCAATCCGTCCTCGACCAACGGGAGCTCGCCCACGAGGAACTTCAGTCGCTGCAGGAAGAGATTCAGGTCTCCACCGAGGAATTGCAGACCGCCAACGAGGAACTGCAATCCTCCAACGAGGAGCTGACGACACTCAACGACGAGCTGCGTCTGAAGACCAACGAATCGACCGAACTCAGCACCACGCTCGCCAACATCCAGAACTCCATCCGCACCGCTCTGATCGTGGTCGACCGGGAGGGACGCATCACGCGCTTCAACGCGCTCGCGGTGCGCATCTTCGGCATCGTCGACGACGACATCGGCAATCATCTCGTCGGGATTCCCTGCCATCTCACGCTCCCCTATCTGCCTGACTGTCTGGAGCGCGTCGTCAGCCAGGGCGAGTCGGTGATCGAGCGGGTGCATCAGGGCGATTTCCACTATCTGATGCAGATCGACCCCTATCGCGACGAATTCGGCCAGGTGGTCGGCGCCGTCCTGAACTTTTCCGACATCTCCGAACTGCACCGCGCCGAGAGCGCCCATGCCGGCAGTGAGCAGCGCTTCCGTCAGGTGTGGGAGTCGGCCAACGAGGGGATGCTGCTGACCGACGAGAGCGGATGCATGGTGCTGGTCAACCCGGCGCTCGAACGCATGTTCGGCTACGGCCCAGGTGAGCTCGTCGGTCAGCCGGTGGAGATCCTGGTGCCCGAGTCACGCCGTATTCGACACCGTATCGATCGCGCCGCCTTCGCGGCCGGCTCCGAGCGCGGACGCGCCATGGATCATGCCCGCGACCTCCAGGGACGATGCAAGGAAGGCACACTGTTCGATGTCGCCATCGGTCTGAGCAACATCGCGATGGACGGCGGACGTTTCACGCTCGCCTCGGTCGAGGACATCACGGAGCGCAAGCGCGCCGAGCGCGCCCTGCGCGAGAGCGAGCAGCGTCTGCGGCTGGCCCTGGACGCTGCTCAGGCCGGCACCTGGGAATGGAATCTGGACAGCGACCGAAATTACTGGTCCGGTCGCAACTGGGAGCTCTATGGTCTGAAACAGGACGAGTGCGAGCCGTCCTATCAGGCTTGGCGCGGCTCGGTCCATCCGGAGGATCTCGAGCGCGTCGAGCGGATCATCCGCGAGGCCGTCGAGCAGGAAACGGGATTCGAGGTCGAATGGCGGGTGAAGCGGCCACCGGGCGAACCGACGCGCTGGCTGCTGTCGCGCGCTCAGCCGATCGCCTCGGATTCGGACCAGCCGCGCCGCTACATCGGCGCCGTGATCGACATCACGGATCAAAAGGAAGCCGTGCAACGCGCGGCGCTCGCCGGCGAGCTCAAGATCCTGCAAACCCTGCTCGACACCAGTTTCGCCGGGTACTTCGACTGGAACATCGCCGAGGGCACCGAGTATCTGAGTCCGACGTTCAAGCGCATGTTCGGCTATGCCGACGACGAGCTGCCCAACACGCCGGAAAGCTGGCAGCGGCTGATCTTCCCAGAGGATCTTCCAGGCGTGTTCGAAGTCTACGAGCGCCATGTGCGCAGCCACGGCTCCGTGCCCTACCACAACGAAGTGCGCTACCGTCACAAGGATGGGCGCACGATCTGGGTCATCTGCGCCGGACTGGTGGTGGACTGGACGCCGGACGGCGAGCCACGGCGCCTGATCGGCTATCACATCGACATCACGGCCCTCAAGCAGGTCGAGCAGGCGCTGAGCGAAGCGCGAGACCAGGCCAACGCCTCGAATCTGGCCAAGAGCGCTTTTCTGGCCAACATGAGCCACGAGATCCGCACCCCGATGAACGCGGTGCTGGGTTTCTGCTATCTGCTCGAACAGCGTGCCCTGGACCCGACCAGCGCCGATCTGGTGCGCAAGATCCACGGCGCCGGCCAGGCGCTGCTGGGGCTGATCAACGACATCCTGGACTTCTCCAAGATCGAGGCCGGACATCTGGAGATCGAGTCCACGCCCTTCCAACTCTCGGAGCTGCTCGACACCCTGGCCGGGATCATGACGGCGGCGGCCGGCGACAAACCGCTGGAACTCGTCCTCACCCCGCCGGGCGAAGGCATCGAGGGACTGATCGGCGACGCGGGTCGCTTGCAACAGGTGCTGATCAACCTGCTCGGCAATGCCATCAAGTTCACCGCGCGCGGCGAGGTGGAGCTGCGCGTGGAACAGGTGGCCGAGCACGGGGATCGGCTGGATCTGCGCTTCACGGTACGCGACACCGGCATCGGCATCGCCCCGGAGCACCAAACCAACATCTTCAATGCCTTCAGTCAGGCCGACAACAGCATCGGGCGCCGCTTTGGCGGCACCGGGCTGGGGCTGGCCATCAGTCAGCGTCTCGTTCACATGATGGGAGGGCGGCTGGAGCTGGAGAGCACGCTGGGACAGGGCAGCGCCTTTTACTTCACCCTGGCGCTGCAACGCGACCCGAACGCCCCGGACCCGGCCGCCGAACTGGGACGGCTGCGATTGCTGGTGGTCGAGGACTGTGCCACGGCCGGAGCCGCCCTGGTGCAGACGGCACGCGCGCTCGGCTGGCGGGTCGACCTGGCGGATTCGAGCGCGGCGGCCCAGGAACATCTGGCGGCACGCCTGGCCTTGCCGACACCCTATGACGCCGTGCTGATCGACTGGCGGATGCCCGGCGAGGATGGACTGAGCTGCGCGCGCGCGCTCCGGGCGGCTGTCGCCAAGAAGGGTCTGGCCGGATCGCCGGCCCTGATGCTCATGACCAGTGCCCAGTCCCGCCCGGCCCTGGAGGCGCAGCCAGAGATCGCCATGATCGATGCGATCCTCGACAAACCCGTCACCCCCTCATCGCTCTACAACGCTCTGGCCAGTCTGCGCGGCGCGCGGCGGCGCTACGCCAACACCAACCGCCTCCTCTCCGTCGGCCGCCGGAGCCGGCAGCTCGCGGGATTGCGGGTGCTGATGGTCGACGACAGCGAGATCAATCAGGAGGTCGCCTCGGGCATCCTCGTCGGGCATGGCGCCCAGGTGTCGGTGGCCGACGACGGCGAAGCGGCGCTGGCCTGGCTCGACGCCCACCCTGACGCCGTCGACATCGTGCTGATGGACGTACAGATGCCCCGTCTCGACGGCTATGCGGCCACCCGGCGCCTGCGTCTGGATCGGCGCTGGCGCAATCTTCCGGTCATCGCGCTCACGGCCGGGGCCTTCCAGTCGATGCAGGAGGCGGCGCGCGCGGCGGGCATGAACGACTTCGTGGCCAAGCCGTTCAATGTGGCACAGTTGATCGCCTGCATTCAGCGCTGGTCCGGCACGGCTCCAGCCGATGACGGCGTGACCGACCCGGAACCAGCGGCCACGACTGCGGCCGACCCGCCGTCAGAATCCGTGCGTGCTCCAGATGTCGAAGCCCTCGCCGCTCATGGTATCGACCTGCCGACAGCGCTCGAGCGCTGGGGCGATCCCCAGATCTACCGCACCTATCTGCTGAAGTTCCGCGACGGTCATGCCGACGACGCCCGCACGATCGCCGCCGCCATCCAGACCGAGGCGCTCGCCGAGGGCGGTGCCCTGGCACACAAACTCACCGGCGTGGCGGCCACACTCGCCCTGCCGCGCGTGGCCGCCCTGGCCCGGACCCTGGAGCAGACCCTGCACGAGGGCCGGACACCGGAAGCCTCGCTGGTGACGGAACTCCAGACGGCGCTCGCCGATGTCCTGAGCGGACTGCACGACTGGGCCGAGGCGACGTGCGTGCCCCAAGCGGTCCCCGTTGAGCGAACCGCGCTCGACCACGAGACCCTGGGCCGGCATTTCGGCGACTTGCTCCGGGCGATCGCCACGCAGGATCTGAACGGCGCCGAGTCTTGCCTGAAGCCTCTGCGCGCCGCGCTGGACGAGGAGCGGCTCGACGCGATCCAGCGCTGCCTGGACGATTTCGATTTCCGGGCTGCCGAGTCCTTGACACGCACCCTGAGCGCTGAGCTGGCGCCGGTGATCGAACCGCCAGCAGCGGATGTGAGCGGTGCGTCTGAATGAGCGCGAGATCCCCGATGTCGCGATCGCTCCCTGGAGAATAGTCTTGAGAACGCCGATTCCGCCGCTGCACGCCGAACTCTGGAGACGTTGGGTCGGCCGCCTGATTCACGCCGAGCGACTGCCGGAGCGACTGGTTCCAGTGCTGATGCTGCTCCTCGCCCTGGCCATCGCCTGGGACATTCAGCACACCGAGACCCATCGTCATGCCGATCATTTCCACGCCCATGTGGAGTCGGCCACCCAAGCGCTCGATCAAAAGTTCCAGTCGCTGGTCGCCAGCGTCCAGTCACTCGCACAGTTCTACAGTGCTTCGGAAGACATCGGCACGGATGATTTCATCACGTTCACCCGCCCCTTCATCAGGCGCGAACCGAGCATCCAGGCCCTGGAATGGGTCGCCTGGGTGTCGGCTACCGAGCGCACCACGTTCGAGGCCCGGCAGCGGGCGGCCGGCCATGCGGACTTCATCATCCGCGAACTCTCCGATGCCGGTCTGCGTCCGGCCGGGACGCGCGCGGAGTATTTCCCCGTCGCCCAGATCGAACCGCTCGCCGGTAACGAGCCGGTACTGGGATTCGATGTCGGGTCCAGTCCCGAACGCCTGGCGGTCCTCGAACGGGCGTGGGCGCGCGGTCAGCCCGTGGCTTCGCGCCCCTTGACCCTGCTCCAGGAACCGGACCGACAGAAAGGCATCGTGATCTTCGTGCCGGCGAGCCGGCCGGCAACATTCGCCGGCAGCACGCCGGACGCTCGCGCTCCCATCCGTGGTTTTGCGACGGGCGTCATGCGTCTCGGGACGCTGGTCGACACCGTCATGTCGAAGCTGGCACTCGATGACATAGAAGTGACATTGCTCGATCCGGGCGTCGACGAAGAGGCCGGCCTGCTGTATCGCTATACGCCGAACCCGTCACCCTTGACGGATGCCGTCTGGCCATTGGCATGCCTCGACCCCTGTGAAGAAGCCACCCTGAACGTCGCCGGGCTTTCACTGCGGTTGAGGATACAACCGGCCGTCGGATCGGTTCCGGTCGGTCCTTGGCCGGTCCTGGTCGCGCTGCTCGGACTCGGTGTCGCCGTACTCGTGTTCGTGCTGCTGCGCGAGCGACGACGCGCCACCAGTCGTCTGCGTCGGCAGGAGGCGCGGCTGCGTCTCTTCTTCGACCACGCCCCGGTGGCGCTGGCCATGTTCGATCGTCAGATGCGTTATCTGGCCATCAGCCGTCGCTGGCTAGCAGATTTCGGGCTCGAGGACAGTGATCTCATTGGGCGCGGCCATTACGAGACCTTTCCCGACATCCCCGAACGCTGGCGCGAGGCACACCGTCGCGCGCTCGCCGGCGAGGTGCTCGGGTGCGACGACGATGTCTTCGTCCGGCAGGATGGGACCGTCCTCCGGCGCTGCTGGGAGTTGCGCCCCTGGTATGAGTTCGACGGGACACTCGGCGGCATCGTGCTCTTCACCGATGATGTCAGTCCGCGCAAACAGGCGGAACAGGCGCAGGCGGCCCAACGCGAGACCGAGAACCGCTTCCGCTCTTTCATGGACCACACACCCGTCCTCGCCTGGCTCAAGGACGATCAGGGCCGGCATGTCTATGCCAATCGCGGCTTCGAGCAGCATTTTCGACTGAACTGGGAGGACTGGCAGGGCAAGACCGATTTCGAGCTGTGGCCGATCGAGATCGCCGAGGTCTTTCGGCGCAACGACCAACAGGTTTTGGCGACCGGCCAGGCACTGGAGACGATCGAAGAGAGTGTCGATCCCGATGGCCAGCCTCACTTCTGGCTCACGACCAAGTTCACTTTCGACGATCAGACCGGCCAGACCTTCGTCGGCGGAATCGCGCTCGACATCACCGAGCGGCGCAAGATCGAACGCGCGCTCGAGGAGCGCGAGAGCCGGCTGCAGTTCATCATCGCCAACTCTCCCGACTTGATCTTCATCCAGGATCTGGAGCAGCGTTATATCTGGCTTAGCCATCCTTCGGCGCCCTTGAGGCCCGAGGACTGCCTCGGACACACCGACCGGGATCTGCTTCTGCCCGAGGAGGGGGCCAGGCTGATGCGGATCAAACAGGACGTGCTGGACACTGGCCGGCGAACCACGATCGAGTTGCCGCTGACGCTCGATGGGCAGCGTCGCGTGTTCGATGCCACGTACGAGCCCTGGCGCGATGCCAATGGAACACTCGTCGGACTGGCCGGCTATGTCCGCGACATCACCGAGCGCAAGCAGGCCGAGATTGCTCATCAAGCGGACAACCAGCGATTGCACTGGGCCTTGCAGGCCGCCCATGGCGGCGCCTGGGACTGGGATCTGAGCACGGACGTGGCCTGGTGGTCGCCCGAAATGTATGCCCTCTGGGGGGTCGAGCCAGAAACGAAGATGGTGCTGGACAATTCGCTGTCACTCGTCGCCGATCAGGATCGAGCGTCTCTACGGGCCAACGTCGAGCGGGCGATCCAGGACGGCCGGGATCTTCAATGCGAGTTCCGCATCCGGCACCCGCAGCACGGCGAGCGCTGGATGGCTTCCTGGGGACGCCTGGTGACAGACGCCGACGGGCTGTCCCATCTGCTGGGACTGAGCTTCGACATCACTGACCAAAAACGCATGGAACAGGCGTTGAAGGACAGTGAGTCCCGCTACCGCGATCTGGTCGAAAACGTCAACAGTGTCATTCTGCGTTTGGCGCCCGACGGACTCATCGCCTTCGCCAACGAGTATGCCCTGCGCTTCTTCGGCTATGCGGCCGAGGAGTTGATCGGTCGACCGGTTACGGTCCTTGTCCCTACCGTGGATTCCACGGGGCAGAATCTGAGCGCCATGGTCCAGGAGATCCTGGCGAACTCGGAACGTTACGTCCACCACATCAACGAAAACCTCTGTCATGATGGCCGACGAGTCTGGATGGCCTGGACCAACAAGGCTCTGTACGATGACCGGGGGCGGCTCATCGGCGTGCTCGCCGTCGGCAACGACATCACCGAACGCCGGCGTCTGGAACAGGAACTGGATCGCCATCGCCGGCACCTGGAAGCCCTGGTGGACGAGCGTACCGCGCAATTGACCGAGGCCCGTGCCCGTGCCGAGGCGGCCAATCAGGCCAAGAGCGCTTTCCTGGCCAACATGAGCCACGAGATCCGCACCCCGATGAACGCGGTGCTGGGCTTCTGCTATCTGCTCGAACAGCACGCCCTGGACCCGGCCAGCGCCGATCTGGTCCGCAAGATCCATAATGCCGGTCAGGCGCTGCTCGATCTGATCAACGACATCCTCGATTTCTCCAAGATCGAGGCCGGGCGTCTGGAACTCGAAGCGGCTCCTTTCCGGCTTTCAGAGCTGCTCGACACCCTGGCCGGGATCATGACGGCAGCGGCCGGCGACAAGCCGCTGGAACTCATCCTCACTCCACCCGAGGCCGATATCGAGGGACTGATCGGCGACGCCGGACGCCTGCGTCAGGTGCTGATCAACCTGCTCGGCAATGCCATCAAGTTCACCGCGCGCGGTGAGGTGGAATTGCGCATCGAGTGTCTGGCCGAACATGACGACGCAGTGGAACTGCGTTTCGCGGTGCGTGACACCGGCATCGGCATCGACCCGGAGAGCCAGGAACGGCTGTTCCAGCCTTTCACCCAGGCGGATGTCTCCACCACGCGCCGCTTCGGCGGCACCGGCCTGGGCTTGAGCATCAGCCGGCAACTGGTGCGCCTGATGGGCGGAACCCTGGAGATCGAAAGCCAACCCGGACAGGGCAGCACCTTCCACTTCAGCCTGTGTCTGCAGCGTGATCCGGACGTCGTCGACCGGGTGCCGCCACCACGACCTCCGGGCATCGGTGCGCACGCCGCTTCGCCAACGGCATCCGAACAGCCGCTGCGCGGTCTGCGGGTACTGGTGGTCGACGACAGCGAGATCAATCAGGAGGTCGCTTCCGGCATCCTCGCCAAGCACGGTGCTCAGGTATCGGTCGCCAGCGACGGCGAGGACGCGCTCGTCTGGCTCGATGCTCACCCCGAGGCCGTCGACATCGTGCTGATGGACGTGCAGATGCCCCGTCTCGACGGCTATGCCGCCACTCGGCGGTTACGTCAGGATCCGCGCCAGCGCGACCTGCCGGTCATCGCCCTCACGGCCGGGGCCTTCCAGTCGATGCAGGAGGCGGCGCGCGAAGCGGGCATGAACGACTTCATCGCCAAACCGTTCGATGTCGCCGAGTTGATCGCCTGTATCCGGCAATGGACAGGTCGCCAGTCCGAGCCGGTCGTCATGACCCCAGCACCGGGCGACATCGACCCGAGCGATCCGGCGCTCCAGGGCACGGACCCGGACGCGCTGATCGCCCAGGGCATCGACCTGCGAACCGCGCTCGAACGCTGGGAATGCCTGAGCACCTATCGCGACTTCCTCCACAAATTCGCCCACGCGCACGCTGAAACCGGCACGGCCATCGCGCACGCCTGCCGGATGGGCGCGCTCGACGAGGCCGCCGCCCTCGCCCATACGCTCAGCGGTGTGGCCGCCAACCTCGCCCTGCCGCGCGTGGCCGGCTTCGCCGGACAGATCGAACAGACCCAACGCGCCGGTCATCCTCCCGCAGAGGAGGAACTGTATGCCTTGCAACAGGCCCTTACCACTGTCTGTCAGGCTGTGCGCACCTGGAACGACGATCGACCGCACACCACGCGACACCCGGCCCCGCTCGATCGCGAGGCGCTGGAGCGATTGTGCGCTACGCTCATCACGGACATCGAGGCCCAGCATCTGACCGCCGCCGAGGCGGGGCTGGAACATCTGCGCGCGGCGCTCGACGGCGAAGCCCTGACGACGCTCGACGCGCTCCAGCGATCTCTTGGCGACTTCGATTTCCGGCGCGCCGAGTCACTGGCACGCACCCTGAACCATGAGTTGGGTTTTACACCCCCGGAGTAAACCATGTTACCCGCCCGTTTGCTTGTCGTGGATGACGAGCCGGCCAATCTGGCCGTCCTGCGCCAGATCCTGGAGCCGGATTATTCGCTGCTGTTCGCGCGCAACGGACTCGATGCCGTCGAGCTGGCCAAACGCCATCACCCCAGCCTGATTCTGCTCGACATCCAGATGCCCGGCATGGACGGCTACAGTGCGTGCAGCGCCCTGAAGGCCGATCCCAGCACCGAGGCCATCCCGGTGATCTTCGTCACCACGCTCTCGCAGTTGGGCGACGAGGAACGGGGATTCGACGTCGGCTGCGTGGACTATCTGGTCAAGCCGGTCACGGCCGGCATCGTGCGGGCACGGGTGCGGGCCCATCTGTCGCTGGTGCAGGCCAAGCAGCTCGACAGGAGCTATCGCGATGCCCTGGCCATGCTCGCCAAGGCCGGCCACTACAACGACAGCGACACCGGCGTGCATATGTGGCGCATGGCCGCCTACGCGCGCCGGCTGGCCGAGGCGGCCGGCTGGTTGCCGGAGCGCTGCGAGCTGCTCGAACTGGCCGCGCCCATGCACGATACCGGCAAGATCGGCATCCCGGATGCCCTCCTGCGCAAGCCCGGCAAGCTGGACGCCGAAGAATGGGCCATCATGCGCACTCACAGCCAGATCGGCCATGAGATCCTCTCCGCCAGCGAGGCCCCTATCTTCCAGCTCGCCGCCGAGATCGCCCATTGTCATCATGAACACTGGGACGGCGGCGGTTATCCGCGCGGTCTGGCCGGCGAGGACATCCCCGAATCGGCGCGAATCGTCGCCATCGCCGACGTCTTCGATGCGCTCACCATGAAGCGTCCCTACAAGGAAGCCTGGCCGATCGAGCGCACCCTGGAGACCATGCAGACCGCAAGCGGCCAGCAGTTCGAACCACGCTTGATCGAACGCTTCATGGCCATCATGCCGCAGATCCTGGAGATCAAGGCGAGCTGGGACGAGCGTGAGCCATCGACCTGAACGCTGCTCGAACCGATCAACACAGTGGATACAATCATGCACGATTCGATCAACAATCGGGTGATGATCGTCGACGACGACGAGATCACCGCCGCCTCTCTCGATCTCGCACTGCGGACCACGTTCGAAACGTGCCTGTTCGATTCGGGCGACGCGGCCCTGACGGCCCTGGAGGACAGCCGGCCCGATGTGATCCTGCTGGACATCGCCATGCCGGGCCTCGATGGCTACGAAACCTGCCGCCGTCTGCGCAAGCGTCTGCCCGCCGAAGAGCAACCGGCGGTCATCTTCGTCTCGGCCAAGGATTCACTGGAAAGCCGCCTGCAAGCCTACGAATCCGGCGGCGACGACTTCATCGTCAAACCGATCCTGCCGCCGGAGCTGGTGCGTAAGGTCCGGGTCATGGTGAGTCTGGTCGCCGAGCGCAAGCAGCTCAAGGCCAGCGCGGATTCGGCCCGACAGATGGCGATGGGATTTCTCACCAATCTGGGCGAAACGGGGACGGCGCTGCAATTCCTGCGCAACAGTCAGTCCTGTCGCGAGCCGGCCGAGCTGGCACAACTGACCATCGCGACCCTGCGCGAATACGGCCTGGAGGCCAATGTCCAACTGCGCCCGCCGGGCGAGACCCTGACGTTCATCGAATCGGGGCGCGCCACCCCGCTCGAAGAGTCGGTGTTTGCCATGATGCGGGATCTGGACCGGATCTTTCAGTTCCGTCAGCGGCTGATCGTCAACTATCCGCACGTCTCGGTGCTGATCAAGAATCTGCCCATCGCAGACACGGATCGCTGCGGGCGACTGCGTGATCTGCTGGCCATCATCGCCGAGGGCTGTGAATCCAGTATGCTGGCCCTGATCCGCACCGCCGAGATCGAAACGCGCACCCGCCAGCTCCAGCAGACGAGCGCCGCCGTCCAGGCGGCGATCACCTCGCTGCATGCGCAGTATCAGGCGCAGCAGGCCGATACCCGGATCATCCTCCACCAGATGCACGACAAGTTCGCGCATGACCTGATGTTCCTGGGTCTGACCGAGACGCAGGAGGATCGCCTGATGCAACTGCTCGACTCATCGATCGAAGAGACGCTGGAACTCTTCGCGCGCGGACTGGATTTCGGCGACAAACTGGCGCAACTGCGGCGCGGCCTGGCGACCGACGACCAGGTCTATGTCGCATCGAGCCGAACGAATCCCGCCCCCCTGCCGGCGGCCGGATCGTCCGATGACATCGAACTCTGGTAGGCCGGGTCGCGAACCTTCTCCGGATCGGCTGGGTACGCTCCGAGCGCCTCGCCGCTCCCCTGTGATGTCGATCACGCCCGATAACCGATCCGGAAACCACCCCAATGACGCCCGCGCACCCGCACGGGCGCCGAGATGTCGTGCATGATCTCGCCGGTGTCGCGTCTGTAGGTTTGGATCAGGAACGGCAGCTCATGCGCTCCGCATTGCTTGCCGACCGGATCATCGAACAGGCGTTTGGTCCGGTTGTGGGCCAGATCCACGGCCTCGTCGCCGGTCAGGGGTTGCGAGAAGCGCTGATTGTGCGTGGGCACATAGCCGTTGCGGTCACAGCCGATGGCATAGACGATCTCCGGGTGATCGGCCAGGATGGGCTCCTGGATGCGCGGGAAGAGCCGGTCGGTCAGCTCATCGAAGCCCGTGTTGTATTTCTTGGGGTTGGTGTTGGGGATGGGCCTGTAGCTCGACGTGAAGAGCGCCTCCTCGCCGATCTCACCGGCCGCCAGCGCCTGCTCCAGCTGACGCCCGATCTCGGCGGCGGCGCGCTGGACGACCGCCGGCATGCGCTGGTGGCACTCGATGGCGCGCCGGCCGGTCTCGCCGAGCTGGAAGACTGTGCTGATCTCATGCAGATTGACGGCCAGACTCTCCAGCTCCTGGGCCTCCTGGAGCGTCTGGGCGGCGCCGGCGGTGTTGCGATCGACCATGGACATGATGTCGCGGACGTGATCCACCACGCGATCGGCCTCCCGGCTCTGATCGGCGATCGCCGCAGCGATCTCGTCGATGCGCTCCATGGTCTGCTGGGCGCCCTGATTGATGCGGTCGAGTGAGTCGGCCGCCTGGCGTGCGAGCTCGGCGCCGGCATGAGCCTGATCGGCGCCCCGTCCGATGGAGCCGATGGCCGCGCGCGTCTCCTCCTGGATGGCCGCGATCATGGCGCCGATCTCGCTGGTCGCGCGCGCGGTGCGCACGGCGAGGTTGCGCACTTCGTCGGCCACCACCGCGAAGCCCCGCCCCTGCTCGCCGGCGCGCGCGGCCTCGATGGCCGCGTTGAGCGCCAGCAGATTGGTCTGATCGGCGATCTCGCGGATGACCTGCACGATGCCGCCGATCGCCTGCGAGCGATCACCGAGCGCCGCGATCACCCGCGACGACTCCTCCACCGACAGCGCGATACGCTCGATCTCGCTGGAGGCGTCCGCGACGGCGCGCGTTCCCTGTTGCGAGAGCTGGCGGGCATCCTGGGCGTTCCCGGCGGTCAGATTGGCATGATCCGCGACCGCCCCCACGCCGGCGGTCATCTGTTCGATGATCTGGACCAGACTGAGCGAGGCCTGACGCTGGGCGCTGGAGCCGTCGGCCACGTCTCGGGCGTGTCCGGCGAGGACATCGGCGGTATTGGCGAGGCGCTCGGCGTCGAAGATGACTTTGCCGATGATGCCCTGAAAGCTTTCGATCAGGGCATTGAAGTGCTCGATACAGCTCCGGGTCGGTCCGGTGCGCACAGGCACACGCCGGGATAGATCGCCATCCCTGTACATGACCTGCAGGGTCTCATCCAGGATGCCCATGGGTCGACCGACCATGGCGCGCAGGATGAGCCAGCTCCCGCCCCCGACACCGAGCCACAGAAGGCCGCCACCAACCAGTGCGTGTATCGTCAGCTCGTCGACAACCGCCACGAACACCAGTCCGCTCAACGCTGAAACGGCACCAATAGCGATACTCATCCATCCGAATCCCATGCGCTCCACCAGCCTGCTGCCTATCAATTGAGGATTCTCAATTGGAACCGCAAAAGCCGACGGGATGCAAGGACAAGGAGCAACCGGCGCGCCGTCAGCCCGTCAGGGCCGCGAACACCGCCGGCAACCGTTCGGGCAGCCGCTCGACCTGATCGACGACCGAATAGGCGTTCTCGCCGAAGATGCGCGCCACATAGCGGTCGGCCTCGGGGTCGAGGGTCAGACAGTAGGTGTGGATGCCCTTCATGCGCAGATCCTCGACGGCTTTCTTGGCATCGTGACGCAGATACTGCGGATCGCGCTCGTCGATGTCGGCCGGTTCGCCGTCGGTGATGAGCAGCACCAGCCGTTTCTGGGCCGGCTGCTGACTCAGATGCCAGCCGGCATGACGCAGGGCCGCGCCCATGCGGGTCGACAAACCGCCTTTCATGCCCGCAAGCCGCGACTTGGCCTCGTCGCCATAGGGCTGATCGAAGTCCTTGAAACGGTAGTACTGCACGTCGTGCCGCCCGTCGGACGCAAAGCCATGTACCGCGAAGCGGTCCCCAATGGAATCGATCGCCCAGGCCAGGAGTCCCGTCGACTCGCGTGTCAGATCCAGGATGCTCGGCGCCTCGTCATAGCCCGGCTCACCCTCCTTGACCCCGACCTTCTCGTTGGTCGACTGTGAGAGATCCATCAGCACCAGGATGGCCAGATCGCGCACATGGCGGGTGATGCGGATGTTGATGCGCGGATCGGGCATGACCCCGCGCCGGATGTCGATCATGGCGCGCACGGCGGCATTGAGATCCAGCTCCTCGCCTTCCTCGTAGCCGCGCCGGCGCACGATGCCCTGCGGCTGGAGCGCGTCGATCAGATGGCGGATGCGGCTGGCGACCGGCTTGTGCTTGATCAGGATCTCATCCATGGTCTCGGGATCGCCCCGACCCTGTCGGCGCTCGATCACGGTCGCCCAGTCCGGGCGATGGAGCTGCACCTGATAGTCCCATTCCTGATAGTGATAGGGTTCGGAGACCGGCTCCTTGCCCTCCAGTTCGTTGATGGTGCAGCCCTCCTGATCGAGCCAGAACGGCGTCGACAGGGTCCAGATCTCCTGCGCATCGTCGCCGGCCAGCTCGCAGTCGAGCTCGTTGACCATCTCCATGACCGTGACGTTGCGCCGCACCTGCTGTTGGCTGGCCGGCAGATAGTCCACACCGCGCGTCATGAACAGGTTTTCGTCGAAGTCCCAGACGTAATCGTTGTCGTCGCGATAGGGGATCGGCCAGTCTTCCAGGATGCGCAGACTCGGGACGGCGCAAATCTGAACCGCGCGGTTGTAGAACTCGACCCCGGCGATCCAACTGATGCGGTTGTCTTCAGGCGATTCGGCGAAGGCGGCACGGAAGGCATCGGCGGACTCGTTGACGAGCGCCTCGGGATCGCGATAGTCGGTATCCAGCAGCGCCCGCGCCAGCCGCATCATCAGGTCCAGCAACGGATGGCGCGCGCCCGGCTCATCGGCCTCGGCGGGCGCGGTGAAGAACTGGAGCCAGAGCTTTTTCAGTCCGGGGAAGTCGCGGATCGCCAGCGACTCGATGCGCGCGTCCTCGAACAGCCCGATGAGCACGCGCTGCGCCGGATTGAGCTGCTCGGCGCTGATGGGCGCCGTGGTGTAGACCATGTGCGCGGCGCAATGCGCGGCGGCGGCGCGATAGAGTTCCACCCCCGAGATCCCGCGCCAGGCGTCGAAGGCGTCCGGCAGATGGATCTGGAAGTCCTCGATGAAGGGCTTGAGTCCGGTGCGCGACTCATAGTCGCCCGAGGTCGGACGCATGAAGAAGGCCCGCGCCCAGAGTGCGCGCAGATAGAAATTGAGCTTGCGCTGGTTGTCGACGAAGAGCGTGCCGCGCCGCTCTTTCTGGAGCACGGCGCGCGAGGATTCGGTCTGGAGCCCGAAATAGGCCAGTTGACCATCCAGGTCGCGCGCATGAGCCTGCGCCCCCCACAGCGCCCAGCGCCGCAAGCCGCCGAGCGTGAGCTTGGCGAGGAGTTCGTCCATGTTCTCCATCATGGGTCTCAAGCCCCGTGGCGCCTTGCCAGCGAGCTGATGGAGCAGATTGAGATAGCCGCGCATCACCTCCAGGTCGCCGAGCCGGCTGGCCGCCAGCGGCATGGTCGCCATCATCAGCGTGATGACGGTGCCCGAGGTGTGCGAGGCGAGCTTCATCAGCGAGCTGACGACATCCGGGATGATGTCCTCGCCGACCTCCTTGGCCACGCCCGGCATCTCCTGGACATAGGTCATCACCAGATCCGGCCCCTTGTTGAGGCCGCACATGGCGCGGATGCCGGTCAGATAGTGTTCGAGTCCCCGTGGGGACATCACCCGCGCGGCCTCCTGATAGCTCGATTCCAGCGCCTGGGCGTGCTCGTGCGCTGGATCGGCCTTGAGGCAGGCGAGGTATTCGCTGAAATCGATCGTCATCTGTAAGAGCCCCCAGCCGGCAACGTCCAGCCGCCGTCAGAAATAGGTGTTGACCGCCGCGTCCAGGGTGTCGCGCATGTCGGGATCGTCGGTGAGCGGACGCACCAGCGCCATCTGCGCCGCCGCCTGCGGCTCGACGCCCTTGCCGATCAGTTGCGCGGCATAGACCAGCAGACGGGTCGACATGCCTTCGTCGAGACCGTGGCCCTTGAGGTTGCGGCTGCGATGCGCGATCTGGACCAGCTTCTCAGCCGTCGCCTTGTCGACATGGCCCTCGTGGGCGACGATCTCGGTCTCGATCTCGGCGGTCGGATAGTCGAAGTCGAGCGCGCCGAACCGCTGCTTGGTCGACTGCTTCAGATCCTTCATCAGGCTCTGATAGTTGGGGTTGTAGGAGATGACGATCTGGAAATCGGGATGGGCCGTCACCAGCTCGCCTTTCTTCTCCAGCGGCAGGTTGCGCCGATGGTCGGTGAGCGGATGGATGACGACCGTGGTGTCCTGGCGCGCCTCGACCACTTCGTCGAGATAGCAGATGGCGCCGATGCGCGCGGCCACCGTCAGCGGGCCGTCCTGCCATTTGGTGCCGTTGATGTCGAGCAGGAAGCGTCCGACCAGATCCGAGGCGGTCATGTCTTCGTTACAGGCCACGGTGATCAGCGGCTTGCCGAGTTTCCAGGCCATGTACTCGACGAAGCGCGTCTTGCCGCAGCCGGTCGGTCCCTTGAGCATGACCGGCATGCGCGCGGCATAGGCCGCTTCGTAGAGCGCCACCTCGTTGCTCACGGGGCGGTAGTAAGGCTCGTGGTCGATCAGGAATTGGTTGCGGTCGATGTCTGACATGGAAGCGATCCCCTTGAGGGTCGATGGCGAGGCTCGAAGCCCGGACAAAACGAAGCCCCTGCCCCTTCGATGAGGAAGCAGGGGCTCGTGTGTAAAGCCGCTGGCGGGTGGCAGGGTCCGCCGTGTCGGGTGAACCCTGCCTACGTGGTCGCTCAGACCGGCTTGCCGCGATAGACCACCATCTCGGCGCCCTTGGACTGGGCATAGTTGTCGAAGCCGATCAGACGCACGTGATTGTTGGGGTGCGCCTTGTGGCAGGCTTCGGCCTCCTTGAGGATGGTGTCGATGTCGGTCTCGCCGAACATCGGCAGCTTCCACATGTACCAGTAGTGATCGAAGGCGTTTTCCGGCTCGGTGTGCTCGATGGCCGGGTTCCAGCCCTTGGAGACGATGTACTCGACCTGCTTGCGGATGCGGTCGGCATCCATCGCCGGCAGGTAGGAGAAGGTCTCGAACTTGCGGCTGTTGACGTCTTCGAGGCTGGAACTGTAATCCTGCATTTCGCTCATGGTGTGATGCTCCGAAATCTGGTTTGTTCGTGGTTCGATGGTTGGATGGTGTCGGATTGGCGTGGAGGGGAACCGCATCGATGATGGTCGATGCGGTTCCGGCGTCACCCTGGTCTTACTTGTGGGCCACGTCCAGCTTATCGACGGTATCGTTTCAATCCGCGCCTATGAAATCAATCATTTATGGGCGATATCCAACTTGTCCACGGTGTCAAACTCAAACTTGATCTCTTTCCAGGTCTCCATGGCGATCTTGAGCTCGGGGCTGGAAGCCGCCGCCTTGGTGAGCACGTCCTTGCCTTCCTTCTCGATCGCGACGCCCTGGTTGCGCGCTTCGACGCAGGCTTCGAGCGCGACACGGTTGGCGCAGGCGCCGGCCGCGTTGCCCCAGGGATGACCCAGGGTGCCGCCGCCGAACTGGAGCACCGAGTCGTCACCGAAGATGGTCACGAGCGCCGGCATGTGCCAGACGTGGATACCACCGGAGGCGACGGCGAAGGCGCCGGGCATCGAACCCCAATCCTGATCGAAGAAGAGACCGCGCGAACGGTCTTCCTTGATGTAGGACTCACGCAGCAGGTCGATCCAGCCCAGGGTGGAGGCGCGGTCGCCTTCCAGCTTGCCGACCACGGTGCCGGTGTGCAGGTGGTCGCCGCCCGACAGACGCAGGATCTTGGTCAGGACGCGGAAGTGGATGCCGTGGTGCGGATTGCGGTCGAGCACGGCGTGCATGGCGCGGTGGATGTGCAGCAGCACGCCGTTGTCACGGCACCACTGGGCCAGACCCGTGTTGGCGCAGAAACCGCCTGTGATGTAGTCGTGCATGATGATCGGGGCGCCGATCTCCTTGGCGTACTCGGCACGCTTGTACATCTCTTCCGGGGTCGGCGCGGTCACGTTCAGATAGTGACCCTTGCGCTCGCCGGTCTCGCGCTCGGCCTTGTCGATGGCGTCCATGACGAAGTCGAACCGCTGGCGCCAGCGCATGAAGGGCTGCGAGTTGACGTTCTCGTCGTCCTTGGTGAAGTCCAGACCGCCGCGCAGACACTCGTAGACCGCACGACCATAGTTCTTGGCCGACAGACCCAGCTTGGGCTTGATGGTGCAGCCGAGCATCGGACGACCGTACTTGTTCATGATGTCGCGCTCGACCTGGATGCCGTGCGGCGGGCCGTTGCAGGTCATGACATAGGCGATCGGGAAGCGGACGTCCTCCAGACGCAGGGCGCGCACGGCCTTGAAGCCGAACACGTTGCCGACGAGCGAGGTGAAGACGTTGACGACCGAGCCTTCCTCGAACAGATCGATCGGATAGGCGATGAAGGCATAGAAGCAGGTGTCGTCGCCCGGCACGTCCTCGATGGCGTAGGCGCGGCCCTTGTAGTAATCCAGGTCGGTCAGCAGGTCGGTCCAGACCGTGGTCCAGGTGCCGGTCGAGGATTCGGCGGCGACGGCCGCAGCGGCCTCTTCGCGCGGAACGCCCGCCTGCGGGGTGATCTTGAAGCAGGCCAGGATGTCCGTGTCCTTCGGAGTGTAGTTGGGCATCCAATAGGTCTCGCGGTACTCTTTCACGCCCGCGCTGTACGTCTTAGCCATTCTGGATCGTCCTCTGGATTAGTTTCTGTGGTGAGGTCCGGATCGACCGGCGCCTTGGCGCCCGACTATCTGCTCTGGTCGAAACCTGAGTGCGATTATTAGCAAGAAACCACATAATTACTACTAAATATTGCTTATGCTAGATATAACGCATAGCTTATGATCTATGCCTCAATCGATTCCATTGCGTTTGTCTATCCCGATCGTCTGACGAGCCTTCCACCACCATGCATGTCTCACTGCGCCAACTGCGGGTCTTCGAAGCCGTCGCGCGCCACAACAGCTACACGCGCGCGGCCGAGGAGCTGCATCTGAGCCAGCCGGCGGTGTCGATGCAGGTGCGTCAACTGGAGGACGAGATCGGGTTGTCGCTGTTCGAGCGCTTGGGCAAACAGGTCGTCCTCACCGAGGCCGGACGCGAGGTGTTCCACTACAGTCGCGCCATCGGCCAGTCACTGCGCGAGATGGAAGAGGTGCTGGAGTCGCTCAAGGGTGTCAGCCGGGGCAGTCTGCGCATCGCCGTGGCCAGCACGGTCAACTACTTCGCACCGCGTCTGATGGCCATCTTCCAGCAACGCCATTCGGGGATCGGGCTGCGGCTCGATGTGACCAATCGCGAGAGCCTGGTGCAGATGCTCGACAGCAACTCGGTCGACCTGGTGCTCATGGGCGTGCCGCCGCGCAATGTCGAGGTCGAGGCCGAAGCCTTCATGGACAATCCGCTGGTGGTGATCGCCCCGCCGGATCATCCGCTGGCCGGCGAGCGGGCCATTTCGCTGGCACGCCTGGCCGAAGAGACCTTTGTGATGCGCGAGGAAGGCTCAGGCACCCGGCAGGCGATGGAGCGCTTCTTCAGCGAACGCGGCCAGACGATCCGCCACGGGATGCAGATGACACGCAACGAGGCGGTCAAGCAGGCGGTGCGCTCGGGGCTGGGGCTGAGCGTGGTCTCGCTGCACACCATCGAACTGGAACTGGAGACGCGGCGGCTGGTGACGCTGGACGTCGAGGGGTTTCCGGACCGGCGTCAGTGGTATCTGGTCTACCGGCGCGGCAAGCGGCTCTCGCCGGCGGCCGGCGCCTTTCGCGAATTCGTGCTGAGCGAAGCGGCGCGGATCGCACTGCCGACTCGGGTGATCCAGGCGGTTTAGCCTTCGCACCTTTCCGGCTCGCGCCAAACTCCTTACCATGCACCGACATTCAATGAACCAGGGCGCGCTCGACCCGAGCCGTCATCAACCCCCACTCGGAGCAACACCCGAATGATCAAACTGACCACCAACCACGGCGACATCCTGATCGAACTCGACGCCGAGAAGGCGCCCAAGACCTGCGCCAACTTCGAGCAGTACGTCCGTGACGGTCACTATGACGGCACCCTCTTCCACCGCGTCATCGACGGCTTCATGATCCAGGGCGGCGGCATGAACCCGGACTTCAGCCAGAAGCCCACGCGCGCCCCGATCGAGAACGAGGCCAAGAACGGACTCAAGAACCAGACCGGCACCATCGCCATGGCGCGCACCATGCAGCCGCACTCGGCGACCTCCCAGTTCTTCATCAACGTCTCCAACAACGACTTCCTCGACTACCCCGGTCAGGACGGCTGGGGCTACTGCGTCTTCGGGCGCGTGGTCGAGGGCATGGAAACGGTCGAGGCCATCAAGGGCGTGCGCACCGGCAGCCGCGCCGGGCACCAGGACGTCCCCATGGAAGACGTGGTCATCGAAAAGGCCGAGATCGTCTGACCAAGCCGCACAGCGTCCTCCCCCAACAGCCGCCACGACGCCCGCCGAGCGGGTCGGGTGGCGGCTGACGGGGGTGTCGACCGCATGGATGCGGTCGTCAAGCCTCCAGGGATGGATTCACGGCGTCCCCCGACAGCCGTTACCCGACCCGCTCCCCCAGCAGACAACCCGCCGTGCGCCCCCCGAGTCGACAGCCAAACTCCCGACTCAGAGCAGAAACAGCGTCGCCAACCCCAGAAAGATGAAGAACCCCCCCGAATCGGTCAGCGCCGTGATCATCACCGAGCCACCGAGCGCCGGATCGCGCCCGAACCGCTGACGAACGAGCGGTATCACGACCCCAGCCGTAGCCGCCAGCAGCAGATTGAGCGTCATCGCCCCCGTCATGACCACCCCCAGCTTCCAACTCCCATAGAGCGCCCAGACGATCCCGCCGACCACCCCGCCCCACACCAAGCCATTGATCAGCGCCACACCGACCTCCTTGCCCAACAGACGCCACACCGCCGACGGCTCGACCTGCCCCATCGCAATGGCGCGCACGATCATCGTAATCGTCTGATTGCCCGCATTCCCCCCGATCCCTGCCACGATCGGCATCAACGCCGCCAGCGCCACCAACTGCGCGATCGAATCCTCGAACAGATCGATCACCCGCGAGGCGACGAAGGCCGTCACCAGATTGATCGCCAGCCAGGCCCAGCGATTGCGCAGCGAACGCGCGATGGGCGCGAAGATGTCCTCCTCCTCGCGCAGACCGGCCTGACTCAGAATCTCGGCCTCCGACTCCTCGCGAATCCGGTCGACCATATCCGCCACCGTGACCCGCGCGATGACCCGCCGCTCGCCATCGACCACAGGCACCGAGATCAGGTCGTAACGCTCGAAGGCCGCCGCCGCTTCATCGGCATCGTCCTCGGGCGCGAACGTGACCAGCGACTTGGATTTCATGACCTCCGAGACGAGCCGCTCCGGGTCGTTGATCAGCAACGACTCCAGCGTCAGGATGCCGCGCAGACGCTCCTCGCGATCGACGACGAACAGCTTGTCGGTGTGATCCGGCAGCTCCTCGAACCGGCGCAGATAGCGCAGCACCACCTCCAGCGTCACGTCCTCGCGCACCGTGACCATGTCGAAGTCCATCAGCGCCCCGACCGTGTCCTCCGGATAGGACATGGCCGCGCGCACATGCTCGCGCTCCTCCTGATCGAGCGCTTCGAGCACATCCTCCACCACCTCGGGCGGCAGATCGGGCGCCAGATCCGCCAGCTCGTCGGCATCGAGCGACTCGGCCGCCGCGCGGATCTCGTTGCTGTCCATGGTCTCGATCAGCGACGGACGCACCGCGTCCGAGACCTCCAGCAGGATCTCGCCGTCCTTGTCCGAGCGCACCAGATCCCACACCAGCTGACGCTGATCGCGCGGCAGCGCCTCCAGGATGTGCGCGATGTCGGCCGGATGCAGCCGGTCGAGCTTGCGCCTGAGCCAGCCGATGGTCTGACGGTGGGTGATGGAATCGACCAGATCCTGATGCGAGCTGTGCTGGCGATGCATCAGATCCTCGACCAGACGCTGACGCGAGAGCAGCTCACGGATATCGCGCAGATGGCGTTGCAGAACGTCTGAATCGCGGGGCATTGGCTCGGTCATCTCATCACTCCCGCTCGCGTTGCAACTGCTGCTTGAACGCCCTGATGTCCTCGACCAGATCCTCGGGCACGGGCAGTACGCGCGGCGCTTCCTCCAGGACCTCACGCGCGGCGTTCATCGCGGCCTGCTCGGCCTCCAGTTGACGCAGCAGGTTGTGCTCCCAGTCGGGATCGGCGTCCGGGGCGGCGGTCTGACTCGTCGGCGCGTTCGGCCGTGACGGCGCCGGTTTGGGCGGTGGCGGTTCGACCAGGGGTCTGGCGATGGGTTCGGCCACAGGCGCCTCGGTAACAGCCGGCGGCGGCTGGGCGGTCAACGGCTGAATCATGGGCGCCGGGTCGACCCTGGGTACCTCCAGCGTCGTCATGGGTACGGGCCGGGTTCCCCGGAACGCCGCATAGAGCGCGATCACCACCGCCAGGGCGGCCAGCCCGACGGCGAGCAGCGCCCAATGATGCGTCACCCTGGGTTCGCGATCCTCGACGAACAGACCGCTGGCGTCCAGGGTCGGCACCTGACCGAGTCCGCGCTCCTGCTGGGATTTCTTGAGCGCTTCCAGGATATAGCTCATGGCAAGACCTCCATGGACGCCGTGGTCGCCAGGGTTTCATCGAGCCGGGGAATCCCATCCAGACCGATCGCCTGATAGAGCGCGATGAAGGTCCGCGGGCCGGCGACCCCATCGGCCGTCAGCCCCTTGGACGCCTGGAAGGCGCGCAGCGCGCTCTCCAGCGTCACATCATAGCGGTCGGCCGGTCCGGGCAGACTGGCCAGCCCCGGTACCCGCGACACCAGATCGCGCAGCCAGCGCACCTCCTCGCCGACCGCGCCCGGACGGATCAGGGTCGAACCGCCCGGCGGCAGCTGCCAGACCAGACGATAGTCGCCGCTCCAGACCGATTCCAGTTCGGACACGGGCACGCGCGTCCGGCCATCGGGCCGATCGAGCGTGGCCTCGGTGACGTCCAGCTCGCTCAGCACCAGATAGCGCGCTGTGCCGTCCCGGTCGGCCAGACGCAGCAGGGCCGGCAGATTGAAAAAGCGTACATGACTCAGGCGCCCCTGCTCGGACTCGCACCCCAGACCGAACGGACGGATGTGTGCGCAGGGATCGCCGGCGCCGATCGTCTTCAGATCCAGCCCCCAGCGGCGCAACAGCACGCGCATGGCCTCGGACTCGGACAGTGCCAGCGACGTGATCGATACCGGGGCCTCGTCTGCGGATTGCTCCGGCACGGCGGGTGTCTCCGGCGCCGTCGCGCTGTCTGCAACCCCTGGCACCTCGGGAGCCGCGACGACCGGCGATTCCGAAACGGGCGCGTCCGTCAAACGCGTGCCCGGCTCTGGCGAGGCCTCGATCCGGACCGGCTCGGCCACACTGGTCGCGCTCGGAACGACGGCCCCGACCAGGGACATGAACGCCGTCTCGCCCGACCACCAGCCGGCCAGGAGTGCACGCCGCTCGGGCGTCAGTAGCGTCTGCGCCAGCAAGCCGACCAGGGTCGCCACCAGGAACGAGGCCACCGCAATCAGCACCAGTCGTCCGGGCGAGCGCGGCGGCATCGCCTCCAGCGCCTCACCCCGCACCTCGCGCGCCGCCGTGGCCACGATGTCCGGATCGACCTGCGAGCCACGGGTCACGCAGGCACCGAGCAGCGCACGGTCGCAGAGGATGTTGATCACCCGCGGGATGCCGCCCGAATATTCGTGGATACGCCGGATGGCGCGCGCCGTGAACAGCGGACGGTCGACACCGGCCACCGCCAGACGATGGCGGATGTAGTCGCCGGTCTCCTCCAGATCGAGCGGCGTGAGATGGAAGCGCGCCGTGATGCGCTGATCGAGCTGACGCAGTGACTGGGTCTCCAGCAGGCGGCGCAGTTCGGGCTGGCCGATCAGAAAGATCTGGAGCAGCTTGTGCTTGGTGGTCTCCAGATTGGTCAGCAGGCGGATCTGTTCGAGCGCCTGACGCGGCAGGTTCTGCGCCTCGTCGATGATGAGCAGCGGCCGGCGGCCATTGGCATAGGCGTGCAGCAGAAAGCCGTTGAGCGCGTCGATCAGAACCTTGTTGGAGCGCCGGCCGTGCGGCAGCTCGATGCGAAACTCCTCGCAGATGTTGGTCAGGAGTTCGTTGGGCGACTGGACCGGATTGAGGACGAGCGCCACGTCGACCCCCTCGGGCAACTGCTCCAGAAAGGCGCGGCAGACCGTGGTCTTGCCGGTGCCGACCTCGCCGGTCAGGAGCACGAAGCCGCCGCTCTCGTTGGCGCCATAGAGCAGATGCGCGAGCGCCTCCCGATGCTGGTCGCTCAGGAACAGATAGTGCGGGTCCGGGGCGATCGAAAAGCTGGGCTCCTTGAGCCCGAAATATTTCGGGTACACGCTGGCTTGCTCGATAAGGTGTGCGCCCGCGCCTGAAGCGGCTTGACTGGTCGGCTCAGGATCGCGGGCGCGGGGCGTGGATGGCTGGAACCGGGCACCGGTCACGGTGCGCCCGGTGGATTGACGAGAGGTTAGTCAGGGGGCTTGGGGGCGTCAAGCGAACCCGAAGCCCCCTCGCCTTCGGGCCTCCTCAGTCGACCAGCTCGCCCTGCAACACCCGTTCGAAGGAGAGCTGGCCGTCTGCCAACCCGACCTCGATCAGATCGCCCGGACCGAATTTGCCCGAGAGGATCTGCTGCGCCAGCGGATTCTCCAACTGGGCGCGGATGGCGCGCTTGAGCGGCCGCGCGCCATAGACCGGATCGAAGCCGGCCGCGCCGAGATGATCGAGCGCGGCGTCGCTGACTTCGAGCTTCATGTCGCGCTCGGCGAGCCGCTGTTGCAGATAGCCGAGCTGGATGCGCGCGATCGCCCGGATCTGCGCCTGTTGCAGCGGATGGAAGACGACGATTTCGTCCAAACGGTTGATGAACTCGGGGCGGAAGGCGTGACGCACGCTCTCCATCACCGCTTCCTTCATCTCGGCATAGTGCGCTTCGCCTGCGCGCTGCTGGATGATGTCGGAACCGAGATTGGAGGTCATGACGATGACCGAGTTACGGAAATCGACCGTGCGTCCCTGGCCGTCGGTCAGGCGTCCGTCGTCGAGCACCTGGAGCAGGACATTGAAGACGTCCGGATGCGCCTTTTCGACCTCGTCGAGCAGGATCAGGCTGTAGGGCCGACGGCGGATGGCTTCGGTCAGATAGCCGCCTTCCTCGTAGCCGACATAGCCGGGCGGCGCGCCGATGAGCCGGGCGACCGAGTGCTTCTCCATGAACTCGGACATGTCGATGCGGACCATGGCCTCCTCGGTGTCGAACAGGAAGGCGGCGAGCGCCTTGCACAGCTCGGTCTTGCCGACGCCGGTCGGCCCGAGGAACAGGAAGGAGCCGATCGGCCGTCCCGGATCGGACAACCCGGCGCGCGAGCGGCGGATGGCGTCGCTCACGGCGCGCACCGCCTCGTTCTGACCCACCACGCGCTGTTCGATCTCGGACTCCATGCGCAACAGCTTGTCGCGCTCGCCCTCCAGCATCTTGGAGATCGGAATGCCGGTCCATTTGGAGACGACCTCGGCGACCTCTTCGTCCGTGACCTTGTTGCGCAGGAGCCGATTCTCGCCCTGCTCGGCCTGGGAGGCCGCGGCCAGTTGCTTCTCCAGCTCGGGGACTCGGCCGTATTGCAGTTCGGACATGCGCGTCCAGTCGCCGGCGCGGCGCGCGGTCTCCATCTCCAGCCGCACCCGGTCGAGTGCTTCCTTGATGTGCGCTGTGCCCTGCACGGCGGCCTTCTCGGACTTCCAGATCTCGTCGAGATCGGCGAACTCGCGCTCCAGGCGCGCGATCTGACCTTCCAGATCCGCCAGACGTTTGCGCGACGCCTCGTCGGATTCCTTCTTCAGCGCCTCGCGCTCGATCTTGAGCTGGATCAGGCGCCGGTCGAGCCGGTCCATCTCCTCGGGCATGGAATCGATCTCCATGCGGATGCGCGAGGCGGCCTCGTCGATCAGGTCGATCGCCTTGTCGGGCAACTGTCGGTCGGCGATGTAGCGATGCGAGAGCGTGGCGGCGGCGACGATCGCGGTGTCGGTGATCTCAACGGCGTGGTGGACCTCGTAGCGTTCCTTCAATCCGCGCAGGATGGCGATGGTGTCCTCGACGTTCGGTTCGTCGACCAGCACCTTCTGGAAGCGGCGTTCGAGCGCGGCGTCCTTCTCGACGTACTTGCGATATTCGTCGAGCGTGGTCGCGCCGACGCAGTGCAGTTCGCCGCGCGCCAGCGCCGGCTTGAGCATGTTGCCGGCGTCCATCGAGCCTTCGGCCTTGCCGGCGCCGACCATGGTGTGCAGCTCGTCGATGAACAGGATGACGTTGCCCTCCTGACGGGCGATATCGTTCAGGACCGCCTTGAGCCGTTCCTCGAACTCGCCCCGGAACTTGGAACCGGCGATGAGCGCGGCCATGTCGAGCGCCAGCAGCCGCTTGGACTTCAGACCCTCGGGCACCTCGCCATTGACGATACGCTGGGCCAGGCCCTCGACGATGGCGGTCTTGCCCACGCCCGGCTCGCCGATCAGCACCGGATTGTTCTTGGTGCGCCGCTGCAACACCTGGATGGTGCGGCGGATCTCGTCGTCGCGTCCGATCACCGGGTCGAGCTTGCCCTGCTCGGCGCGCTCGGTCAGATCGATGGTGTATTTTTCGAGCGCCTGACGCTGTTCCTCGGCGTTGGGATCGTTGACAGACTGTCCGCCGCGCACAGTCTGGATCGCCTGCTCGATCGCGCTCTTGCTGGCGCCCGCCTCGCGCAGCGCACTGCCGAGCGTGCCCTTGTCCTCCAGTGCCGCGAGCACGAAAAGTTCGGACGAGATGTACTGATCGTTGCGCTGCTGGGCGAGCTTGTCGGTCAGGTTGAGCAGACGCGAGAGATCGTTGCTCACATGCACGTCGCCGCCCACACCCTGCACGGTCGGTAGCCGTTCGAGCGCCTCGCCGAGCGCCGAGCGCAGTTTGTTGGTGTTGACATCGGCCTTGTTGAGCAGATGGCGGATGGTGCCGCCCTGCTGATCCAGCAGGGCGGCCATCAGATGGACGGGTTCGATGAATTGATGATCGCGCCCCAGAGCCAGACTCTGGGCGTCGGCCAGGGCCAGTTGGAATTTGGCGGTCAGTTTGTCCTGTCTCACGGTCGTTGACTCCAGCGAAAAATTTCCGGTCGATTGACCGGGAAATTGGGGCGCGACGACCCGCGAATCAAGCCGATTTCCGCTATCATCCGTGCGTGCCCCCACACCGGGACGAGCGATGCCCGGTACGGATCGGGCCGTCGAACGGCTGTCGGCAGGCGCGTTAGAATGGACCGCTCAGCCATGGGTGCGACACACATCGAGCGCCCATCCCTCCAAACACTCCATTCCTGGTTGCTCCCGATGTCCGATCGCCCCAATCCGCCCACTGACCACCGTCCGCCCGAACTGGCCGTGATCGTGCCGACCTACAAGGAGGTCGACTCGGTCGCCGAGGTGGCACGCCGGGTCGCGGCCGTGCTCGACGGCATCGATTGGGAGCTGATCTTCGTCGATGACGACTCACCCGACGGCACCGCCGAGCGTGCGCGCGAACTGGCGCGCCACGACCCACGTATCCGCGTGATCCAGCGCATCGGCCGGCGCGGACTCTCCTCGGCCTGCATCGAGGGCATGCTCTCGACCACTGCGCCCTATCTGGCCGTGATGGACGGCGACCTCCAGCACGACGAGACCCTGCTTCCCCGGATGCTCCGGGCCATCCGCGACGAGGATCTGGACATCGTCGTCGGCAGCCGCTATGTCGAGGGCGGCGACGTCGGCGACTGGAGCGCCCGACGCCAGGGCATGAGCCGCTTGGCGACCCGTCTCGGACAGATCCTGATCCGCGCCGAACTCAGCGACCCCATGAGCGGCTTCTTCATGGTGCGTGAGCGCGTCGTCCATGGCTGCGTGAGGCGTCTGACCGGGGTCGGGTTCAAGATCCTGCTCGACATCTTCTCGGCCGCCGAGACGCCGCTGCGTTTTCGCGAACTGCCCTTCAGCTTCCGGCAGCGTCAGGCCGGTCACAGCAAGCTCGACAATGCCGTGCTCTGGGAGTATCTGCTGATGCTGACCCAGAAGCTGATCGGCCCCCTGATACCGCTGCGCTTCATCGCCTTCTCGCTGATCGGCGCCTTCGGGGTACTGGTGCACATGAGCGTGCTCTGGCCGATCCTGCACGTCTTCGGCGAGCGCGCCTTCCTGGCCGGACAGGCCACGGCGACCCTGGTGGCCATGACCAGCAACTTCTTCCTCAACAACGTCCTGACCTATCGCGACATGCGTCTGCGCGGGCGCCAGCTCCTCTGGGGCTGGTTCAGCTTCGTGCTGGCCTGCGGCCTGGGGGCGCTGGCCAATGTCGGTATCGCCGATTATCTGTTCCAGACCGGGCACTCGGGCTGGGTGCTGTCGGCGCTCGCCGGCATTCTGGTCGGAGCGGTGTGGAACTATGCCGTCACGGCTGTCTATACCTGGAAGCGTCCGGCCAATCCGATCTGAGCCTGGATCGATGGGGCGGATGCCGCTAGCGGCCGAGACCCGAAGGGGTTAAGCTTGGCCCCATTGGCCGGTCCGGGACTGCTTGGGTCGCGGACGTTCCGACACGCTCGAAACACCCTGGGGTGACGGCGATGGACGACACACTCAAACGCTTGCTCGACGCCGAGATGCGCGCCGAACGGCTCGCCCAGCAGGCCGAGGCCGAGCAGGACAGCCTCATCCAGCAGGCCATGGCCGATGCCAAGGCCGAGAACGAGCGCTTCGGCGCACGCATCCCGGAGCTGCAACGCGCCTTCGTCACCAAAGCCGAGGAACGCGCCGAGCAGAACATCGCCGAGCTGCGCCGCCGCTACGACGAACGCCACATCCAGTTGCGCGATCAGGCCGAGCAGCGCGAGCACGAAGCCCTGGAAGCGGCCTTCCAGATCCTGATCGGTCTGGAACACTAGACCCGGCCTGGACAGCGCGGAGCCATCCCATGAGCCAGGTCGCCGATCAAGCCTATCTCAACACCCGCGTCTCGGTGATGGCCGCCCGGCTCTTCGCGCCGGACCTGATCGAGCGTCTGGCCCATCTGCCGCTCTCGGCGCTGGCCGACGAATTCGGTCTCGTCGCCCTGCTCGACGATCAGGCCGCACCGGCGGCGTGTCGCCGCGCGGTCGAACAGAGCCTCTTCCAGCTCCTGCTCTCGGAACTGCTGGTACTCACCCATCCCATGAACGCCGGCGAGCGCGGACTGGTGCTCGACTGGGGCCGCAAATACGCGCTCTACAATCTCAAGACGCTGATCCGGGGCAAGCTCCACGACCTCGACCGCCGCGAGATCAACGACAACCTCTTCGAGCTGCCGGCCCATATCCGGCTGCCCGACAAGGAACTGTTCGGCGCCGAGAACGTGCTCGAACTCCTGCGCCAGCTGGAAGCCGGACCGCAACGGCACATCGCCCGTCAGGCGCGCGAAGTCTATGAGCAGCAGCGCGAACCCTTCGCCCTCGAAGCGGCGATCGACCAGCGCTATTTCATCGGACTGGTCCGCCGCATTCAGGTCTTCGGCGCGCCGCATCAGGAGTGGCTGCGGCGGCTGATCTCGGCCGAACTCGATCGCATCGGACTCCTCTGGCTGCTGCGCTTCCGTTTCACCTATCAGCTCTCGCCGTCCGAGACCTACTACTGGCTGGTGCCCTCGATGCGACTGCTCACACGCGAGCGCCTGCTGCATCTGGTCGATCTCGACGGCTTCGAACAGGTGCTGGAGGCGCTGCCCGAGCCGCTGGGCCGCCTCACCGCCGACTGCCGCTCGATCGCCGAGGTCCAGCAACGGCTGGCGCGCTATAGCCTCGACGAGATCCGTCTGGTGCTGGCGCGCAGTCCATCGGGCGTGGCGCGCGCGCTGGCCTATCTGATGCTGCGCGAGACGGATCTGCTGCGTCTGTTCGCCGTGATCCAGGGACGCCTGCTCGGATTCGACGACCAGACCATCCAGCGCGCGCTCGCGCAGATCGAGCCTGGAGTGCATGGGAGCTGACGCCATGTTGAAACCCACGCCGATGAAGCACATCCGTCTGCTGGTCCTGACCGACGACCTGCCGCGCGCCTCGCTGGCGCTCGCCGAGACCCAGTGCTTCCATCCCGACCGGCGCGAACCCGAGAGCGAGCGGTTCGCCACCCTGCCCGGCCGTCCTTTCCACGAGATCCACACCCAGGCCCAGTCGCGGCTCGACAAGATCGCCCGGCTCATCCCCTTCGAGCCGCCGGCGAGCCTCGAACCGGCACGGGTGATCGATCAGGCCGAACTGGCGCGGCTCAACGACTGGCTCGGCCGGCTCTGGGACGAAACCTCCAGCTATGAGGAAGACTTCCGGCAGCTCGACGACCAGGCGCACCTGATCCACGAGCAGCAGGCGGCGCTGGAGAACTTCAGCCATCTCAACATCGATCTGGGGATGCTGCGCGCCAAGACGCGCTTCCTGCACATCCATGTCGGTCTGGTGCCGCGCGAGAACCTGCGCCAGCTCGAAGGCGCGGTGGCACTGGCCGGATACATCCTGCACGTCTACATGGAGCGCGGCGACAATGCCCATGTGGTCATCGTCGGGCCGACCGACGCCAAGGACGCCAGTCTCGATTCGGTGCTCACCGCCGCCGGTTTCCAGGCCATCCCCATCCCGGAGGGGCTGGATCGCGCGCCGGCCGAACTGCAACGCGACTTCGAGACGCGGCTGGCCGCGATCGCCGAAGAACGCGCCCAGCTCACCGAGACCCTGCAACGCTGGTCGGAGTGCTACCACGAGCCTCTGCGCGAGGCCCAGCGCACCCTGCGGCTGGCCGATCCGCTGGTCAGTCTGGACGAATCACTGCGCAGTCGCGGGTATCTGACCCATCTGGCCGGCTGGGTGCCGGCGCACGCCGTCGCGGCCTTGCGTCAGCGTCTCGATACCGCCCTGGCCGGAACCTATGATCTGAGCGTGCGCGACCCCTTGCCCGAGGAGCGCGCACTGGTGCCCACGGTGCCGGTCAAGAGCCGGCTGCTCGCGCCCTTCGCGCTGCTGGTCAATCAGTACGGCATTCCGTCCTATGGCGAGGCCGATCCGACGCCGCTGTTCGCCCTGACCTTCCTGCTGATGTTCGGCAGCATGTTCGGCGATGTCGGCCAGGGCGCGGTGATCGCGCTCTCAGCCTGGGCGCTGCGCGGCAAGCTCGGGCGTTTCTGGCCGTTCGGACTCATGGCCGGCGGGTCATCGATCCTGTTCGGCTTTCTCTACGGCAGTCTCTTCGGCTACGAGCACGTGCTGCCCGCGCTGTGGATGAATCCGCTCAGCGACCCGTTGCTGATGCTGCGTCTGGCGCTGATCTGGGGGGTGTTCTTCATCGTCCTGGCCTGTCTGCTGGCGATCTACAACCGCTGGGCGGTCGGGCAGTGGCGCGAGGCGCTGCTCGGTCATCACGGTGTGGTCAATCTGGTGTTCTATCTGGCGCTGATCGCCGGTGGCGCCGGACTGGCCGACGGCACGGGGTTCGGCACCCTGCCCGCCGTGCTGGTGGTGGCGAGTCTGGCGGCCCTGGCCTGGCACAGCTGGCAGCATCAGCAGGCGCCCGTGGGCGAGAAGATCCTGGTGGTCGTCATCGAGACCCTGGAGACCCTGATCGGCTATGTCTCCAACACCCTGTCGTTCCTGCGTGTGGCGGCCTTCAGTCTCAACCATGTCGCGCTCTCGATCGCTGTCTTCACCCTGGCCGACATGATGGGCGCCTTCGGCCATGTGATGACGGTCGTCCTGGGCAATGTCTTCGTGCTGGTGCTGGAGGGCGGCATCGTCATGATCCAGGTGATGCGCTTGCAGTATTACGAGGGCTTTTCACGTTATTTCTCGGGAGAGGGTCATGCGTTCAAACCGATCCGGTTCGGGCGCGGACCGGCCTGATCCGGCCGGTTTTCCGGCGTACTGAACACCGTCAATCCAGACTTCAATCATCAGGGGATTCGTCCATGCTCTGGCTCGTCGCACTCATGTCATTCGCCATCCTCGGCCTGATCGTCGCCGGGTTCCTGCTCGACCAGCGTCCGCAGGCCGTGAGCGCCATCCGGTCCTGGTTCCGGCCGCTACTCGGTTCGCAACTGGTGGTCTTCGTCGGCGCCCAGATCGCGCTGCTGGCGCTCGGTGTCAGCGATGCCCTGGCCGCACCCGAGACCGGGGCCGCCGCCGAGGGACTCAAGGAGATGTCGGTCGGCCTGGGTCTGGCCATGATCGGCGTCGGCATCCCGACCGGACTCTCGACCATCGGCGCCGGCATCGCCGTGGGTCCGATCGGCGCGGCCTCGCTGGCCGCGATCACCGAGAAACCCGAGAACCTCGGGCGCACCCTCATCTATCTCGGGCTGGCCGAGGGTATCGCCATCTATGGTCTGGTCATCTCGATCCTGCTGCTCAACAAGCTCTGACCGACACCCAGCCGTGTCGAGCCGAATCGACGGGGAGCCATGCCGACCATGCCGACCATGACCGAGCACGCGCCGGACCAGGGCCAACCGACCCGCCTGCTGTTCCTCGGCGAGGACAATCTCGCCGACGGCTTCCGGCTGATCGGTTTCGAGACCTACCCGAACCCGACCCCGGAGGATGCCGACCGGCTGCTGCGCGATCTGCGCCGCGATCAGGCCAAGGCGCTGGTCATCGTCGACGACGCGCTCATGGCGCAACAGATCCCGAACCTGCAACGGGTGCGGCAGGAAGGCGGGCGGATCGTGGTGATCGCCGTCCCCGCGCTCGGTGCGCAACCCCGGCTGACCAGCGAGGTCGCCCAGCGGCTGGCCACGCTCTTCGGAGCCGCGACACTGGAGACCGCCCCGAGCGGCGAGCGAGAGTCATCGTGAATCAGGTCGAAGAACTCGAACGCGCCATCCTGGCGCGCGCCGAACGCCTCGCGTCCGAGTACCGCGAACGTGCCGCGCGTAGCCGTGACAGCATTCTGCGCGAGGCCGCCGAGCGTCTGCGTCTGCGCGAGACGCGCGAAGAGGCCGTCGCCAAGGCACTCGCTGAGCGCAGTTTCCGCCAGCGGGTGCAGGCGAGCGAACTCAAGATGCAGACCCACCTCGACCGCATGCGCTGGAATCTGGTGCTCGACGTCGAGCGGCGGCTGGCCGACCGGATGCGCGCCTTCATGGAGGACGAGCCGACCTATGACGCCTGGCTGTCGGCGCTGATCGTCGAGGCGGCCGGGGTCATCGAGTCGCCCGCGATCCGGATCACGGCCAATGCCCACGATCAGCGCCGGCTGTTCATGAACTGGGATGCGGTCGTCGCCGCCCTGCCCCATGACAAGGACGCCACGCTCGCGCCCGCGCCCGAGGCGATCGACACCCTCGGCGGCGTGCTGGTGACGAGCGCCGATGGGCGCATCCGCGTCGACCACACCTTCGAGGGCCGGCTCGACCGCCTGCGCCCGCGCCTCCAGCAGACCATCCTGGAGCGTCTGCTGCCCGGCGGCTTCGATACCGGCAACCTCTTCAACGGATGAGCGAGACCATGAGCGAAACCAACAAGATCGGCGTCATCCGCGACATCAACGGTCCCATCGTCACCATCGAGCTGCCGGGCGCGCGCAGTGGCGAGCAGGTCAAGATCGGCGAACTCGGACTCTATGGCGAGATCCTCTCGCTCAACGGCGAGCGGGCGGTGGTCCAGACCTATGAGTCGACCGATGGGGTTCGGCCGGGGGAGCCGGTGGTGGGCTTGGGCTGGCCGCTGTCGGTCGAGCTGGGACCAGGGCTGATGGGCGGCATCTTCGACGGCGTGCAGCGTCCGCTGTTGAAGCTCGCGCTCCAGTCCGGCGACTACATCCGGCGCGGTCTGAGCGTGCCGGCGCTCGACCGCGACAAGCGCTGGGCGTTCGAGCCGAATGCGGAGCTGGAACCTGGCGCCAAGGTCGGGCCGGGGACCGTGCTCGGTACGGTCCAGGAGACGCTGACCATCGAGCATCGCATCCTGGTGCCGCCCGGTATCGAGGGCGAGCTGGAGGAAATCGCGCCGGCCGGTGAGTACGACATCGAGTCGACCATTGCGCGGGTGCGCGATCACAAGGGGGCGACGCATCGGCTCAGTCTTTATCAGCGCTGGCCGGTGCGGAAGCCGCGCCCTTATCGGCGGCGCGATGATGGTATTTCGCCGCTGATTACGGGGCAGCGGGTGATCGATACCTTCTTTCCGCAGCTCAAGGGCGGCAAGGGCGCGGTGCCGGGGCCGTTCGGGGCGGGCAAGACCGTGGTTCAGCAGCAGATTGCGCGCTGGTCGAATGCGGACATCGTGATCTATGTCGGCTGCGGCGAGCGCGGCAATGAGCTGGTCGATGTGCTGGAGACCTTCCCGCAGCTCGATGATCCCTACTCCGGGCGCAAGCTGATGGAGCGCACGCTGCTGGTGGCGAATACGTCGAACATGCCGGTGGTGGCGCGCGAGGCGTCGGTCTATGTCGGGATCACGATGGCGGAGTATTACCGCGACATGGGCTATGACGTGGTGATGCTGGCGGATTCGACCAGTCGCTGGGCCGAGGCGTTGCGCGAGGTGTCGGGGCGGCTGGGGCAGATGCCGGTGGAGGAAGGCTATCCGGCGTATCTGGCGTCGCGGTTGGCGGCGGTCTATGAGCGTGCGGGGCGGGTGGAGACCTTTGGGGCCGGATCGGGTTCTGTGACCTTGATCGGGGCGGTGTCGCCGCCGGGAGGGGACTTCTCGGAGCCGGTGACGAGTCATACCAAGGATATTATTGAGACGTTTTGGGCGTTGTCGAAGGAGTTGGCGGATGCGCGGCATTATCCGTCGATCGATTGGGTGACGAGCTTTTCGGGGCATGTGAAGACGGCGGCCGAGTGGTGGCACAAGGAGATCGATCCGGATTGGGAGAGGCGGCGCGGGGCGGCGCTGGCGTTGCTGGCGCGGGATGCGGAGTTGTCGCGGATCGTGAATCTGGTGGGGCCGGAGGCGTTGTCGGATGCGCAGCGGTGGGAGTTGGAGGGGGCGTCGTTGATCAAGGAGGGGGTGTTGCAGCAGAGTGCGTTGGATGAGATCGATACCTTTTGCTCGCCGGCGAAGCAGTATGCGCTACTGGATCTGGCGATTACGCTCTATAAGCGGGGGGAGGCGTTGGTCAAGCTTGGTGTGCCTGTGACTGAATTGCAGCGTTTGCCGCTACTGGCCAAAATGCGGCGGATCAAGTCGATGTATTCGAGTGAGCAGTTGGAGCAGATCCAGGCGTTTCGGCAGGAGGTCGATCAGGCGATGGAGGCGATACGGATTGAGTATGCGAAGCAGGGGGAGGCTGTATAGCGTCGCTTGCCTGGCCGAATTCTCGTGGTCTGTTGTTGAGCTGGGTTGCGTTCAGCCTAAAATTTAGCGTATTAGTGCAATCTAGACAAACAGTTGGCCGTCTAAGATACGCAGGAGAATTAGCTTGAGCTTCGAAACATTTTTATCGGATATTTTAGCAACCATTGTTGGCGGTCTGGTACTTGCATTTCTATTTTTCTGGTTTCGCGAAAAATTATCTCCGCTCCCAAAAATAACCGGACGCTGGTATTTCGAGATGCGTACAGTCAACACCGTATATAATCCATACAGAAATATGGTATTGCGGTATGTGGCGATGTTGTGGAGAGAGGGAAATAGAATCGAGGGCACAGTTGAAAAGATATATGAAAATTCATCGACTGGGGAGCGAGACTATGTCGGCAAGAACCGTACTAGAGGTGAGATTGAGGGCTACATAGAGAAGAACTATTTTGGCAAGGACAAGCTTTTCCTGCATGTTATTGAGGAGGGGCATGGGCGTGAATCTACGAATTTTTACGAATTAGTTGCTGATTCAAACAATGTTATGTCAGGCACTTTTAGTTCAATGGTTGCTGACCAAGACGGACAAGTAAAATGGCAGCGCAGCCGTTTCTAAAGTGCGTAATCTATGCGCTAGCGCTGCCACACATAATTATTTCTAGGGTGGCGGAGTTACTTAAGCTGGAGTCATTGGAAGCAGAACGCCATCGCTGTCTAGAAATAATCGACAACCATCAATTCAGCATCCCCATAGTGTTCCTTGACGCCCTAATCACCGCAGAGGATCATCGGAACCCTCTGCATCCAGGCATCGATCCTATCGGCATGATTAGAGCGGTTATCGTATTCTTGCACAAGGGCCAGATCCAAGGAGCGAGCACCATTGAGCAACAGTTCGTTCGAGTGGCAACAGGCAAGGTTGAACGAACATTGTTGAGGAAATTTCGAGAGCAACTTCTTGCGTTGTCATTATCACGTCGTAGGAGCAAGGCGGCGATAGCATCTGCATACTTGTCCGTCGCGTTCTTCGGTTCTAAGTGCATCGGGATAAACGGGATCAACAGAACATTCGGCAGCGATCTCGCTAAGGTCAAGCCAGAACAAGCGCTTGCATTTGTGTCGCAGTTAAAGTATCCGCGCCCTCTGGCGCCCTCGCCAGCATGGCAAGCTAAAATTTCCCGTCGCGTCAGAGCCTTAACCTATCCTAAACTTCGCGCAGCTAACAAACGGCTCAAAGCGACCCCAAATCGCTTTTCGAACTCAATAGCTGATCTTAGCGTAGGCGCAACGCGGTTTGGGCGGCCTTAGCCGGGCAAAAACAAAGACAGACCACTTTAATGATCTACTATTGTGATTCGATTGATTGATCTAAGGAAACATAGGGTTGAGACCATTGTTTTTTCGCGAAAGATGCAATTCGCAAGATCGCCGCATCCTGTAATGCTGGTCAACATGAAATTAGGAAGACAGCATGGAATGGATCCAGATTTTGGAAGACTTTGCAATCGCGACTCGTCATGGAACTGGCAAAAAAGATCGACGACGGCGACATCTTGGTCGAGACGAGCATCCAGACATTAAAAAACGTCAAAGTGGCAGATGTATGCTGGGCGCCATCTCAGTTCATCGAAAAATTTGGATTCGAGACGCCTTACACGAAAGCCCCTAAACTGAAAAATTTGTTTCAACACCGCAACGCAATGAACTCGCGTCGCTTGCTGACAAAATCAACATCAGCACTTGCTGAAGAAAATTCGAGAGCAAACAATGCCGATTTTGTCAATTTTCTTTGGAATTATTGTGCGCATGTGGCACGACGATCATCCGCCGCCGCACATTCATGTTGAGTATCAAGGGTTCGAGGCTTTAGTGCAAATCGATACAGGGCGGATTCTAAAAGGCAAGCTCCCGAAAAAGGTTGCATCGATCATCAGCGAATGGTGCGAAACCCACCAAAGTGAGCTGCTGGAAAATTGGAATCGTGCCCAGCGATTCGAGACGCTTGAACGTATCCAGGGGGCTGATCGTGATTAAAATTCTTGAGGCAAACTATTTAGGAGGCGGATGCCTGGAATTGATTTTTTCCGATGGCATGAGAGGGATTTTTAACGTATGGGCTTATTGTTCTAGTCGGAGCGGCCCCTTGCTCGAACCACTCGCATCAGAAACCTATATCAAACGTTGCTTCATCGACATGGGCGCTCTCGGATGGCCCAATGGATTGGAGTTATCTCCGACACGCCTTTATGAGCTTTGCGAAATGAAAGAGGCGGCGTAAGAAAAAAACAGGGAGCAGACTGAGGTTCCATATAAAATCGAACTCTATCTTGCCAAGGGCGCTCTGGAAGTGTGGATTTGCGATAGCGAAGGGTTGGTGAGATTTTTCTGTCATGAAGGCGAAATCGTGGAATCCAGCATTGTTCCGAGATTTTCAACACACATTCGCGCTTGATCAAACGAACACGCCAAGGCCAATGCCCCAAAAATCTAAAGGTTGTATGAAGAAACGGCCCATCGTGCGAGGCGCCTTTCAATGAGCATCAAGGAATACCGCACCGCCGTCGAGGCCCGAGGCGGCCTGCTGGTGGTCAGACACACCCCCAACGTCGCCTTCGGCGACCGGGTTCGTATCGAAGACCACGCCGGCCACATCCGCAACGGCCAGGTCATCCGCGCCGCCGATGACGAGGTGCTGATCCTGGTCTTCGAGGGCACCGAGGATCTGGACCTGGAAAACACCTGGGTCCGCTTCCTCGACGAACCGATCGAAATCGCCCTCTCCCCCGAAATCCTCGGGCGCGAATTCGACGGACTCGGCGTCCCGCGCGACGGCCGCCCGCCTGTCCTCTCCAGTCTGCGCCGCGCGGTCGGCGGCTCGGCCATCAACCCGGCCGCGCGCACCTATCCGCGCGAGTTCATCCAGACCGGCATCTCGACTATCGACGGACTCAACTCACTGGTGCGCGGCCAGAAACTGCCGATCTTCTCCGGCTCGGGTCTGCCGCACAACCGGCTCGCGGCCCAGATCGTGCGTCAGGCCAAGCTGGTCGACGAATCCTCCAGCTTCTCGATCGTCTTCGCCGCCATGGGCGTCTCCTACGCCGACGCCAAGTTCTTCCGCGACGAGTTCGCCAACTCGGGCGTACTGCGCAACGTGGTGATGTTCGTCAATCTGGCCGACGACCCGCCGGTCGAGCGCCTGACGCTGCCGCGCACCGCGCTCACCGCCGCCGAATATCTGGCCTACGACCTCGACCGCCATGTGCTGGTGGTGCTCACCGACATGACCAACTATGCCGAGGCGCTGCGCGAGGTGGCCACGGCCAAGGGCGACGTGCCGGCGCGCAAGGGCTATCCGGGCTATCTCTATTCGGATCTGGCCGAACTCTACGAGCGCTGCGGACGCATCCACGAGCGCCACGGCTCGATCACCATGATGCCGGTGGTGTCCATGCCCTCCGACGACATCACTCACCCGATCCCGGACCTGACCGGCTATATCACCGAGGGCCAGATCGTGCTCTCGCGCGAGCTGCACAACCAGGGCATCTATCCGCCAGTCAACATTTCACCGAGTCTGTCCCGATTGATGAAGGACGGCATCGGCAAGGACGACACCCGCGAGGACCATCCGCGCGTGGCCGCCCAGCTCTATGCGCTCTATGCGCGTGCCCAGGAGACGCGCAATCTGGCCTCGATCATCGGCGCCGACGAACTCTCCGAGCGCGACCGGCGCTATCTGACCTTCGCCGACGCCTTCGACCAGCGCTTCGTCGGCCAGGACGAGAACGAGGACCGCTCGATCGAGGCCACGCTCAATCTGGCCTGGGAGCTGATGAGCGCCTTCCCGCGCGACATGCTCACGCGCCTCAAGGAGACCGATCTGGCCAAGTACTACCGGGAGACGGACTGATGGCCACGCCAGCGCTGGAGCCTGTTCCCGAGACCGCCGTGCAGGAGCGCGCGCCCGAAGTCGGCGGCGTCCTGACAACCTTGGTGCCGGACTCCCGGATCACCTGCGACGACTGCGCGGCGGCCTGCTGCAAGCTCGAAGTCGTGTGCCTGACCGAGACCGGGGTGCCGCGTCACTTCACCACGCGCGATGCCTGGGGCGCGGTCGTCATGGAGCGTCTGGACGACGGCTGGTGCGCGGCGCTCGACCGCGACACCCTGCTCTGCCGCATCTATGCGCAACGGCCGCTGCTGTGCCGCGAGTTCGAGATGGGCGGTCCCGATTGTCTCGCCGAGCGGGAGGCCGCATGGGACAGCAACTGATCAAGGTTCCGCCGACCAAGAACACCCTGCTCAAGCTCAAGAAGCAGGTCCGGTTCCTGGAGGACGGTCACGACCTGCTGGAGCGCAAGCGCGAGCTGCTCACGCGCCTGGTCTATGAGCGCATCGGTGAATATCGCCGGCTGCGCGCCGAGTCCGAACGCGCACTGGCCGAGGCGTACCGCTGTCTGGCCATCACCCATCTGCGCATGGGCAGCCGCGCCATCCGTCAGGCATCGCTCGGCGTGGAGCCGGCCCTACAGGTCGACATCCTGCCGCGCCGGGCGCTCGGAGTGGAATATCCGGCCGTGACGAGCGAGCGCCTGCCGCTCAAGCCGGTGGGACTGCTGGGGACGGACGTGAGCTTCGACACCACGCGCGATCATCTGGCCGAGGCCGCCGTGCAGCTCGCGCGGCTCTCGGAGGTCGAGATCGCGCTCCATCGTCTGCTCGAAGAACAGCGCAAGGCTCAGAAGCGGGTCAATGCGCTCAAGTACAACATCATCCCGCGCTATCACCGCACCATCCGCTTCATCCAGTCCTCGCTGGAGGAAGAGGAGCGCAACACGCTGTTCCAGGTCAAGCTGCTGCGCGGTCAGGCGCGCTAACGCCCCAGGAGATGCGCGTTGATGTCGTGCAGTATCAGGCTGCGGAACTTCTTGGCGCGCAGCCGATCGGCCTCGCTCCAGGGTTCGGACTGGCGCGCCGTGGTCTCCACCCAGCGCGCGAAGGACGAACGCGGCGAGAGCACCTGACGCTGTTCGTCGAAGAGCGCGCTCTTGCGCGGGTCGCCGGCCCAGTAGACGCTGTGCGGCTGCTCGGGACGCCACCACAGGAACCAGCGGTCGCCGGTCTCGCGATAGCCGTCGACACGTACCGCCAGCAGGCCGCTGGCCTGCTCGGCATAGTGCATGGCTTCCGGGAACAGTGATGAGAGCCGGTCGGTGGCAAAGATCGGATCGGGGACCGTCTCGCCCAGCCAGTCGACCAGGGCGCGGATGTCGGCGGCTTCCGGGGGACGGCCGAAGGTCACGATGGTGTGGTCGTCGACCAGTGCCGCGCCCGTGGCGCGCGCCAGCGACAGCAGCACCTGTCCGAGCGTCTTGTCGGCCAGATTGGCCCGCCCGTCCTGTAGTTCCACGACCAGATCGCGTTCGTCTTCCGCCAGATGCAGCGCCGACAGCAGGGCCAGGATCTCCTGATCGCTCTCGTTGAGATCCATCAGGCGCTGCGTGCTCTGGTAGCCGGAAATGGCGAGCGTGAACACCTGGGTCATCTCGGCGCAGCGCAGCCGCACCGGCAGCGGCAAATGGCGCGGCTGCGAATGGTGACAGGCGATCAGTCCCCACAGCTCACCGGCGATGAGCACCGAGAACGACAGCGAGGCGGTGACGCCCATGTTCTTGAGGTATTCGAGATGCACCGGCGAGACGGCGCGCAGGTCCGAGAGCGTGAGGTCGGCGACCTCGCCGGCGTCGAGGCTCAGGACGGGGACGCTGCCCACCTGAATGTCCGGGATCTGACGATGGGAATTGAGCCGATAGAGGTTGCGCGCGATCAGGGGGATGTCGGAGGCCGGATACCGCAGACCCAGATAGGGCGGCCGCCCCTCCTCCAGACTCTCCGAGATGACCTCACCGCAGCCATCGTCCCGAAAACGGTAGATCATGACCCGCTCGAAGCCGGTCGCGGTTCGCAACTCGTCGGCCAGATACTGACAGTGGCTCGCCCAGTCGCGCTCGGAGTACGGCATCCGATAGAGGCGATGCGGGACGGGGCGGTAGGCTTCGCCGTGCTGACCGGCGGGCAATGCGACTTCCAACTCCAGCAGCCAGGTGTGTTCGTTGCAGGAGAGCAGACCATCGAGTGCGCCATGCGGCCCCGACAGGAGGTTCGGATAGAGGCGCTTGCCGGCCGAGGCGTGCATCCAGGCATCGGGCGCACCGGCGATGTCGGCCAGTTCGGTCTTGGGCGGAAAGTCCGGCAAGCGCTCGGTGAGCACACGACCGAGGACCGAATCGGGTGTCCAGCCGGTCCACTCCTCCAGGTTGGCGCTGGCGAAACGAATGACCGGATCGCCTGACCGCCCGCCTAGCAGACAGCCCCAAGGTTGGATAGACTGCACCCGATGAAGCTGCTCACGCTCGCATTCGGCCAGGAAGCCCGGGGCTAGGGATTCGCTCATGGTCTGTGCTCGGGGTATTTGACTCGGTTAGCGCGATCTTAAACCATTATGGACCCATCCATGCCGTCTCCCGAATTCCGCTCCACGTCACGCCCCCCTGAGATCGATCTGGCCATTGCCCTGCGCCGCGCCACGGCCGGCATCCATGCTGAGATCGAACATTTGCCGCTGATGTCGCGTCTGACCTCGGAGACGGTGACGCTCGATGACTATCGATACTATCTGCGCGCTATCCTGGCCATCCATGCCCCGCTGGAACAGACGCTCTACGCCCGGCTCGATGCGTCCGTCAACGAGCGACTCGGCGTTCGCCCCAAGCTGCCGGCTCTGCTCAACGATTTGGATGAACAGGGTCTGAAATACAACATGGCGGTCTTGACGGTTACGCCGGCCATCGCACTTCCAAACGATCTCAGCGCCACCATTGGCGGACTCTATGTCCTGGAGGGCGCCACACTCGGCGGCCGGACGATCGCCCGTCATCTGCGCCGTCTCATCGGTGAACCACTGGGTTCGACGCGCTTCCTCGACTTCCACGGCCAACAGACATCGGCGTCCTGGAAAGCGTTCACCGGGGCGCTCAATACACTCGCCGCACAACACACGCTGGTCCCGGATCGCGTGATCGCGGGAGCCCTGGCGGTGTTCGACCACGTCTACAAACGCCTCGAATCGTCCGGCGGCGCTTGAAGGAGCGGTCGATCAGCCGACCGTCCGGCCGTGCCGTTTCCCCATAAATTTACGCACTCCATCCAAGCCGAAGACGAGCGGAATACCGAGCCAGGCCAGCGCATAGACCCAGAGTTCGACGGGGCCGGTGTGCAGCACGGAGCGTATCGGCTCGAAGTACAGCACGGCCCAGGACAGCAGGATCTCGACCGCGATGCCGAGCAGGATCAGTCGGTTGGCGAAGAGTCCCCGATCGAGTCCGCTGCCGTGTTCGGAACGACGCGCGATGACGTTGCCGACCTGCATCAACATGATCGCGGCCAGGGTGAGGCCGGTCGCCGACTGATAGAGCGGCGCGGTCTCGGCCAGTTCCTGTCCCCATTGCCAACCGCCTTGATGCAACACCAGGAAGAACAGCACCAGCGAGAAGGCGGCCTGGATCAGCCCCAGGAACAGATAGGCCGTACGCATCAGCGGCCATGACAGCAGCCGCTCGTCGCGCCGGCGCGGTGGCTGGCGCATGAGATCGCGCTCGGGCGGTTCCTGCCCCAGACCGATGGCCGGCAGCAGATCGGTCCCGAGGTCGATCGACAGGATCTGAATCACAGTCAGAGCCAGCGGCACCGGCAGCAGGATATAGAGCAGGAAGGGGGCGATCTCGGGGACGTTGCTGGCGAGCACATAGGTGGTGAAGCGGCGCATGTTGGCAAACACTGCCCGCCCCTCCTCGACCCCGGCCGTGATCGAGGCGAAGTTGTCGTCGAGCAGCACGATGTCGGCGGCCTCACGCGCGACATCGGTCCCGCTCGCGCCCATGGCGATGCCGACATCGGCGGCCTTGAGCGCCGGACTGTCGTTGACCCCATCGCCGGTCATGGCCACCACCCGCCCCAGACGCTTGAGCGCGAGCACGATCTTCATCTTCTGCTCGGGCGTGGTGCGGGCGAACACCGCCACGCCCTCGCGCAGACGTTCGACGAGCCGGTGTTCGCGCAGACGTTCCAGTTCCTCGCCATGCAGAACCCGCCGCGCGGCCGGTTCGTCCGGGCGCAGAATACCGCAGGCGCGCGCCACGGCTTCGGCGGTGTCCGGATGATCGCCGGTGATGAGCACGACCTGGATGCCGGCCCCCTGACAGCGGCTCACGGCCGCCGGCACCTCGGGCCGAATCGGATCGTCGAGCGCGATCAGGCCGCGCAGCACCAGACCGCGTTCGAGCGATTCCTCCGGGGCCTTGGGATCGGGCAGACGTTCGAGCCGGCGCGCGGCCACCGCGATGACACGCCGGCCCTGGGACGAGAGCCGGTGCACGGCCCTGTCACAAACGGCCAGCGTCTGATCGTCAGCGACATGGTGCTGACCCGCGCCATCCTGGATCTGGCCGATCAGCGGACGCAGCGACTCCCAAGCCCCTTTGATCGCGAACAGGATCTCATCACCCTCGGCGAAGACCCCGGCCTCGCGCCGCCGCGCCAGATCGAAGGGGAAGTGACGGCGTGTCTCGGCCAGCAGACGCTCGGGCGGGCCGATCTGTTCGGCATGGTACGCGGCGAGCGCCACGTCCAGCGGATCGCCCGACCAGCAGGGCGCTCCTGCTTCCTGACTCGTCGCCGGACGGAGTTCAGAGGCGATCAGCGCCGCTTCGAGCAGACCGCGCCGTCCATCCGGGGTGTCCATGGATGCGCCGCTCACCGGATCGACCAGATCCGAGATCGCCAGCCGGTTGAGCGTCAACGTCCCGGTCTTGTCGGTACAGATCACATGGACCGCGCCCAGCGACTCGACCGCTTCCAGGTTCTTGACCAGCACCTGTTTGTGCGCCAGACGCAGACTGGCCATCGACAGGGCCAGGGTGAAGGTCGGCAGCAGCCCCTCGGGCACGTTGGCGACGATGATGCCGAGCATGAAGACGATGTTGATCCACAGCGAACGCCCGCTCGCCACGCCATAGGCGAAGAAGATCAGGCCCATGACGACCGCGATCAGGGTCAGCACCCGCACCATGCGACCGGTCTCGCGTTGCAGCGGCGAAGGCGCGCGGCGCACGTCACGCGAGAGGGCGGCGATCTTGCCCAGCTCGGTGCGATGTCCGGTGGCGAAGACCACGGCCGTGCCCCGCCCGCGCAGCACGCCGCAGCCGGCGAACAGGATGTTCGGACTCTCGATCAGACGCCCTTTGGCCGCCGTGGTCCGCAGCGCCTGCGAGCGTGACTCGCCGGTCAGCGGGGCATTGTTGACCAGCAGATCCTCGCTCTCGACCAGACGCGCATCGGCGGCGATGCGATCGCCCTCCCCGACCCGCAGCACGTCGCCCGGCACCAGTTCTTCGGCCAGTACCTGACACTCGACGCCCGCGCGCCGCACGCGCACCTGTTGCGGCAGGAAGCGCTTCAGCGCCTCCATCGCCTGCTCGGCGCGCATCTCCTGGGCGAAGGCGAAGAGAATATTGAGCACCGAGACCCCGAGCAACGCCCAGCCGAGCAGCCCCATGCCCTCGCCCGGCTGGATGGCATCGGCGACGAAACAGACGCCGGCCGCCAGATCCAAGAGCAGGCTGAAGAAGTTGAAGGCATGCTTGGCCAGGAGCCGCGCCCAGCGCCAGCGCGAGGGCGGACGCAGCCGGTTTGGACCGAGCTCGCGGCGGCGTGACTCGACCTCGGCGGGATTGAGTCCATCGGGACGGCCGCGCAGCAGGGTGAAGACCGCAGAGGCCGGTACTTCATGGATCTGGGCCGGTGTCGTCATCCGCCGATCCCCCGGTAGACGGCGACATCACAGGTCGACTCGCGCAACACCTGCTCGACCGGATCGCCATGCCAGAAACGCTCGGCGCGTCCGCGCTCGGAGACGCCCAGATAGATCAGACGCGACTTGGTGCGATTGGCCGCGAGCAGGATCTCGTGATCGACCCGATCCGAGACCAGCACCTGCGCATCCATGACGCGGGCGCCCAGCCCGAGCCGCTCGGCGATCTCGCGCTCGACGCGCTCGCAATAGGCCAGACCCGGTAGGCGCAACCGCTCACCGTGCTCGTGCGAGAGCCGATGCAGACGCCCGCGCCCGACACGCGCGATCAGCACCAGATGCAGATGGGTGAGTTGCGGACCGAACAGCCGCAGGAATGGCAGGGCGGCGCGAAAGCCCTCGGGCTGCTCGTCGATCGGCGCCAGCAGCCGGCGCGGCGAGCCGAGCAGACCCGGCTGCACGACGCGCACGGCGAGGACATTGCAGTGGAGTTCGCGCAGCAGACGCTCGGCGAGCGTGCCGCGCAGACCGCCCCGGCGCCGGTCCAGCGGCGGCGTACCGCAGATCAGGAAATGCTCGGAGCCTTGGGTCAGCGCCGAACGCAGCACCTCGAAACGCCCGCTGGATTTAGGTTCCAGCAGATGCGTTTCGAGCTGCACACCCTGGTGCTCAGACTCCAGCCGCAGACGGTCGAGCTTCTCGGCCAGTCGCGAGGGTTCGATCCGTCCGTCCCGGACATGGACGAGCCTCAGCGTCCGGTCGGGATGGGCGCCCGCCAGCTGCACGGCATAGTGACTGACCCAGTCGCCGTTGATCGAACCGTCGTAAGCGAAGCTGAACATCTTGAACCGCGCCCATGATGAGCCTTGGCCACGGTTCAAAGCCTAGTCGATCTCAGGCGTCCTCGGGGGCCGATTCCAGGCGCGGACGTGCGAAATAGTCGCGCGTCAGCCGGAAGACGACCGGACTGAGCAGCAGCAGCGCCACCAGATTGGGCAGGGCCATGAGCGCGTTGAGCGTGTCGGCCACCAGCCAGATGAAGTCCAGTTGCGCGATGGCCCCGATCGGCAGCGCCAGCACCCAGAGCACCCGGAACGGCAGGATGGCCCGGTCGCCGAGCAGATACTGCGCGCAGCGCTCGCTGTAGACGCTCCAGCCGAGCGTGGTCGTGTAGGCGAAGAGCATCAGCCCGATGGCGACGATGTAGGAACCGACACCGGGGAGTGCCGTCTCGAACGCCTGCGAGGACAGGGCCGAACCCGTCGCGCCCGAGTCCCAGACGCCCGTGACCAGGATCACCAGTCCGGTGATGGTGCAGATGACCAGGGTGTCGATGAAGGTGCCGGTCATGGCCACCGCGCCCTGGGCGACCGGATCGTTCGATTGCGCGGCCGCATGCGCGATCGGGGCGCTGCCGAGACCCGCTTCGTTGGAGAACACGCCACGGGCCACGCCATATTGGATCGCCGCCGCGACCGTGGCGCCCGCGAAGCCGCCGGTCGCCGCCGTCGGATTGAACGCCTGTGTGAACACCAGCTCCAGTGCCGGCATGATCTGCTCGCTGTTGAGCCCCAGCACCACCAGACCGCCCGTGACATAGATGACGGCCATCAGCGGCACCAGCGCCGCCGAGACATCGCCGATGCGCTTGATGCCGCCGAGCAGCACCAGACCGGCGAACACTGCCATCACCACGCCGGTGATCCAGAAGGGCACGCCGAACGCCTCCTGGGTGGCGTGAGCCACCGAGTTGGCCTGGACCGTGTTGCCGATCCCAAAGCCGGCCAGCACGCCGAAGACGGCGAAGGCCGTGGCCATCCACAGCCACTTCTTGCCCAGTCCCAGCTTGATGTAGTACATGGGACCGCCGAGATGACGGCCCTTGCCGTCGATCTCACGATAGTGCAGCGCCAGCACGGCCTCGGCGTACTTGGTCGCCATGCCGACCAGAGCCGTGCACCACATCCAGAACAGCGCGCCCGGTCCGCCGAGAAAGATGGCCGTGGCCACGCCCGCGATGTTGCCGGTGCCGACGGTCGCCGAGAGCACCGTCATGAGCGCGTGATACGGCGGAATGTCGCCATTGCCCTGGCTGACGCGCCCGCGCCAGAGCATGCGGAAACCGAAGCCGAGCTTGATGAGCGGCATCAAGCGCAGTCCCAGCATCAGAAAGAAGCCGACCCCAAGGATCAGGACCAACATCGGCGGCCCCCAGACCCAGCCGTTCAAGACGTTGATCCAAGCGGTTATCTGTTCCACTGCCGTCGTGCCCCCGTAGAATGCGTCGAGTTGAAGTCTGTCGAAAATCGAGCCGTTCGCCCCCGATCCACGCCGGACGCGACCCGCGCGACACTATAGCAAGGCCAGGCGGGCGACAAGGGAGGTGCGCCGCGTGCGTTCCATGCTCACGGCTTTACCGCGAACGCCTCCAGGCCGTATGCTCGCTCGACTCTCTTCAAGCTCCGGGTCTTCATGAAACTCCTCATCGACTTCCTTCCGATCCTGCTCTTCTTCGTCGCCTACAAGTTCGCCGGCATCTACTGGGCGACGGCCGTGGCCATCGGCGCCACGGCGGTTCAGGTCGCCTGGTTCTGGGCGCGCCGGCGCCGGGTCGAGACGCTGCCGCTGGCCACGCTCGGGCTGCTGGTCGTCTTCGGCGGTCTGACCATCGCGCTCCACGACCCGATCTTCGTGATGTGGAAGCCGACCCTGGTCAACTGGCTGTTCGCCGCCGTCTTCATCGGCAGTCACTGGATCGGCCAGCGCACCCTGATCGAGCGCATGATGGGCCAGGCCATCGAACTGCCCCAGCCGATCTGGGCGCGACTCAATGCGCTCTGGAGCGGGTTCTTCGTCTTTCTCGGGCTGGCCAACCTGTTCGTGGTCTATGTCGGCAGCGGTTTCTACGAAGCGCATCAGGCACTGCTGGCGGCGACCGGCGAGTCCGGCGTGGATCTTTCGGCCTGCGCGACGCTCTATACCGGGACGGTGCTGGATCTCTGCAACGCGGCCCAGGCGCGCGAGTCGACTTGGGTCGACTTCAAGCTCTTCGGTATGATGGGACTGACGATCGCCTTCGTGATCGCGCAGACGCTCTATCTCTCGCGTCACGTCAAAGAAGACCAACAACCCCAAGCCCTGGAGACGGATTGACGTGCTCTACGCCATCATCGCTGTCGATCACCCCAACAGCCTGCCTGCCCGCCGGCAGGCGCGTCCGGCGCATCTGGCCCGACTGGAAGCCCTGCGCGACGCGGGCCGACTGATCCTCGCCGGCCCGCATCCGGCCATCGACAGCCCGGACCCCGGTGAGGCCGGTTTCACCGGCTCACTGATCGTCGCCGAGTTTTCCGATCTGGCTGCCGCCGAGGCTTGGGCCGCCGCCGATCCCTATCGCGAGGCAGGCGTCTACAGCACCGTCAGCGTCAAGCCCTTCAAACAGGTCTTTCCCTGAGTCGCCGCGTCCAGGTTTGCTCGTGTGCCGAATCTGGCCGGCTCACACATGTCTCAATCAGTCTATTCTGTTCAATCGATGGAAATCGTCCTTATGAAGAAAACACCCCTTGCGCTCTTGCTGTGCACCCTGCTCGCCACTGGCGGCGTCGTTGCCGAGGACAAGAAGGACACCGATTCGCCCGAGACTCTGATCGCCACCGTCAATGGCACACCGTATCGACTCGATGTGTTCCGCGTCTTCTTCATGGAGCGTCTCCAGGGACGTCCGGCCAGCAACGATCCGGCGGTCCAGCAGCAGCTCTTCGATGAGTTCATGAACCTGATCGTCGCCTCGCAGGAAGGCGATCGTCGCAAGCTCGAGGGCGAGCGCAACGTGGTCGCGGCGCTGGAACTGGAGCGCATGAAAGTCATGTCGAACGCCGCGCTCTCGGCCATGGCCGACGAGATCGAGCCCAGCGAGAAGGAACTGAAGGACGCCTATGACCGCATCAAGGAACAGGCCACCCGCACCGAATACAAGGCGCGCCACATCCTGCTCAAGAGCGAGGACGAGGCCAAGAAGCTGATCAAGCAACTGGACAAGGGCGCCAAGTTCGAGGAACTGGCCAAGAAACACTCCGAGGGACCGACCGGCAAGGATGGCGGCGACTTGGGCTGGTTCGATCCGGCCCAGATGGTGGCTCCCTTCGCCGAGGCCGTGACCAAGCTGGAGCCTGGCTCCTATACCAAGGAACCCGTCCAGACCCAGTTCGGCTGGCACATCATCGAGCTTCAGGAGACCCGCAAGGCCGAACCGCCGGCCTTCGAGGACGCCAAGCCGCAGCTGACCGCGCTCGTCAGGCGCCAGAAGCTCGCCGAAATGCGTAACAACGCGATGGTCGAACTCAACGAAGAGGTCGTGCGCTTGAAAGCCGAAGGCGAGGACGCCAAGAAGGACTGAAGATAACGATCGGCCGTCTCACTGGCATGACCGGCGATCCGTGGCCGGTCATGCCGGAGCGACTGGATGCACCCAGCGCGGCCGACCGGAAACCGAAGTCGTCATCCGGTGGACACGGGCGAGACCAGCAAGGCTCAATTGGGCCGGCGCTTGAGCGTATCGAACGCCACGAGCTGCACGTCCTGCCGCTCGTCACTGTAGTAGGGCCGCTCGCCGCCGCGCCCCTGCTCCACGGCCAGCTCCTGCTCGCGCTCGGCGATCAGGCCCAGACACTGGCGCACCTGCTGGATGGTCGCATCCGAGAGCGGATGACGCATCCCCGGCGGCGGCGTGACATCCTTGACGATCGCCGTCAGCGTCTTGCGCATGGCGATCATGATCTGCTGTTCCTTCGATAAATCAGTCATCAGCGAGTGCTCCCGGTTGCGGTGTGTCTGAACGGCCATCGTCTCCATGTAGCGCCTGGAGCCGCGCGATCAAGGATTCGAGTCCGGCCTCGTCGATCACGACCACACCCAGGGCTTCGGCCTTGGCGAGCTTCGAGCCGGCTTCCGCGCCCGCCAGCAGATAATCGGTCTTTTTGGAGACACTGCCCGTCACCTTGGCGCCGAGTCCCTGCAACCGGGCCGCGAATTCCTCGCGCGGACGACTGAGGGTGCCGGTGATGACGAAGGTCTTGCCGGTCAGGGGCGCCGCGCTCGGCTCGGCGGGCATCGAATCGGAGCGCTCGACTTCGGGCCAGTGAATGCCGGCCGCCAGCAGATGCGCGATCGCCTCGCGATTGTGCGCCTGGGCCATGAAGCCGACGATGTGCGCCGCCACCACAGGCCCGATACCCTTGATCGCGACCAGATCCTCGACGCTCGCGGCCATCAGCGCCTCGATCCCGCCAACGTGTTCCGCCAGCAGCTGCGCCGTGGTTTCGCCGACCTCGCGGATGCCGAGCGCGAAGACGAAGCGCGCCAGCGTCGTGCGTTTGCTGTGCTCCAGGGCCGCGATCAGATTGGCCGCCGACTTCTCGCCCATGCGCTCCAACAAAGCCAAGCGGTCGGCGGTCAGACGATAGAGATCGGCCGGCTCACGCACCCACTCCAGATCGACGAGCTGCTCGATGAGCTTCTCGCCCAGCCCCTCGATGTCCAGCGCCCGGCGCGCGGCAAAATGCCGGATCGCCTCCTTGCGCTGGGCCGGACACCAGAGTCCGCCGCTACAGCGCGCGACCGCCTCGCCCTCCGGCCGGATCACGTCCGAACCGCAGACCGGACACTGGGTCGGCAGCTCGACCAGCCGTGCCCCGTCCGGACGCCGCTCGACGAGCACCCGCACGATCTCGGGGATCACGTCACCTGCACGGCGGATGTAGACACTGTCGCCGATGCGCACGTCTTTGCGCCGCACCTCGTCGAGATTGTGCAGCGTCGCCTTGGAGACGGTCACCCCGCCGACCTGCACCGGACGCAGCCGCGCCACCGGCGTCACGGCCCCCGTGCGCCCGACCTGAAACTCGACCGCCTCGACCTCGGTCAGCGCCTCCTGAGCCGGAAACTTGCGCGCGATGGCCCAGCGCGGATGATGCGCCGTGGCCCCGAGCGCCGTCTGCGCCGACAGCCGGTCGAGCTTGAAGACCACGCCGTCGATGTCGTAATCGAGCGTCGCGCGCCGCCGTCCCAAAGCCTCGAAATAGTCGCGACAGCCATCGAGTCCCGCCACCTGCCGTAGCTCGGGCGAGATCGGCAGCCCCCAGCCAGCCAGACGCTGGAGCATCTCGAACTGACTCTCGCCCGGCTCGCCCGCGATCTCGCCCCAGCCATAGGCGCAGAAACGCAGCGGCCGACGGGCGGTGACGCGCGGATCGAGCTGACGCAGACTGCCGGCGGCGGCATTGCGCGGATTGGCGAAGGGACGCTCGCCGCGTTCCTCCAGACGCGCGTTGAGCCGGTCGAATCCGGCACGCGGCATGTAGACCTCGCCGCGCACCTCCAGCACCTCGGGCCAGTCCTCACCGAGAAGCCGCAACGGCACGTTCGGAATGGTCCGCGCGTTGTGGGTCACGTCCTCGCCGCGCGTGCCGTCGCCACGGGTCGCGGCCAGCACCAGCACCCCGGATTCATAGCGCAGCGTGATCGCCAGCCCGTCGAACTTCGGCTCGGCGGTGTAGAGCACAGGATCGAATTCAGGCAGCGCAACCGTGAGACGACGATGGAACTCCACCAGCCGCTCATCGCTCATCGCATTGTCGAGCGAGATCATGGGGACAGCGTGCCGAACCTCGCCCAACTCCGGACGCGGCTCGGCGCCGACGCGCTGGGTGGGCGAATCGGGCGTGATCAGAGCGGGGTGTTCGGCTTCCAGCTGCTGGAGCTCGGCGAACAGGCGGTCGTACTCGGCGTCCGGGATCTCAGGATCGTCGAGTACGTAGTAGCGATGATTGTGATAGCGGATCTCGGCGCGCAGCGCCTCGATGCGCTGGGTGATGGCGGAGGACGTCACCGCCGCCGGGTCCGTTTCCAGCGTAGTTCGTTGTCGGTCACGGCCTGACGCAGCTCTTCCTCTTTCTTGACGGTCAGCGGCCGGCGTGCCGCATCGAGCACGTCCCCATTGAGCGACAGGGCCAGCTTGCGCGCCGTGGCCACCATCTCGTCGAGGATGGTCATGTCTTCGGGATCGCCCTCCAACTGAGCGAAGAGCACCAGTCCGGGGGTCGAAAAGCCGTCCATCTCATCGAAGGGGAAGCGCCCCGGCTTGACCATGTTGGCCATACTGAAATAGACCCGGGTCTCGTCTTCGAACTCGTCGAGACAGTGGAAGATGTCCATCTCGCCCGGATAGAGTCCGCAACCGGCAGCTACCTCCAGGATCTCCGGACCCTTGAAGGGATAACGGCGCGCGCTGACGCTCAACTGGATCAGCAGCGGATCAGACACCGAGACCTCGCGGCGTTTGGGAGCCTTGGGCGCCGAAGAAGCGGCTGGAGCTGCCTTGGCCGGTTTGGTCGTCTTCGGCTCCGGGATGTCCTCGGCCTCATCCGGCATCGGCTCAGGCTCGCGCATGCGCTCCACCCGACCGGGCTCGGGACTCGACTCGACGTCCGGTTCCGGGCTGATGCGCGACCGCAACCAGGACTTGGATCGCGCCGGCTTGGCCGCAGGCGGCTCTTGCACGGGCGGCGGCTCGGCGGCTTCGTAGCGGTCGGGCGCGGGATCATGCCGGCTCGGACGCACGCCATAGGGTTCGTCCGCGCCCTCGTCCTCGACCAGATAATCGTCTTCGTAGTCGTCGTGATAGCCCCCCTGGCGCTCGCGATGACGCTCCCAGAGATAGAGCGCCACGATCAGGATGGCTCCAATGACGATCAGGATCAGGCGGATGGTGCTGGCGTCCATTCGTGTGTTGGTTTTTTAGTGGGTTTTTAAGCTGTAAGGGCGCAAGTATAACAATGCCGGTTCGGGCTGTATCGCCCGAGATCGTTTCTCAGGCCACCGCCGCCAGACGCACCGCCTCGTCGACGTCGACGCTGACCAGACGCGACACACCCGGCTCGTGCATGGTCACGCCCATCAAATGATGCGCGATCTCCATCGTCACCTTGTTGTGACTGATGAAGATGAACTGCACCTGGTCCGACATCGCGCGCACCAGTTCGCAGAAACGCCCGACGTTGGCATCGTCGAGCGGGGCGTCGACCTCGTCGAGCATACAGAAGGGCGCCGGGTTGAGCTGGAAGATGGCGAACACCAGCGCCACGGCGGTCAGGGCCTTCTCGCCGCCCGAGAGCAGATGGATGCTGGCGTTGCGCTTGCCGGGCGGGCGTGCCATGACGCTGACGCCGGTTTCGAGCAGATCCTCGTCGGTCAGTTCCAGATAGGCCTGTCCGCCGCCGAACAGACGCGGAAAGAGCTGCTGGAAGCCCTGATCGACCTGATCATAGGTCTCCTTGAAGCGGCTGCGGGTCTCGCGATCGATCTTGCGGATCGCCTGCTCCAGGGTCTCCAGCGAACGGGCGATGTCGTCGTGCTGGGCGTCGAGGTAGGTCTTGCGCTCGGACTGTTCCTTGAATTCATCGACCGCCGCCAGATTGACCGCGCCCAGACGCTGGATGCGCGCGGCGACCTTGCTCAGTTCCTCCTGCCAGACGGTCTCGGTCGCCGCCGGATCGAGTGATTCCAGGATCGCGCCCTGACTGGCGCCGAGTTCGGCGAACTGTTCCTCCAGCGTGCGCTGGCGGACCAGACGCTCCTGACGCTCCAGCCGCACGGTGTCCAGTCCGCGCTGGTTGGCCTGGACCGCCTGCTCGGCGCGCTGACGCGACTGCTCCAGCGTGCGGACCTCGGCTTCCAGCGTTTCGCGCCGTTGGCGGGCCTCCTGCAATTCGTCCTCGACCTCGACGCGACGCACCAGATGTTCGTCGAGTCGTTCGCGCTGCTCGGCCAGCGGCTCGACGCCCTCCTCCAGCGCGGCGATCAGCTCATCGCGCCGGTCGAGTAGCTGGGTCTGCTGGGCCTGGGCGCGCGTCTGACTCTGGCGGGTCGCCTCGCGCGCGGCGCGGTTGGACTCGACCCGGATGCGCAGGGATTGCGCCCGGTCGCGGCAAGTACGTTCGCGCTCGCGGCTCTCGGCGACCTGGGTGCGCAGACGGGTGCGCTCCTGTTCCAGCGTGACCCGCTGTTCGGCCAGGGTCTCCATCTGATCGAGCCAGTCGTGCAGACGTTCGCGCGTATCCTCCATCTCGGCGAGCGATTCGGCGCTCTGGCGCTCCAGGTCGGCCCATTCCTCGTCGAGCGCGCGCCGACGCTCGGACTGATGCTCGACGCGCGTGCGCAGAGCACTCAGTTCGGAGCGCAGGGCCGAGCGCTCGCGCTCCAGGCCGGTCAACTCGGATTCGAGCGCGAGCCGGCGTTGTTCGGAGTCGGTGCGCGCGTCGCGCAGTTCGAGCTCCTCGTCGAGCCGCTCGGCCTCCTCGTCGGCGAGTGCGGCCAGCTCGGATTCGAGCGCGGCGATGGTCTCGGCGCGTTCCAGCACGCCCGAGGCGCCGTCGCGCTCCGGGACGCGCAGCCAGTGACGGCCGACCTCGATGCCTTCGGGCGTGATCAGGGTCGCGTCGCGGCTCAGATCATGACGCGCCGCCAGCGCCTCGCGCAGATGGGCGACCGTGTGCGTCGGGCCGAGCAGCCCGCCGATCGGCCAGGGCGACTGGGCGCGCTGGCCGAGCCGCCAGTATCCGGTCTCAGGCTCGGGTTCCGAGCCGGGATCGCCCGCCGTTTCGAGCAACACCAGACCGGGCGGCAGTTCGTTGGCGTCCGCCACGGCCGTCTCCAATGCATCGACCGTCACGGCGCGCAGGGCCTGTCCAAGCCGGATCTCGACCGCGCGCTCCCAGCCCGGTTCGACTTTGAGCTGCTCGACCAGACGCGCCGCGCCCGCCAGCCCCCGGCTCGCCAGCCAGTCGCGGCGCTCGACATCGGTATCGGCCAGCGCCGATTCCTGGAGCGCCGTCAGCGAGGCCAGACGTCCCTTGGCTTCGCGCAGACGGGTGCGGACCTGATCGAGCGTATCGGCCAGCGCGCGCAGTGCGGTCTCATGTCCGGCCAGCGATTCGAGCACCGCGTCGCGCTCGTCTTCCAGGGCCTCGATCCGCTCGTCGAGCACGGATTCGCGCTCGCTCAATTCTTCCAGCCGTGCCGAAACGTCGGATGCATCCAGCCGCGCGCGTTCCTCCTCGATCCGGCGCCGACGCTCGCGCTCGCGTCCCTGGGCCTGCTCCAGCGCCGTGAGTCGGGCACGTTCCAACTGCGCCTGCTCGGATGGCCGCGCGGCCTCGGCGTTGAAGGCGTCCCACTCGGATTCCCAGGACTTGAGCTGGTCTTCGAGCGTCATGAGCGAACCCGTCGCCTCCGACAGCTCGGACTCGGCCTGTTCCAACTGGGGTTCGTCCTCGGCGAGCGCGCGCGCGATCTCAGTCAGACGCTCGCGGTCGCGCTCCAGATGCTGCCCGGCTTCGTAGAGCTCCTGATCGAGCCGCACCAGCTCGGCCTCGCGCCGACCGCGTTCCTCGTTGGCGAACTGGATGGCCTGCTCGGCGCGGGCGATCTCGGCGCCGACGGCGTAATAGCGTCCCTGGATCGCGTTGAAGTCGTCGGAAGCGGCGTTGTACGCCTCGCGTTTAGACTCGATCTCAGCCTCCAGCCGCCGCTGTTCGGCCAGACCCGCTTCGCCCTGGTTCTCGGCCTCGGCCAGACGCCGGCTCAGCGCCTGGAGTTCATCGTCGAGCGCGCGCCAGCGCAGCGCCTTGAGTTCCAGATCCAGACGGCGTTCCTCGGCGCGCAACTGGGTGTATTTCTCGGCTGTGGCCGCCTGACGCTCCAGATGCAGCAACTGCTTGCCGACCTCCTCGCGCACGTCGTTGAGCCGGTCGAGATTCTCGCGCGTGTGGCGCATCCGGTTCTCGGTCTCGCGCCGGCGCTCCTTGTACTTGGAGATCCCGGCCGCCTCTTCCAGAAACAGCCGCAGATCCTCCGGACGCGCCTCGATGATGCGCGAGATCATCCCCTGCTCGATGATGGCGTAGGAACGCGGCCCGAGCCCCGTGCCGAGGAACAGATCCTGGATGTCGCGGCGCCGACAGCGCGTGCCGTTCAGGAAGTAGCTGGATTGACCGTCGCGCGCGACCTGACGCTTGACCGAGATCTGATCGAAGGCCGCGTACTCGCCCTCGGCCCCGCCGTCGCTGTTGTCGAAGATCAGCTCGATGCTCGCCACGCCGACCGGCTTGCGCCCGGTGCTGCCGTTGAAGATGACGTCGGCCATGGACTCGCCGCGCAGCATCTTGGCCGAGGACTCGCCCATCACCCAGCGCACGGCGTCGATGACATTGGATTTGCCGCAGCCGTTCGGGCCGACGATGCCGACCAGATTGCTCGGAAAGTGAACGGTCGTGGGATCGACGAAGGATTTGAAGCCAGCGAGCTTGATGCGCTCGAGTCTCATGGGTGAAGTGTTGGATTCCAGTTGGTTCAAGCCGTGGTTGTCGAGGTGCGGAGCATACCTTGTGGGACCGGATGTCTCCAGAAGCCGTGGCGTCACAGCCCGCGCGGTCTGCATCCCGGCTGGCGGCTCCACCCCGAACACAGGCGCTTGTGTTACCTTCCGCCTGCTCGTGGGTTCCCCAAAACAATGACAAGAGGCTTCAGATGCGCTCTGCCGTTCTCAAATCCCTTGCCGCCACCCTGATGGCAACCACGTCCTCTCTGGTGTCGGCCTATGATCTGCCGTCTGTGAATCTCGGATTCACCAGTTTCCTCGACGGCGGACCGCCGGCCGGTCCGGGCTGGTATGCCCAGCAGTACGTCCAGGTCTATCGTCAGGGACGTCTCAAGGATGCCGATGGCGACGACCTGCGCCTGCCGACCGGGCGCGGACTCGAAAAGGCTGAGGTGGACGTCAACGTCAGTCTGACGCAGTTGCTCTACTCGTCCGATCAGGAGCTGCTGCTGGGCGGCAAATGGGGTCTGAACTTCATGTTGCCGATCGCCGGCTTCGATATCGATCCCGGCGACAATCTGGCGCTCTCGAACAACAGCGGCAATCTCGGCGATCTGCTGGTCGGCCCTTTTCTGCAATGGGATCCCGTCATGGGACCGAACGGACCGCGCTTCATGCAGCGCATCGAGTTGCAGATGCTCCTGCCGACCGGGGACTATGACCCCGATCATGCGCTCAATCCGGGCAGCAACGTCTTCTCCTTCAATCCCTACTGGGCGGCGACCCTCTTCATTGATCCAAAGTGGACGGTCTCCTGGCGTCTGCACTATCTCTGGAACGCTGAGAACTCCGACCCCAGCAGTGCGCTCGGCGCCGACGACTCACAGGCCGGTCAGGCCATCCATCTGAATTTCGCCAGCGCCTACGAGGTCATCCCCAACCGTCTGCGGCTCGGCCTCAACGGCTACTATCTCAAGCAGATCACCGAGAGCAAGGTCGACGGGCGCGAGCTGTCGGACAGCCAGGAGCAGGTGCTCGGTATCGGGCCGGGTCTCGTCTATCACGTCTCCAAGAACGATCACCTGTTCGCCAATCTCTATTGGGAGACCCTGGCCGAGAATCGGCCCGAGGGTGCGCGGCTGAATCTGCGCTACGTGCATCACTTCTGAGCCAGCCTCCGCCAGCCGCGCGGCCGTTCATGAGCGATCGCGCGTCGTCGCGGCTGGTTGCGACTCAAAGAGCGGTGGCGCGCGCCTCGGCCGGCCTCGCGCCTTTGGGCAATAGAAACGCCAGCGCGCCGAGCAACAGCGTGCTGCCGAGCAGGAACAGGTGCAGATTGACCGCGCCGGCCAGCGCCAGCTTCGGATCGACTCCGAGCGGGGCCAGGGCCGCGACCGCCGCCAGCTCGTAGCTGCCGGACCCGGCGATGCCGTGAAAGGGCAGCACGCTGGAGAGCTCAGCCCCCATGACCCCAGCCAGCAGCCGCCAGACATCGATCGGCAGGAAGAACCTGAGCAGACTGGTGAAGGCGACGAACTTCAGGCTCCAGATCAGCGCTGTCCAGCCATAGACACGCACGATCAGCCAGGGGTCGCCCGGCGCGGCCTGGAGCACCCGGCGCAGGATCGAACGCAGACGTCCCGCGCCGGCCAGCTTGGCCGAATCACCCATCCCGGACAGGACGATCAGGACGCCGAGTCCCAGGATCCAGAGTCCGCCCGCCAGCCACCACAGCCAGGAGGGATGCCCGAGCTGTAAGATCAGCAGCCCGATCAGCGCCAGGAAGTGCAGATCGAGCAGCCGGATCCAGACCAGTGCGGCGGCCGCGTCCAGCAGCCCCTGCCCGAAATAGCGGCGCATCAGCCAGGGAAAGACCAGCTCGCCCGCGCGCATCGGCAGCAGATTGTTGGCCGTGTTGTGCAGGATGCTCAGACGCAGCACGGCCGGGAAGCGCCCGGCCAGCCGCGCGCCGAAATAGTCGCTCACCCGCACCGCGCGCAGTCCATAGCTCAGCGCCGTGAGCAGGAACAGCCAGGCGAGCAGCCAGGGCGAGAGTTCGCGCCAGGGCGCCAGCAACGCTCCCCAGCCGACCAGAAACTCGACCGCGACCACCAGCGCCAGCAGCAGCGATCCGCCGAGCAGCCAGTCGCGTACTCGCCCCAGACGCAAGGCGCCCGTGCGAACGTCCGGATCAACCATGTTTGCGCTTCTTGCGCTTGGGCGGATAGATGGGCGCCTCGCCCGGCGGGCGGGTCTTGAAGCGACGATGGACCCAAAAGTATTGATCCGGTGTGTCACGCACGCAGGCTTCGATGATCCGGTTCATGCGCGCCGTGTCGTGCTCCGGGTCTCCGCTCGGGAAGTCGTCGAGCGGCGGCTCGAAGATCAGCTCCATCCCCTGTCCCCAGGGCAGGAAACGCGGAATGGCCGGAATGACCACGGCCCCCGTCATGGCCGCGAAGCGCCCGAGCATGGGCACGGTCGAGGCCGGGATACCGCAGAACGGGACGAAGATCCCGCGCCGCCCGCCATCCTGATCGGGCAGGTACAAAAAAGGCGTGCCGCGCTTGATCTCACGCACCAGACCGCGCAGATCGTCCTGACGCTCGACCGAGAGACCGCCGAAGCGCCCGCGCGTGCGCTTGACGTGATGCTCGAACACCGGATTGCGAATCTTCTGGTACATGCAGCTGCCCGAATGCACCAGGGCCGAAAAGGCCTGAGCGCCGAGCTCCAGTCCGACGAAATGCGGCAGCAGGATGATGACCGGTCGTCCTTCGGCGATACAGACATCGACGCGCTCGCGGTGGCGCAGCCGCACCAGACGCGCCAGCCGCGCGCGCGGCGCGCTCCAGGCCACACCCTGACAGAACGCGGCCACGCCGAGCCGGCCGAAATGGGCGCGCAGCAGGCGTTCGCGCTCGGCAGGCGTGCTCTCGGGCAGGCACAGTTCCAGATTGCGCCGCGCGACCAGACGCCGCGAGCCGGCCATGAGATAGGCGAGACGCCCGAACACCGAGCCGAGCACCCACAGTAGCGGAAAGGGCAGCCGGCCCAGCGCCAGGATCAGCCACACACCGAACCAACTCGGCCAGGCGCGCGGATGCCGGAGCGCCCGGTCAGTTCTCGAATTTGAAGAAGATGTCGGCACCTTGACTCTCTCCGGTCTCGGTCTGGAGTTCGATATGCTTGGAGACGTCGTAACGCAGCTTGACTTTGTTTGACTCGTCGCCGAGTCCGCTTTCGTATTCCATATAGATCTTTGGGGCGATATAGGTACCGACCGCCAGCCCCGCCTGATCGGTTCGATCGTTGGCCGAGGGCGGGATGCCGGTCATCAGATACTTGGTGATGTCGGCCTGGGTCAGGCCTGGATCGCTGTCGGAGAAGAAGGTCATCTTGGGATTGCGCAATGTGCCGACCACCCGCACCCCGGCCGTGGTGTCGCCGCCCTGGCGTTCGGCCTGGAGCAGCAGCCCCGGATTGCCGATCGGACTCTTGGCATAGATCAGCCGGCCCTGGGTGATGGTGAGCGGCGCGCCCAGCTCGGCCGCGATGCCGAAACCGCCGCTGAGCCGATACTGCCCCTCGGTGATCTGCAACTGACCATCGCCCAGCATGTCGCGCCCCGGATCCTGCAACACGCTCAGCGCGCCGGAGAGACGCCCGCGCACGCCGAAACCGTCGATCGTCACCTCGTCGCCGAGCACCAGACGCAGATCGAGCGTGACCGGGAAGGGTGTACCGCGCTCCTTGGCTTCGAGCACCACGTCACTCGACGGCGAGACGGTGCCGGCCGGGAGTGAGCGTGGGCGGATACGCGCCTCGGGCACGCGGATCTCGCCGCGCACCACGGCGCCGCTGGGGCCGACCTCGATGTCGATCCCCGGCGAGAGACGCACGAAATACTCCTTGGTATTGGCGAGCTTGAGCTTGTTGCCTTCGAGACGCAGCCTGGCCATCGGCCCCTGGCCGCCGGTGCGTCCCTCCCCGGTCAGGGTCAGGGTGCCGCCGCCGAGCTTGGCCGCGCCACGGATGTCGAAGCGCTCGAACGAGGGCGCCTTGGCCTCGATGTTCATGTCCTCGACGCCGAGCGCCAGCAGCGGCAGCTGGAAGTTCACGCCTTTGATGTCGAACTGTCCGCTGACACCGGGCCGTTGGAGTGTCCCGCCGAGATTCAGGTCGGCCGAGATCGAGCCCTGGAGTCCGCTGATGTCGGGCGCCAGACTGGCCAGCGGTTTCAGATCGCCGATCTCGGCGCGCACACGGCCGCGCAGTGACTGTGCGGGCCGCGCCGGAGCGTCCAGACGCCAGCCCGGCAGACTCAGCTCGCCGTCGATCCGGCCCAGCCCGGCGACCGGAACGGCCAGACGTGCGGCGAGTCCGGTGGCCCCGGCGTCGAGCGTCAGACGCGCGCTGGAGAAATCCAGTCGTTCCCGCTTGTTCTGTCCGAGATCGAGCGTGACCCGTCCCTGAGGGATCTCGGCGGTGGCCTGACCGCTGAGGACAGCGCCATTGGCCTGGAAGCGCCCCTTGATCCGACCCGCACCCTCAGCAGCCAGGGTGTCCGGCAGCAGATGCTTGATCAAGGCGAAGTCGAGCCGGTCCAGGTCCAGTTCCGCGCGCCAGCGTCCCGATTCGGTCTGCTCGAAGCCGACACAGCCGCCGGCGCCCTGGGACTGACGCAGACAGACCGGCCCGGCGGCGATCCGGGCGCCGTCGAGCGTCAGCGGCAACGGACGCTGGAGCGACCAGACGCCCCAGTCCCGGCTGTCGAGCTTCAGGGTCGACACCCGGCCGCTGTAGCCGCCGCTCGCGGCAAGCGCGCCCGTGGCCTCCAGGGTGAGTCCGAGCGGCTGGCCCGTGAGCCGTGCCGAGAGGCGATGATCGGCTATGCGTCCATCGCCGCGCAGTTCGAGTCCGCTCCAGGTCATCCCGCCGGCGGCGAGATCGCGGCCGGTGAACTGGAGCGCGAAGCGGCCATTGGACGCCAGATCCAGATCGGCCGTTCCACGCAGCTCGGTCAGGGCGTTCCCGGCCAGCGACATCCGCTCGCCTTTGAGGTCGAGCGTGACGCGCGGCGTCTCCCGTGTTCCCTGAACCCGCCCGGACGCGCTCAGGCGCCCGCGCGCCTCGGGCCACAGACTCGCCAGGTCAGGCGACTCCAGCGCAAAGCGGAGATCCAGGTCTTGTTCGATATGCCCATCGAGATTCAACCGGCTCGGTCCCGAGGAGGCCGTCAGACGCTCGATCCGGAGCCTGTTGCCCGCCATCCGCACCTGACCGCTGGCGGCGATCGGATACTCGCGCAGACGTCCGCTCAGCTCCTCGATGACCGCCGTCAACTCCGGGCGTCCCTCCGCGTCAAGACGCCCTTGGCTGGTCAGACGCCCATCGATCCGTCCCGGCCAGTCGGGCGCCTGGACACCAGGATTCAGGCCCGTCGCGCGCAGACTCAGATCCCAGGTCAGCTCCGGCGCCCAGGTCAGGGCGCCCGCCCCCTCCAGACGGCCATCGAGCGTGTCGAGCGCGAAGGAGCCGAGCTGGGTGCCGCTGGCCGTCCCCTGCCCTGCCAGTTCGAGGCCGGTGCTCGGGACGCTCGGGCCGGCGACCTTTCCGGAGAGTCGATAGACGAACGATTCGAAGCTGCCCGAGGCCGTCAGCGCCCCCTCGGCCGACTCGGCGACCAGCTCACCGCTCAGCGGCCAGCGCAGCTGTTTCCAGTCGCCCTCCAGCGCAAAGCGGCCCGGTTCCCGGCTCAGATCCAGCTCGCCCTGGAGGCGCAGATCGGCGTTCGAGACCTGCTCGGTCAGCTCCAGCGAACGCACCGTCAGCCGGTTCTCTTTCCACAGCAGATCGAGTTCCAGTGCGAGCTGTCCGAGTTCGGGTCGATCCGGCGCGCGCGTGTCGAGCGTACCTGAGAGCACGGCGTTCTTGAGCGAGCCTTGGGTCTCGAGTTGGGCCTGGATCTCGATCGGCGGCAGATCCGGTCGGAAGACCGCCGGATCGAGCCGCGCGACCTCGATCCGGCCATCCCAACCCAGAGCGCCTAGCACATCATGCACCTCGGTGGAGAGCTGGGCATCGACAGGACCGCTCAACGCCAGGGTCAGTTCGAGTCGTTGCAGATCGCCGCTCAGTCGGCCTTCACTGGCGAGATGAACCTCCGGCGCTAGCTCCAGCGCCCAATCGAGATCAAGGTCGAGCGGATACTGATTGGTCAGGGTCGCCCGCCCCTGAAGACCGGCACTCAAGGCGGGAGCGCGCAGACGGGCTTCCAGGCGCCCCAGATCCAGTTCACCACCGGCGAGACGGCTGTCAGCGAGTCGGGCCGACTCCAGGGCGAACAGCGGTTCGTCGGCCCCCGCCCTCAGTATTCGCAAGCGTTCCAGACTCAGCTCACCGACCTCGACGCCGAGCGGCAGCACGATCGCCGGCAGGGTCAGCGGCTCGTCGTCCTCGGCGCTCGGCCCCAGTGCCACGTCCAGATCGCGCACCGCCAGACGTTCGATGTCGAGCACACCGGACAGGAGCGCACGCGGCGACCAGTCCAGTTCGAGCACACCAATCCGCAGACCCAGTGTCGGCCGGTCCAGCGCCACGTCCGACAGCCGGAGACGGCCGAGGACGCGCCCCTCGATCCCGCCCACGCGCAGCGTCTCGGGCACAACCCGCTGCGCCAGCTCCAGGCCCAGGCGCAGCCCGCTCTCGGTGCCGAGCAGCACGCCGAGTCCGGCCGCCAGGATCAGGACCAGCGCCAGCAGTGAGCCAATCAGCCAACCGAGCCAACCCAGGCGGCGTGGTCCGGACGAACGCGGCTCGGGCGCCGGTACGGTCTCACTCGCCCCGGTCGCTGTCGATCCAGTCGCAGGCGGTGTGGTGGATGCCTTGATGTCGTCCATCGCTCGCGTGCTCGCCTAGAGATCCGGCCCGATCACGATATGCAGCCGGGCCGGCGGTGTGCCGCCGTCTGAGTCCTTGGATACGGCAAAGGCCAGATCGAAACGCACCTGACCGATCGGCGAGGCCCAGCGCACGCCTACTCCAACGCTCTGGGCCAGTTCCTGCTCATAGTCCGGATCGAAGGCATTGCCGAAATCGGTGAAAACGGCCGCGCTCCACGGTCCTTTGACGCGGCGCTCCAGCTCCAGGCTGCCCACGGCCAGATAGCGCCCGCCGACCGTCTCGTCGGTCACGGGATCGTTCGGCCCCAGGGCATCGAAGCCCCAGCCGCGAATGGAGTTGTCGCCACCGGCATAGAAGCGTCGGCCGGCCGGCAGGTCATCGACGCTCTCGGCCCAGGTCGCGCCCAGATCGGCGCGGGTGATGAAGCGATAGTCGCGCGCGAAGCGCCGCACCCATTTGAACTGAACCTGACCGCTCAGATAGGACGCCTCCGAGACCACACCCTGCATGGCCCCGACCAGACTGTACTTGAGCCGATAGCCGTCGTTGGTGAAGACCGGGTCGTCGGCAACTGTCTTGGACCAGGAAATATTGGGAGCCAGTTCATTCGTCGCGTCCATCGCGCTCTCGTTGATGCTGAGATCCTCGTAGCGATAGTCGAGACCGATGTTGCGCCGCCAGCCGCCCGGACTCAGGGTCGAGTGCGCGGCCTGGATACTGTGCACCCAGCCCTGGCGCGTGGCTGTGTCGTAGTAGGCCGAGACCGGCTTGACGATGATGTAGTCGCGGGTCGGGTCTTGGATCGGGAGGCGATAGTCCAGCTCCCACTGCGAGAACGCGGGCGACAGGCTCAGCTCGGTGCGCAGCTTGTGGCCCTGAGAATTCAGATAGCGGCGCCGGTAGTCCAGGGTCAGACGCGGCCCGACATCGGTGGCGAAGCCCAGACCGATACGATATTTGTTGGCCTTGTTGCGCTGGGCCACGACCTCGATCGGCACCCGATTGTCGGCGTCGACCTCGTCCTTCAGCGGCACGATCTCGACATCGCTGTAGTATTCGCTGCCGAGCAGACGCCCCTGGAGTCCGAGCAGGACGTCGGGGTCGTAGACATCGCCCGACTTGAAGCGGACATAGCGCTCGAGCAGATCCTCGTCGAGCAGATCCTGCTTGAAGCGCACCGTGCCGAGACGGTATTGCGGGCCGGTCTCCAGGTGGAAGAAAACGTGCGCCTCATAGGCCAGCGGGTCGATGAGCACCTGATGACGATCGAGCCGATAGTCCAGATAGCCGGCCGAGGTCGCCGCATAGCGGAGGTCGGACTTGGCCTTCTCGTAGGCGGCGTGGCGGAGTACATCGCCGGCCTTCATGGGGAAGGTCTTGGGGAAGACCGGATCGGCTGCGCCCTCCCCCGTGACCTGATAGTCGACCGTGGTGATCCGCACCGGCTCGCCCGGCTCGACGCGATACTGGGCACGCCAAGTGCCCGCCTCATCGGCAGGGCGTTCGAGTCGATCCTCGACCTGGACACGGTAGAGTCCAAAGGGGGCAAGCGCCTCGCGGATCTGATCCGGGGCGCGGCGATGCAGCGCCTCGACGCGCGTGGCGGTCAGATCGGCCTCGGTGCGTTCGTTGTAGATGCTCAGGAGTGCCAGGACATTGGCCTCGCGCTCACCCTTGAGTCCCTCGACCCGGACCTCCAGCTTGAGTGCCCAGGCTGACGTGTTGCCGAGCAACCCGAGCGTCAGCGAGAGCAGTACCCAAGGCTGTCGATGCCGCCAAAGCCTCATTGCAAGGCCATGAAGCGCGCCGCACCGAGCAGCGGGGTGTTGGGTTGCAGGATGACGCGCACCGGCATGCGCCGCATCAGCGAGCCCATGCGCCCCTTGTCGAAGAACCCTTCCAGGAAACCGCCCCGACGCAGACAGGCCAGATTCTTCAGGGCGATGCCGCCGCCCAGATAGACTCCGCCGAGCGCCATGTGCTTGAGCGCCGCATTGCCGGCCTCGCGTCCATAAAGACGCATGAAGAGATTCAGTGTCTCGCGGCACAGCGGACACCGATCGTCGGCGGCGGCCTGGGCGATGGTGGCCGCCGTGTCGCCTCCGGTGTCGATGACCGCTTGCAGCCAGTCAGGCGCCTGGACACTGTGATGGAAACGCAGGAAATCGAACAGATTGACGATCCCCGGACCCGAGACGACCCGCTCCCAACTCACACGCCCGAAGCGCGACTTGAGATAGGTCAGCAGCGCGAACTCCAGATCGTCGGCCGGGGCGAAGTCCGAGTGTCCGCCTTCGGTGGCAAAGGCATGATGACGCAGTCCATCCCAGAACAGCCCCGCCTGTCCGAGTCCGGTCCCGGCGGCCACGACACAGGCGTTACCCTGACTGCACGGATCGCCGGGGTGGAGTTCGGCCAGATCGTCCGAGCTGAGGATGGGTACACCCCAGGCGACGGCTTCCAGATCGTTGAGCAGTTCCACACAGGTCAGACCCAGGCTCTGCTCCAGGGCCTCGGCGTCCAGCACCCAGGGCAGATTGGTCGTCTCGCAGCGCCGATCATGGATGGGGCCGGCGACGGCAAAGACCGCGAACCGGCATGTGGCGCCCGTTTCGAGCAGATAACGCTGCACGATCTGATCGAGCGAGCCGAAGGACGCGCTGGGATAGCGCCGGGTCTCTCCGAGACGCACGGACCCGCCATCCGTCTCGGCCAGGCCAAGGGCCGTCTTCGTGCCACCGATGTCACCTACCAACAAGCGCATATCCAGATCTCCAGTCACCGGGCGGCGAACACGCTGTCGCCATCGGCGGGAATGAGGGGTCGCGATCAGTCGGCGGGGATCATAGCAAGATGTGCGCGTGGCGGCGAAATCACCGCATGGGCGCACCGCAGTCGAAGCCCCCCGCCCGAACCCGCAAGGGTACGGACGGGGGCGCCAGGATCAAGCGCTGAAAGGCTTATTGGCTCTTGGTGCTCGGTTGAGTGGGGGCGGGATAGGCATACCCCGGATAGACATAGCCGGGATAACCATAGACGGGTGCCCCCCAACCATAGGGTACGCCGTAGAGTCCGTAGGGATAGTAACCGCCATGGTACGGATAGCCGCCGTACCAGGGGCTACCCCAGGGTCCGCCGCCCCAGGGACCGTCCCAGGGGCCGCCGCCCCAGCCGAAGGGATTCCAGCCCCAGAAGGCATTGGCGGGCAAGGTGGCGAGTGCAGAGGCACCAGCCAGGGTCGAGACCAGCAGGAGTCGCTTCATCGTCATCTTTGATCCTCCACGAAATAGACAGCACCGTTCGCATGAACGGCGCTCATCATGCGGTCGAGCCGCAACGCGCAAGATTAAGGCGGACGCGCGCGCGCGACCTTGATCCGCATCAATCAATACGCGCATTCGTCACCACCGACGCGCTTCGGGCTTGAGATCGACGCCGCTGCCCCCAATCCCTTGGCGCCAGGCTCGATGTGCCATGGCGGCACGCGAATCATCGCCACAGCCGATCGAAACGATTCTTACAATCCATTTAATTCGACCACTTTTTCCGGGTTAATCTATGTCCGTCGGCCCTGCGGGGCCAACCCGATCATCCACCAACCAGACGATTCATCACCCATCAGGAGAACCGAACCATGTTCCAGGACCGTACCGGAAGCCGTATCCCCAGCGTCACCTTCCACACCCGCCGGGGTCATGAGTGGGTCGATGTGACCACCGACGAACTCTTCGCCGGCAAGACCGTGGTCGTCTTCTCGCTGCCGGGTGCCTTCACCCCGACCTGCTCGTCGTCGCACGTACCACGCTACAACCAGCTGGTTCCGGCCTTCAAGGAACTGGGCGTCGACTCCGTGGTGTGTGTGTCGGTCAACGACACCTTCGTCATGAACGAGTGGCAGAAGGCCCAGAACGCCGACAACCTGATCTTCGTCCCGGACGGCAATGGTGAGTTCACCGAGGGCATGGGAATGCTGGTCGACAAGGACGCGATCGGTTTCGGCAAGCGCTCCTGGCGCTACTCGATGCTGGTGCGCGACGGCGTGGTCGAGAAGATGTTCATCGAACCCGAGGTCGAAGGCGACCCCTACGAAGTTTCCAACGCCGACACCATGCTGGAGTATCTGGCGCCCAACAAGCCCAAGCCGCTCGACATCGCCGTGTTCAGTCGCGATGGCTGCCCCTTCTGCGTCAAGGCCAAGGAAGCGCTGCGTAACGCCGGTCTCGACTTCGAGGAGCTGGTGCTCAACGAGGATTACACTGAACAGGGTCTGCGCGCCGTCTCCAATGCCGCGACCGTGCCCCAGGTCTTCGTCAACGGCAAGCTGATCGGCGGCTCGGATGCGGTCATCGCCTGGCTGGAGTCGCGTTGAGATCACGCTGAATCCGCTCTGGCCTTAACCTGACGAGGCTTCGGGTGATCGCGAGCAGGCGGTCGCCCGAAGCCTTTTGCGTTCAGGCATCGGCTTTGAAAAAACAGGAGTTATGACTATGAGCCAGCATTTTGATCTGATCGCCATCGGCGGCGGCAGCGGCGGCCTGGCGGTCGCCGAGAAAGCGGCGCAGTTCGGCCGTCGCGTAGCCCTGATCGAAGGCGCCAAACTGGGCGGCACCTGCGTCAACGCCGGCTGTGTACCCAAGAAGGTGATGTGGTATGCCGCCAATCTGGCGGCGGCCGTCGCGGATGCGCCCGACTACGGCATCCAGGCCCGTTCGGACGGTCTCGACTGGGGCAAGCTGATCGCCGGCCGCAACCAGTACATCGCCGACATCAACGGCTACTGGGACGGCTATGCCGAACGCCTGGGCCTCACCCGGATCGACGGCTTCGCGCGTTTTGTCGATGCGCGCACGGTCGCGGTCGGCGACCAGCACTACACCGCCGACCACATCGTCATCGCCACCGGCGGCCGGCCGATCGTGCCACGAATGCCGGGCGCTGAACTGGGCATCACTTCGGACGGCTTCTTCGCGCTGGAAGAACAGCCCAAGCGCGTCGCCATCATCGGCGGCGGCTATATCGGCGTGGAGCTGGCGGGCGTGCTGAGCGCGCTCGGCACCGAGATCACCATCGTGGCGCTGGAAGACCGGATGCTCGCGCTGTTCGATCCGCTTATCAGCGAGACCCTGGCCGAGAACATGACGCTGCATGGCATCGACATGCACCTGCAATTCGAGGTCGCCGGGATCGAGCGCGATGAACAGGGACTGGTGCTGGCCGCGCGCGACGGTCAGCGTCTGACCGGCTTCGATCAGGTCATCTGGGCCGTCGGGCGCGCGCCCAACACGCGCGAGCTGAACCTGGAGGCGGCCGGGATCACGGTCGAGCGTAGCGGTGTCATCCCGACCGATGCCTGGCAGAACACCACTGTTCCCGGCATCTATGCCATCGGCGACATCACCGGGCGCGAGCCGCTGACTCCGGTAGCGATCGCCGCCGGACGGCGTCTGGCCGAACGCCTGTTCAACGACAAGCCGGATTCAAAGCTCGACTACGAGAACGTGCCCACGGTGGTGTTCGCTCATCCGCCGATCGGCAAGGTCGGTCTGACCGAGCCTGAGGCGCGCGAGCGTTACGGCGACACGCTCACCATCTATGAGACCAGCTTCACGCCCATGCGCTACGCGCTCAACGCACACGGACCCAAGACCGCGATGAAGCTGGTCTGTGCCGGTGAGGACGAGAAGGTGGTCGGCATCCATCTGATCGGCGATGGCGTCGACGAGATGATGCAGGGCTTCGGTGTGGCGGTGAAGATGGGCGCGACCAAGGCCGATCTCGACAATACGGTCGCCATCCATCCGTGCAGCGCCGAGGAACTGGTGACGCTGAAGGTGCCGGTGCGGCGGCCGGGTCAGTCCGGTTGAACGACTGGGATGCGTCCAGGCGGCGGGGTGGACCAGGGCTGCCCCGCGCGCCCCATTGCGCCGCCTGGATGTCGGGCTAGATCGCCGTCCGTCGCCGCCACAGACGCCATGTGTGTCTCGGGGTGATCCGGAACACAGGTCCGCGACAGGAATCGAGCCGGATCGCCGCCAGATGCCCAGCGCGCAACGCCGCCCAGGATCGCTCGATCGCTGTGTCCAGTGCGGTCATGGCGTCTGACCAGGCATCCAGATCCTGGTCGAGCCAAGCACGCCAGTGCCGATCCCACAGGACGAGCCGGCGCCCGGAACCGGACACGGGGTCGTCCTGCCAGGACGCCAGCGAGCGATACGGGCGTCCGGTCAGGCGCCCCAACCCGGCGATCAGCGGATGATCGCCGATCAGCCTGTCCGGCGCCGAATCCGATGGCGCCGGAAGCGATCCGGCGCCCCAGGTCCAGATTCCGCTGATGACCGGCCGGCCGTTCGCCTCGCGTCGCCGGTTGACCGGATCGGCGTGAAAGAGCATCTGTGTCTCGTTGAGCACTCGAATCCACTCCCGTGCCCCCGGCCCGCGCGGCAGATGCTCGGCCATCGAGCCGCCCTGGACCGCATGCAGCGGCGAAGTCCACAGGCCAGACAGGGGGCGAGCGAGCCGCAGATACCAGCGCGCCGGTGTCGGAGCCAGCAGCGAAAGACCTTCGTCGGCGAAATGCCGGTTGAAGGTCTCGACCAGCGCATCGGCTTCGGCACGATCCGGCTCGATGCGCTGGCCCGCGTAGACCAGCAGCCGATCACGATCGGGGCGCGCATGGATCGGATCGGCATGCATCCAGATCGCCTCCGGTTCGACCGCCTCGCCCTCGCCCAGCAGCGCCACCGCAGCGGTCGGCGCTACAACATCCGCCGACGAACACTCGACGCCGGCCGCACACATCAATGTGGCGAAGGGATCGCGATCAGCGTCCGGCAGACGATCGGCGCGCGCCAGCAGGCGCGCGATGGACGGTGCCTGTACGCTCAGGCCCGTGCGCTCCGAGACGGGTTCGAGCAGGTAGGGGCACACAATGTCTAGTGTCGGCATCTCAGGCCCAATCTCATCGACATCAGCTGGTGGTTGCAGGATTCGGCCGGGACGCTAGCGTTCAGGCTTCAGGCGCCGGAAGAGCTCGCGCCGCGAGATCTCTTTCTGCATCGGGCAATCGCGGCGTGCGGCCTCCATGTTCTCGTCGCGCACGCGGATGACCTCGCTCCAGTGCTCGAAGACGGCATCGGCATCGCGGTAGGGTTCCATGTTCAGACACAGCGGTTGCAGCAGATAGTGCCCGAGCCGGTCGTGATAACCGAGGTGGGCCTGTTGCGACTGGCCGAACAGCGCGAAGCCCAGACGCGGCCCCAGGACCAGATACTCGGCATCCGCGCGCTCGGCGGCCGACCACCCCTCGGGCAGTGCCAGCGGCGGCGGCCGGTCGGGGAACAGCAGACGCGCCAGCATCCAGGGCGTCAGCACCAGCAGTACGCGCCAGTCCTCGACGCGACGCAGGGCGCGGACTTCGACCGGCAGGGCGAGATTGAGCATGGGATCGCCCGCCAGCGTTTCTCTGAGGAGGCGCTCATGGATCGCGATGACCGCCGCGCTCAGCGCCTGCTCTTCGTCCAGCTCTTCGGAACAGAGGCGCCAGGCGGCTTCAGGCGTCATCCGGATGCTCCGACGTTTGATCGTCGTCCGCCGGACAGAGACATGCCAAACGCTCGCCGAGTCCGCGATAGAGCATCAATTCGGCCTGGGTGTGCAGATCGCGGGCAAAACGCGGCAGCCACCGGCACAGATGTTCGTCCCATAGCTCGGCGGTGAGTGCGCCGGCCGGACAGTCAGCGTCGCCCTCCCCCGGCGCGACATCGAGCAGATAGGCCGCAAACTCCAGTTGCGTGCCCAGATAGTCGGGCGGCACCTCGCCCGACTCCAGACCGGCACGCCGATAGAGTCCCTGGAGATCCTGCATCGCCGTGCCGCCCATGTTGCCCTGCCGATAGGCCGACTCGAAGGGCGGACAGGGTGTCTTGGGGTAGCCGCTGACGAACAGCCGGGTATGTTCGGCCTGCCAGCGCTCCAGCGGCAGGGACTCCAGCTCGGCGATGGGTTCGGACAACCAGGGTTCCTGGCTGGAGATCTCGCGCAGCGCCTCCAATGCGCCCGCCTCCGGCATCGCCAATAGCATCGCCAGCCGGCGCAAATGGCTTGGGTCTCGGTCGAATGTCATGGACTGGTCTTGAGTGATTTCCAGAAAACGATCCTCGTAGGATGTGGTGAGCGTAGCGAACCGCATCATTCGCAATCGATGCGGTTCGTTCCTCGGTGAAAAAAACTCCTCACCAGGGATAGGCGTAGACCCCGGCATACATGAAGTAATGCCGCAGCAGATAGCCGCCCGCCAGCACCAGCACGGCCGCCGTCAGGATCGGCACCCGGCTGGCCCAGCCGCGCATCACGCCCTTGAGTTCGAGCAGGAAGGGCACGATCAGACCGAAGCCGATGAAGCCGATCAGCCAGCCGTAGTCGTTCCACAGCAGCTCCATCGAACGCACGCCGGACTCCGAGCCGTTCTTGAGATACTGGTAGAGCGAGAACAGGATCACCAGCTCGGCGGCGATCAGCACCAGGTCGATGCGCTCATAGAGCACCCGAACGTGCTCATCGGCCTGATCGTGCAGCAGCGTATACATCAGGACCAGCAGAAACGCCATCGCGGTCGAGAAGGCCGAGACCGTGAACAGCAGCGGTACCGCCGGATTGTGCCACAACGCCACCGCCGGGAAGGATTGCAGCAGCAGTCCGGTATACACGGCCACACCCACCCCATTGATGACCGCCAGCCAGCCGACACTGCGATGGAACCGCTGCACCAGCCTGGAGGTGCCGATGACGAACGGTTTGTCGATCAGGTCGCGGATCACCGGCACCTTATGCGGAAACTCGGTCTCGCGCACATAGGGCAGCGCGTAGAGCACGCCCCAGACCATCATCCAGATGATGAACTGGGTGCCCCAGGCGATCCAGGCGCTCGACTGGTTGAACAGCGCCAGCGGATTGAGCACGGTCAGCACCGCCGTCTTGTCGAGCAGATGGCCGAACAGCATCAGCGAACCGAGCGCCAGCAGCACCACGCCCGCGCCCGCGCCCCAGATCACCAGCGCGCGATTGGGCTTGAGATACATATCGGTCAGAAAGGTCACGGCCAGCGTCGCCGCGCCCAGACCGCCGAAGTAGAGATAGATGGCGAGCCACCAGGTCCACATGTCCTGGGTCGCATAGGTCATGTTGACGTCCATCGTTCAGCCCCTCCAGCGGATATCGTCGATGTAGTAAACATTGGGCCGGGTGCCGATGTGCGGCATCAGCGCCCGTGCCGCGCCGCTCGCCACCATCTGGGCCACCGGATCATTGGGGTCGTCGAGATCGCCGAACATCCGCGCGTAGCCGACGCAGGTCTCGACACAGGCCGGTTTGCGGCCCTGCTCGACCAGATGATCGCAGAAGGAACACTTGTCCATGCTGGGACTGGTGCGTCGATAGTCCGAACCATAGAACTCGCGTCCCTGGCGCATGTCGCGCCGCGTGACCGGAACGCGCGCATGATAGGGACAGGCCATGGCGCAGGCGCCGCAGCCCATGCACAGTTCCTGATCGACGAAGACGATGCCGTTGGCCTTCTTCTGGGTCGCGCCGGTCGGACAGACGGTCATGCAGGGCGGGTTGTCGCAGTGGTTGCACAGCCGCGGGAAGAAACGCCGCTGCACGTCCGAGCCGACACCGATCTCCTTGTCGTGCACATAGGTGCGCCACTTGTTCTTGTCCCAGACCGGGGTCTGGTTCTCCATCGCGCAGGCGGCCATGCAGGCATTGCAGCCGACGCAGGTGTTGAGGTCGATGACCATCGCATAGTGAGTCATGGATCAGAATCCTCCTTCAGGCCCGGTTGACGCGGACGGTGAACTCCTGTGAGCGGAAGCCCGCGACCACCGGCTCGACCTGATAGGGGATGAGCTTGCTGGTGGCGGTGCCGTCGCCGTGGGTGCGCGACAGGGCCTTGTTCTCGACGCCGAACGAACTGTAGACGAAGATGACGTCCGGATGGATCAGGCGCGTCACATAGGCGTTGCCCGTGGTCTGCTGGCCGGACTGGGTGTTGGTCAACTGGATCGGATCGCCCATCGCGATCCCGAGCCGACTGGCGCGCTCCGGATGGATCCAGACGCCTTTGTAAACGTCGCTCTTGAACTCGTTGATCGCCGAGAGCACCGGATTGTTGCTGTTGGTCGAGGCGTGCGAGACGGTCGGCGTCTTGCCATAGGTGAAATAGAACTCGTCCTTGGCCAGCGGTGCGGCGATCTCGCGCGGCGAGCCGGAGCGCAACTGGATCGGGACATTGGCGGCGAGCACGTTGAAGTTGGGCGCGGTGTGACCGCCGTCGCGCAACTGGCGCATCAGGCTGGAGAAGAACTCGACCCGTCCGCTCTCGGTCGGCACCGGCATCCGCCAGGGCATGGCGTGCTCTTCGAGGATCTGCTCGCGGTCGAGTTCGTGATAGACGCCCTTGGCGCGCAGCACGCGATCGATGTGGTCGGGCGTCACGCCGAGCCGTTCGGCGGCCTGATTGAAGGCGACCTCGCGGCAGGCGAGCTGATAGGCGCCCTTCTTCATGGTCTGACGGTTGCGTTCGAGCGCGGCCTTGATCGGCGCGGCCTTGAGGCCCGTCAGCTTCTCGACCCAGTCGTGGAAGGTGTCGGTGTTGCCCGAGATGATCTCGGTCATCTTGAGCAGGATGTCGGCCGTCTCCTCGGTGTCGTAGAGCGGGGGGATGGCGGCATAGCGCGTGGTCAGCGCCAGATCATGGTTGACGCCGTTGCCGTAGAGGGTCGGCTCGTCGCGTTCCAGATAGGTGGTGTTGGGCAGGATGACGTCGGCATAGGGCGCGGTGTCCGAAGGCAGCACCTCGATCATCACCACCAGCTCGACGTTTTCGTGACTCAGGGTCTCCTTCCAGCGCGAGTCGGGATAATAGTGACGCACCGGATTGGAGGCGTTGATCAGGAAGGCGCGCGTCAGATACGGCTCGCCGTTGAACTGCACACGACCCTCGACCGACTCGCGCAACCCGGATTCGGTCATCACCGGCAGGGCGACACTGAAGTGCCCGGCGGCCTTCTCCTGCGCGTTCCAGGCCCAGGTCCAACCCGGACGCCCGTGCGAGAAGTTCTCGCGCTTCGACAGCGCGCCGATCACCATCTTGGCAAAGGCCATGCCGGCGAGCGTGGCCAGCGGCGAGCCCATCTCATAGCCGTGCTCCATGGCCTCGTACATACGCGCGGCCTTGTGATGGACCTCGGCGGAGTTCATCCAGCCGCCGACGCGATCGAGTCCGCCGGTGAGCGCCTGGATCATGGCCTGGACGCGGCGCGTCATCATGATGTTGCCGTAACGCGCGCCATGCCAGCCCGGATCGATGATCGCCGGGCGCGTGGTGCCGAACTCATGGGCGATGCGCTCGATCACCTCGGCGTCGATGCCGGTGATGTCGGCGGCCCATTTGGCGGTGTAGGGTTCGAGTTCCTGGAGCTGGGCCTCGAACACCGTCATCACCGCCCGTCCGTCGAGGCTGTAATCCTTGGGGGTCTTGAGCGCCGGGGTGAAGGCGTTGCCGTCGACATCGACGGTATTGTCGTTGCTGAAGGCGGCGACCGTGCGCACCTCGTCACGGCCCTCGACCCGCACCCTGGGCCGCCCCTGCTCGTCGGTCAGCAATCGCAGCTCGCCGGTCTCGTCGCGATAGGCGAGGAACGGCATATTGGTGTGCTTGCGCAGGAACGCCGCGTCGTACAGTCCCTCGTCCATCAGGATGCGCATCATCGCCAGCAGGAACGGCAGGTCGGTTCCGGGGCGGATCTGGATCCATTCATCCGCCTTGGCCGCCGTCTCCGAGCGGCGCGGGTCGAGTGCGACGATCTTGGCGCCCTTTTTGCGCCCCTGGGCGAAACGCACCATGCGGCAGGTCGAGACCGCGCCGATGGAGGCGTTGTTGCCCATGAAGAGGATGTACTTGGCATTGTCGAAGTCCGGCAGCATCTCGTCGTGGATGTTGAAGTTGCCGGTGACGAGATCCGTGCCCAGGTGCCCCGTGGTGACGCAGTGCTGCATCGGCGAGGCGACGATGTTGGGCACCTCGTTGGCCATGGCGAAGGGCACCGCCCAGCTCATGTAGAACACGCATGAGGTCCAGCCGCCGACCATGGTCCACTCCCAGGGCTGGATCGCGGCCGCCTGGGTCTTTCGGGCGATGTAGTCGTAGGCCTCCTCCCAACTCGCGGCGCGGAAGGCGTATTCGCCGCGCTTGGAACCCTCGACGCGGATCAGGGGCGTCTTGAGCCGGTCGGTGTCGTAGGTCTGGCGCAGTCCGGACTGACCGCGCGCGCAGATCTTGCCGCGGTTGAGGGTCGAATGCGGATTGCCGTCGAGCTTGACGACGCGCTTCTCGCCGTTGCGGGTGTGGGTCGTGACCTTGAGATTGCACACCGAGGAGCAGAAGTTGCAGATGCTGTAGGAGACCTCTTCGATGGTCTCATCCTTGGCGGCGGCGGTCTTGACGAACTGGGTGGCCGGCGACAGGAGTGTCAGCCCGGCCGCGCCGTAGCCTGTGGTTTTGAGGAAGGCACGGCGGGAGAGGCGTGGAATGCTCCAAGCCATGAGGATGTCCTCCGAGGTGGTCGATAGGAGCCCGGGTCTTGGCCACGGGATTAGGGGGTCTTGCGCGATTCAGACGGCAAGCGTGGGCCGGTCGGCAACATTACGGCAAGCGCCCGTTCGAGGTCCATCGGAAGATTCTAATTGGTTGATATGGGTCAAGTGTGGAGCGCTGGCGGTCCCGCCGTGCAGACAACACCCCAACCGATATGGCAAGCTCGCCGCGACTAGCACATAGAGGACACGACAGATGTTCGAGGCAACGAAGGTCGGCCGCTCGGTCAGCAAGCAGGATTACAAGGAGCAGCAGGAAGAACTGCGCACCCAGCTCCTGGAGGTCCAGCGCGAACTCCGGCACACCAACATCCCGGTGATCGTGCTGGTCTCCGGGGTGGAGGCGGCCGGCAAGGGCGAGGTGGTCAACCGGCTCAACGAATGGCTCGACACGCGCGGCGTGCAGACCTTCGCCTTCTGGAACGAGTCCGACGAAGAGCGCGAGCGTCCCCGCTACTGGCGTTTCTGGCGTGCCATGCCGCCGCGCGGCGAGATCTCGATCCTGTTCGGCGGCTGGTACCAGACGCCGATCGAGCATCGCTTTCGCGGTCAGTGCAGCGACGCCGAACTCGACGGCGAACTCAATCGCATCGTCGACTTCGAGCGGATGCTGGTCCAGGACGGGGCGCTGATCGTCAAGTTCTGGTTCCACATGTCCGAGTCCGACCAGAAGGCGCGGCTCAAGGAACTCTCGCGCGACGATCGCAGCCGCTGGAAGATGCTGCCGGAGAAGAGCAAGTTCTCCGAGCACTATGCCGCCTTCGAGCAGGTGGCCGAGCGCGTCATCCTGCATACCGACCGTGGCAGTGCGCCCTGGTATCTGATCGAGGCCGGCGACCGGCGCTATCGCGACCTGACCGTCGGCAAGACGCTGTTGCACGCCATCCGCTCGCGGCTGGCCGAGAGCGGAGCGAACGAGGCCAACGGCACCCCGACCAGCCCGGAACTGCCCGAGAGCGACAGCGCCCAGATCACCCTGCTCGATCAGCTCGACCTCGATCTGGCCCTGCCGCACGAGGACTACAAGAGCGAACTCAAGCGGTTGCAGACCGAACTCAACGAGCTGGCCTGGAGCGCCTACAACAAGCAGCGTTCGGCCGTGCTGGTGTTCGAGGGCATGGATGCCGGCGGCAAGGGCGGCGCCATCCGCCGTATCACCCAGGCCGTCGACGCACGGCTCTACCGCTCCATCCCGGTCGCGGCGCCGACCGACGAAGAGAAGGCCCATCACTACCTGTGGCGCTTCTGGCGTCACATCCCGCGCGCCGGCCTCATGACGATCTACGACCGCTCCTGGTACGGGCGCGTGCTGGTCGAGCGTGTCGAGGGATTCGCCGGGGCGTCCGCGTGGCGCCGTGCCTATTCAGAGATCAACCGCTTCGAGGAACAGCTCGTCGACAGCGGTATCGTGCTGGTCAAATTCTGGATCCACATCAGCCAGGACGAGCAGCTCAAGCGTTTCAAGGACCGCGAGGAGGTGCCCTACAAGCGCTACAAGATCACGGAGGACGACTGGCGCAATCGCGAGAAGTGGCCGCAGTACAAGGAGGCCGTCAACGAGATGATCGTGCGCACCAGCACGCGCCATGCCGGCTGGACCCTGGTCGAGGGCAACGACAAACCCTATGCGCGCGTCAAGGTGCTGCGCACCGTCTGCGACGCGCTCAACGAGGCGCTCAAGGGACCGCCGGCACCGACCGCCGGCTATCTGCCCTGTGGCGAGAAGCGCGTCGAGCCGGCCGCCACTGGCAAGCCGGTGAAGACTGGCGGCGGGTGAAATCGTTCGGTGCGGCATCCTGCCCCGTCACGCTCGATCATCCTGTCACAGGTGCACGACTCCATGACCTCACCTCTCGCCGCGCCCCTGACTGGTGTCGTTCTGGCCGGCGGTCGTGCGCGACGCCTGGGCGGCGTGGACAAGGGACTGCTGCCGGTCGACGGACGGCCGCTGATCGCCTGGACGCTCGCCGCCCTCGCCCCCCAGGTCGGCCCCGTGCTGATCAACGCCAACCGGCATCTGGAGCGCTATGCCACGTTTGGCTATCCGGTCATCACCGACTCGATACCGGACTACCAGGGTCCGCTGGCCGGATTCCTGGCCGGGATGCGCGCCGCCCGCACCGACTGGATACTCACCCTGCCCTGCGATGCTCCACGGCCACCGCCGGATCTCGCCGCGCGGCTGATCGCGGCACTGGTCGAGCAGGACGCCGAACTGGCCGTGGCCACGGATGGCCGGCGCCGGCAGTCGGTCCATGCACTGCTGCCGGTCGCGCTCGCCGAGGATCTCGAGCGCTTTCTGGTCGAGGGCGGTCGCCGGGTCGAGGACTGGCAGCGCAGCCATCGGCTCGCGCTGGCCGATTTCAGCGACCAGCCCGAGGCGTTCGGTAATCTCAATACGCCCGAGGAACTCCAGCGGTTCGCCGAGCAGATCGGTCAAAAATCCGCTGACGATCACGACCGATGATGACGAATCGGTAATTCTCCGAGGCCAGATCCGGACTTGCACAGGTGGAGGCGGCTCGCTAGTTTTCAGCGATCGAATCGCCAACGTCCAGAGATTACGGTGAAATCCATGTACTCCCGGCTTACCCAGTCTTATTGGAGCCTGTTGCCGCTGCTCCTGTGTCTGACGACCGTGTCTCAGGCCGCGCTGCCGCTGAGCGTCGACGGCCAGCCGCTGCCGACGCTCGCGCCCATGCTGGAGCGCGTGCTGCCCGCCGTGGTCAACGTCTCGACCGTCACCCGCATCGAGACGGCCGAACATCCCCTGCTGCGCGACCCCTTCTTCCGTCATTTCTTCGACATTCCCAGCCGGCGCCAGTCGCGCGAGAACAGCAGTCTCGGCTCGGGCATCATCGTCGACGCCGGGCGCGGTCTGGTGCTCTCCAATCATCATGTCATCGCCAAGGCCGACGCGATCCGGGTGACGCTGCACGATGGGCGCACCCTGGAGGCAACCCTGATCGGCAGCGATCCGGAGACCGATGTCGCCGTGCTGCGCATCCCGGTCCAGGATCTGAGCGCCCTGCCCCTCGCCGACTCCGACCGGCTGCGTGTCGGTGATTTCGTGGTCGCCATCGGCAACCCGTTCGGACTGCGCCAGACCGTGACCTCGGGCATCGTCAGCGGCCTGGGACGCACGGGGCTGGGTATCGAAGGCTACGAGAACTTCATCCAGACCGATGCCTCGATCAACCCCGGCAACTCGGGCGGACCGCTGGTGAACCTGAACGGCGAGCTGGTCGGCATGAACACCGCCATCCTCGCCCCCGGCGGCGGCAACATCGGCATCGGCTTCGCGATCCCAACCAACATGGCGCGCGCCATCCTGGAGCAACTCGTCGAGTTCGGCGCGGTGCGGCGCGGTCTGTTCGGTGTCGCGGTGCAGGATCTGACCGATGATCTGTCCGGCGCTCTGGGTCTGAGCAACCTCGATGGCGCCCTGATCACGACCGTGGAGCGCGGTTCGGCGGCCGACGAGGCTGGACTGCGCGTGGGCGACATCATCCTGAAGCTCAACGACAAAGCCGTGCGCGGCGCATCGGATCTGCGCAATCAGTTCGGACTGCTGCGGGTCGGCGAGTCGATCACGCTCGACATCCTGCGTGACGGCAAGCCGCGTCGGCTGACCGGGCGCGTCGCCGATCCCTATCGCCATTACATTCCGGGCGAACGCCTGTCGCCGGTTCTGGCCGGCGCCCGATTCGGCGAACTGGACACGACCTCGGGCATCCCGGCCGTGCCCGTGGGGACCGTCGACCCCGAGAGTCCGGCCTGGCTGGCCGGGTTGCGCGAGGGCGATCGTCTGGTCCAGGTCAATGGCCAGCGCATCGGTGATCCACGCGATATCGCCCAGATCCTGCGCGCCTCCAAGGGGCTGTATAGCCTGCGCATCCAGCGCGGTGATGATCTGATCCTGCTGTCGCGACGCTGAGCGTCTCGGCTCGCCCCGTTCGCTATCGGGTAACGCTTGATCGAAATGTCCATGGCCACGAGAACAGATCCATTTTTGCTCACAAGACTTGCCCCACTCAGGCGCGCGTTAACAGATCAGGATCTGCCCGAGCGTGCGGATCTGTTCAGCGCGGCTTCACTCAGCTTGTCTTCGTCCACGCCAGACGCTAGCGTTGCCACGCTTCCAACCATCGAACACGAGTCCAGCCATGCCTTCCAGCTTTACCCTGCTTCCGCTCATGCTCCCCGCTCTGGCCGGCACGGCCGAACTTCAGGTCGGCGATACCGCCCCGGCCCTGTCGCTGAACGATCAGCACGACACAGCCCGGACGACGCTCAGTGTGAGCCGGTTCCTGCTCTTCTCTGCGGACAAGGACGGATCGAATCTGGCCGATGCGGTGCTGGAGGGACAGACGGGCGAGACCATGGAGCAGGCAGGCATCGCCTATGTGGCCGACATCAGCGCCATGCCGGCGATGGTGACGAAGATGTTCGCCATGCCGAAGCTGCGCAAGCGCCCGTACCCGGTGCTCCTGGGACGAGCGGCTGAGGACACGATGAACCTGCCGCGCCAAGCGGGCCAAGTCACAGTGATCGAACTGAACGGGGAAAGCGTGGCATCCATCGCATTCATGAGCGATGTGAGTGCCCTACGCGCCCGTCTCGGACTCACGGCCTAGCGTGGCAGGCGGGGTCATGCACACCGAGATCGTCGGTACATGCTGGTACCGCGGCGCCGGCCTGGACCAGTCGGACTATGGGCGGGAGACGTGCTGCATGGCGTGCGGCAAGCCAACCCGCGTGTGTCGCAACTGCCGCCACCACGCGTCCGGTCGCCCCAACGATTGTCTGAAACCGCTGGCCGAGCGCGTGCTCGACAAGACACGCGCCAACTTCTGCGAGCATTTCGAATCCAGCCTCACCCCAGCGGCGGCGGGAACCTCCCCAGCGCCAGAAGACTTGGCCAGAGCCGCACAGGATCTGTTCAAGTAACCGCCGCACCCACCGCGCCCAAACGGCATTCAGGAACTCACCATGTCCGCACTCTTCTCCAGCTTCAGGCTCAAGGACATCACGCTGCGTAACCGCATCGCCGTCCCGCCGATGTGCCAGTACAGTGCCGAAAACGGCCTCACCAACGCTTGGCACCAGGCCCATTACGCAAGCTTGGCGCGCGGTGGGGCCGGACTGGTGATCGTCGAGGCCACCGCCGTGGCCCCGGAGGGTCGCATCACCCCGGCCTGTCTCGGACTCTGGAACGAGACCCAGGCCGAAGGTCTGGCGCGCATCGCGGCCGCGATCAAAGCCGGTGGCGCGGTTCCGGGTATCCAGATCGGCCATGCCGGCCGCAAGGCCAGCGCCAACCGCCCTTGGGAGGGTGACGACCACATTCCCGAAGGCGACCCGCGCGGCTGGACACCGCTCGCTCCCTCGGCGATCGCCTTCGGCGCCAATCTGCCGCGCGTCTCCAAGGCCATGAGCCTAGAGGAGATCGCCCGCGTTCGCGGCGACTTCGTGGCCGCCGCCAACCGTGCCCGCGAGGCCGGTTTCGAATGGCTCGAACTGCACTTCGCTCATGGCTATCTGGGACAAAGCTTCTTCTCCGTCCACTCCAACCAGCGTACCGACGACTACGGCGGCGACGCCGCCGGACGCGGCCGTTTCCTGCGCGAGACCCTGGCGGCCGTGCGCGAGGTCTGGCCGGAACGTCTGCCGCTGACGGCCCGCTTCGGCGTCATCGAGTTCGATGGCCACGACGAGGAGACGCTGGCCGAGTCGATTGAGCTGGTGCGAGACTGGCGGCGTGGCGGTCTGGATCTGCTGAGCGTCAGCGTCGGGTTTTCCACGCCGACCGCCCAGATTCCCTGGGGACCGGCGTTTCTGGCCCCCATCGCCGAGCGCGTTCGCCGCGAAGCCGAGCTGCCGGTCGCTTCGGCCTGGGGCATCGATGCCCCCGCCACCTGCAATCGTGTCATCGAGCAGCAGCAGATGGATCTGGTGATGGTCGGGCGCGCCCATCTGGCCAACCCGCACTGGCCCTATCAGGCGGCCCTGGCGCTGAACGAAGACAGGGCGTCCTGGGTCTTGCCGGCTCCCTATGCGCACTGGCTGGAGAAGTATCGGCCCAGCGCCTGAGCCATGAACTTGAACGCTCAGAGTCTCACTCTTCCAGCTTTGCCGTCACCAACATATTCAACATCCCTATCATCGCTATTCTTCGCGTCACCTGAACCTAAACAAAATCACAATGAAAAACAGTTTTTTATACAAGGTCGTGATTTTGTTGACACTGACGATTTTCCGGCTGAGTGATGCCCTGTCCGCCCCACTAGTGCTGGAGGATCGCCCCCAGGGCCAGCGCGCCGAGGGCTATCTCTCCGTGTTGCGCGATCCCAGCGGCCGTCTGGACTTCGATCAGGTTCGCGAACGCTCCTTCACCCCGCTTGCAGGGCAAGCTGGATTTGGCTTTACCCATGATGCGATCTGGCTGAAACTCGACGTTCATGAGAATACCGGGGCTTTGGAGCCTGATGACGGTCACTGGTGGCTGGAAGTGGCCCTGCCGTCCTTGGACGACCTGCGTCTCTACGTGCCCGATGCCGATGGGCACTACCGGATGACCCGCGTGGGCGACCACCAACCCTTTGCCGAGCGTCCGCTCGCCCATCGACTGTTCATATTTCCGCTCGCACTTCCCGGCCCCGGCACCTACAGCCTGTATCTGCGCGTGGCGACCGGCGACAGTCTGGCAGTTCCCGTGCGACTGTGGGGGCCGCAGTCGTTACGCGAGCGCATGGCGCACGAGAATCTCTGGCTGGGCATCAGCTACGGCCTCATCCTGGGCATGCTGATCTACAACGCTTTTCTCTGGATCGCGTTGCGCGATTCGCTCTATGGCATCTATGTGCTGGCCTGTCTGACCTCGCTGGTGGTCATTCTCGAATTGAACGGCCACGCCTACCAGTACCTCTGGCCAACGAATCTCTGGCTGGCCGATTACCAGCATGCGCTGATACCCGCGCTGCATTTCATCGCCCTGTCCTGGTGGGTGCGCCGCTTTCTCGACACGCCCAGAAAGGCGCCGGTTTTCGATCTGGCGCTGCGCGGGATCACGCTGGCCGCGCTAGGAATGATCGCCTTGAGCATCGCCGATCAGTACGCGATTGGCAATCAACTGGCGTTCTGGGTCGGCACCACCATGACGCTCCTGATCTTCGTTGCAACGCTGCGCGTTCTGTGGCGCGGTTATCGACCTGCACGCTTGTTTCTGCTCGCTCAATTCGCACCACTGGTCGGCGCGCTCCTGACCCTGGCGCGTGCGCTTGGGCTTGCCCCGGATACACTCTGGATTGAGCATGCGTTCCAGATGGGCGTGTCGCTGGAAGTGATGCTGTTCTCGCTCGCCCTGGCGCAGCGGATCGAGTTGCTGAGGCAGGAGAAACAGCAGGCCCAGCAACGGGCAGAAACCGATCCGTTGACCGGACTGTTCAACCGTGAAGGTCTGTCACGGCGAGTCAGCGATCTGTGTGATCGACGGGCACCCTATGCACTGATGGTCGTGGATCTCGATCGCTTCAAGCCCGTCAATGATCAACTGGGTCATGAGGCCGGTGATGCCGTGCTGATCGCGGTCGCCGAGCGGATGCGCGCCCTGGTGCGTGCCGAGGGTGATAGCGTCGCGCGTATCGGTGGCGATGAATTCGTGCTGATTCTGCGCGGCATGACACACGAAACCGATGCGGGGGTCGTCGCCGCTAAACTGCTGGAGAGTCTGGCGACCGCCATACCGACTCCCGCCGGCGAGGTCCGTATCGGCGCGAGTATCGGCATTGCGCTGTCCCCGGCGGACGGACAACAACTCGCCCGTCTATTGCAAGTGGCCGATCAGGCGATGTATCGCGCAAAGCAAGACGGTCGTAACCGCTGGCATTACGATGGCCATCGCAACGGCTACCAGGCTGAGAATCCGAGCGTGGTAGCTAAATAGCGCCACGGGGCCCAGATCCGGCAATCCAGCCCCAGACGCTTTCACATGGGCGTTGCCATGCCTCGGACGCGACTCATGACGACACGATGCTAGCGCCCCGCGCCGCGCAACGCGGCCAGACGCTGCGCGGTCAGCGCCGACCACTTGTCGAACGCATTCTTGGCATAGGCCCAGCTCTGGAAGGAGTTGACATAACCGCTGGCCCAGGTCTGGGCCGCGCCCGTCGCCCCGGTATCCAGCTCGGCGGCATATTTGCGCCCGATCTGGGTATCTCGGCACTCGGCGAGGATGGTTCCCTTGGCGCTGTCGACGAACTGCATCTCCATGCCGGTCTCGCCCAGATAGGGGGTGGAGCCGGCGGGTCGTCCCGTGGCGGCTCCCGCGCCGGCCTCGGCCACGAAGCCATAGGGGATGACGGTTCCGGTCACACTGCGGGTCACGTCGGTGGGAACGAGATTGGTCAGGGCGATCCGCAGTCCGAGCACGCCCGGTCCGGGCTTCTCGACCACCTTCATCTGCGGCTGGAGCGCCTTGACCATCGAGTCATGGAAATAGTCGGTCAGCGTCTTGAGATCGGTCGGGTCGATCGTCGTCTGCTGGCCGGGCTTGAGCGAGACACTCATACGCGCGATCAGCACCTTGTCGTAGCGCTTGATGTCGAGACCGGGCCGGCGCCAGCACTGGATGCCCTCGGCCCAGGCCACCGGCTTGAGACGGGCATAGTTCGACAGAAACCCGCTCTGGGTCAGCCGGCCCGGATCGCTGACGGTGACGCCGGTACCGCTGCCGAGCGGATTGGAGCCGGTGGAGGCGCAACCGGCGGCGAGCACGGCTGCCGTCAAGGCGAGGCCGCGCATCCAGGACGAGGTATCGAAGTGTCTGTCGGTCATATCGTGTTTTCTCATGTGAAACATGCTGTCGATCCGGTGAATCGCATCGATGCCGTTCAGTTTTGCATCGCGGCTTCGACCGGAAACTCCCAGGTCACCAGTCCGGTCTTGACCAGCTCGCGTCCCGGCTCGCCCAGGCGTTTGCCGTAGCGGATCAACTGGATCAGGTCCGAGCTGACCATCGGATTGCTCGTGAAGTAGGAGTGTCCGAAGAAATCGGTCCGCCGACCTTCGTAGCCGATGAAATCGGCCCGGTCCAGGATCGCGAAATAGCGCTGGGTTTTGTCCGGGATGTCCTCGGGACGCACTTGTCCGACACGGTTGCGACTGCGAAACAGCCAGCGCGAGACCCGCAGCGCCCGATCCTCGGGGGAAGCGTAGATCGTCAGGCGTCCCTTGAGCACGCGCGGCAGCCGCGCCTCTGGCCAGACCGTGACCAGATCCGGGTCGGAGAGAAAGCCTGTGAGCTGCTGACCGGCGATGTCCACATCGATATCGGGCGAGAGCAGAACCAGATTCTCGATGTGGTAGAGATCCACAGGTTCCTTGCCGGCGGCGATGGCCTCCAGCGCCAGTTCGCGCACCGCTTTGAGCGTGAGCGCGGTGCCGCGACTGTGGGCCAGGATCTGCAACCGCTCCAGACCCGGCGTGGCCGCGATCATTCGGATGGATTTCTTGAGATGCTCGACCGCGTAGTCCGCCGACTCGGTGGTGGTGGTGTAGGAAATCAGGAAGTTGCCGCTGGAGGATGCCGGCCAGGTGAAGAAGGCGCACACCTGTTCACGCCCCAGGAAGTGGCACAGCTCCGCCGTGGTGAAGGCGGCGGTTTCGAAGGTTTCGTTGAAGCCGTGGATATAGAGCAGCACCTCTTTCTTGGGCACACCGGCCAGTCGGCGCTGGACCTCGCCCTGGAGCCGCGACTTGGAAGCGGCATGCTGTGCCAATTCCTCCCGGTCGCGCAGGATCTTCCCCTGGGCATCGCGGCCTAGCCGATAGGGCTCCTCTGGAAAGGCGCCCAGCTCCTGCACCGCGCCCAGTTCCAGCGTGATCTCGGGGGCGCGCTTGGCCGACCGGCTCCGGGCGCGCAGCGTTTCCCAATCCATCGGCGGCATCAGTCGCACCTGGGCGCGACCGAAGCGGATGTTGCGCGCCCGTTCCTGACCATAGGGCAGAGGACTTTCGGGCGCGGTTTCGGGCGCGCGGTCGGTGAGATAGAGCAGGTCGAGATCCGTGTTCGGGTGCGCCTGACCGGACGGCTCGAAGAGCGCCGGTCCGTCCGGGGTCTGATAGAGCGTGGGCGTAGGCATCAGCGGGCGCCCGCTGGTGGCGCAACCACCGAGTAGGACGACGGCGAGCAGGACGGCGGCGGTGGCGCGCGATGAGCATGGCATGGTGTCGAAACCCGTTTTTCAGGTGATATCCAGGAAAGTCCGCTCCATCGAAAAGGGTGATTTGGCCAAACACCGGCCCCCGCGGCCGTATGGACGCCGATTGCGGGGACCGGTCGGTCTTCTAGAAGGTCACTTCACCGCTGATCGCCCGCATGTAGGAGGCGCTCACGCCATCGCCCACGGCCACTGAATCGAGCACGCTCGGATCCTCGACCTTGAGTGTGATGTGCTCATCCGGTCCCTGAATGGTCACGCTTGCATTCTTCTTGTCCAGCGCCGTGACGATTCCCGTGACGGTCAGCGAATCGATCATCATGCCGGCGGGTTTAGCGCCCGGATCGCGCACGATCACCGATTCACTCGACACGCTCGGTTCACCGACATCGGCACCCTTCTGCAGGTCGACCAGCAGGAGTTCGGTTTCGGTGATAGTCAGGGTGTTGCCGATCTTTATCTCGTTGAGACGCTTGACCTCGGCGGGAACACGCAACACCTCGAACCGCCCCTCAGGAGTCTTGATGGTAAGCATGCGCTGTTCGACATTGACCACGGTCACGGTACCAGTGAGCGAGGTGGAAACCGCGCCGCCCGCGACGGGCAGGGTCTCGGCCTGGACGGTAGCCGAAAGACCGATCAGGCTCAGGGTCAGGGCGCAGGCCAGATGGATCGGGCGTGTAGGTGTCTTCATGCTCATGAATCCTCAGTGGTTGAGTGAAACGACGACAGGAACGATCAATAGGGCGAGGTCACGACGACGTACTGAACGCTGGTTCCGACATATTGCGGCCGATACCAGGTCGAGCCGCATTGCTGATAGGTGAGTCCGTTGACCGAGACCGTGGTGCAGGACGGTGGCAGCGAATAAATGATGGAGCCGACCACAGCGGCGGTGGTAGCGACTGCGACCCCGGCAGCAACCGGATGTGCCCAGGCATTACCCGGCGGAGGTGGGCGATAGCCGGGCGCGGGTGGGCGCCCACCGCCGGGAGGCGGACCGCCGGCGGGCGGACGAGCCATGCCGCCGCCACCAGCAGGAGGGCGACCGGCTGGCGGACGCGGACGTGCGCCGCCACCGCCACCGTGAACGGAGACCCGCGCAGAGGCATGAACACCGCCGCGCGCCTCAGTCTCCAGGCTGATCAGGCTCAGTCCGGTCGCCAGAGAGGCGATCACGGCGATCGGGACGAATCGTTGGATACGCGATCGCATGGGCAGGCTCTCGGGTTAGGGTGTGGCCGGGGCATCATCCGTCACGACGATGGTGATGGGATGATCGTCCTTGGTCGGCGTGAAGCTGAATACGGCCTCTTCCGGCTTGGCCGTGGTGTCCCAGCTCAGATTGGCCGTGAACTGCGGCTCGCCCTCGACGTCCTTGCTCGTGATCACATAGCGTAGCGGCAGAGGCGCCTCGCCCTGGGCGATCCAGATCTGCCAGTCGACATCGGCTTGACGGAAGGCATAGTGGTCGGCCAACTGACCGGCGATGCGGCTGGCGCCGACCCGCATCGCCTCCTGGATCGCGCCTGAGTCATCACCCGACTCGCCCCAGAGGAAGAGATCGGCGAGTGGAAACTCGACGTCATACTTGGCCTGAAGATATTCGAGCGTCTCGCGGATCGTGGGCGGTGCGGGGATGGTGGTGTAGTAGCGGCTCTCCGGGGCCACAAGGGTGAAATTCCGACCGTCGTAATAGAGTTCGCGCGCCTTGCGATCGGTCTCGACGTCGGCGCGCAGCCGATCGGGACGGCGTGCCTGGATCTCGACCGTCTTGGTGAGCTGGATCTTCTGGCCCGACTCCAGCACCTCGTCGAGCGTATCCTCGGCCTTCACGCTGAAGGATTGCAGCCCGCGCAGATAGGCGCCCATGCGTTCCAGCGCCTGCATGGCGGCGGGATCGATCAGGGGCGTTGCGTCCTCGCTCGGCGCCGCCTCCCGTGGCTCCTCGGCCAGCGCGGCCCCCGAGAGTGTCAGACCGGCCAGCAGGAGCAGGACCGGACGTGGATCGATGGGTTTCATGCCTGTGTCTCTCCTGGTTGTTTTATCCGAACGCAGTATGTTCCGGACAGTCCGGAATGTTGCTGGATAGCGGCTGGAGGCCGGCCGCCAACGGCCTTTCTCTCAATGCCCGCCCAGTACCAGCGTCTGGATCGGCAGCAGCAACGCCTGGATGCGCAGGAGCATGGCATGTACCAGCCCGACGGCGTCGATGGCGTGCAGACCGAGCCAGCGCAGAGCGCCGATGTCGGGATCGGCGAGCGCCTCGTGGTTGCTGGTATAGGCGTTGGCGATGCAGACGCCGCCCTGTGGCAGATCGTCGAGCTGGCCCTCATAGAGCGGTTCGAGGATGGCGGTGAGGGTTCCCGGGCGTGCGATCTGTTGGATATCGACCAGTTGGTCGGTGGCCCGAACCTGACCCGAGGCGATGACGTCCTGGACCTCGGTGATAACCACCGGGACGATCTGCCACGGCTTGGCCACACAGGTGACCTCGCCGATCATGCCGACCTTGAGTACCGGCGCCTCGATCTGGCCGAAACCGGCCATCAGCCCCGTGACCTTGCGGTCCGGCACCAGAATGCCGGCGGGCCGCAGCATGGGATTGACTACATCGCCCGGACGCAACGCGAACTGCTGCACGACGCCGTCGGTTCCGGCCACGATCAGGCTCTTGTCGAGTTCGATCTGGGCCTCGCGCAACGCGGCCTCGGCGCTGGCCTTCTGGGCCGGGAGCTGGAACTCGATCTCCGAGACCACGGCCGCGCGGCCAGCCAGTGCCGCATCGAGCGCACCCTGCTGGGTCTCGATATTGACCCGCGCCCGCTCGACGTCGCGCTCGGCGACCGACCCCGGACTGCGCTTCTGTACCTCGGCGCGCGCCCTGAACTCATCGGTGGCCTGCTGGAGTCCGCCGCGCGCCTGGACGATTCGCCCGTCGGCTTCCGCCAGTTGCGACTGGGCGACGATCATCGTCGCCTCGATCTCGGCGATCTTGCGCCGGGCGGTTTCGATGGCCGCCTCCTGCTCGGTGCTGTCGAGCCGGAACAGGGGTTGACCAGCCGTCACCCGTTGATTGATGTCGACATAGGTCTCGGCCACGCGGCCATTGCGCTCGGGCAGGATGGTCACGGTGCGGAACACCGAGGTCGCGGCCTTGGTCGAGGGATGGAAATAGAAGATGGTCGTGATCAGGCTCAGGGTGAGGATCAGACACAGGGTGATGCCCCAACGCAGCTCGAACCAGACCGAGAACAGGTTGATCTCATGTCCGAGCCGCTTGCCCTGGACGAAGCGCCGATAGAGGAAGTCCGGCAGGATGGTCAGCATCGAGCAGAGGAAGAGTTCCAGCATGACTCAATCCTCCTTTGGCTCAGGCGACTGGCCGGCGGTGCTCGGCGGCGCCTCACGCGCGGGCGTGGCGGAAGGAATGGGCGCCGCGACTTCTCGACTGGGTTCAGTCGGTGGAACAGCCGCCGGTTGTGCCGCATCGGCCAACCGCTCCAGCGAACGCGCGATCGTGCCGAGCGGCGTGGTGAAATCGGGCAGCGGCACCAGGGCCAGCAGCAGTCCGGCGATCCAGAAGGCGTGGTTGTGGGTGAAGAGCGCCAGCAGACCCAGTACCGCGACGAGTTGGAACTGGATCTTCTGGCCGCGATGCGCCAACTGCTCCGGCAGCGCGTGGAGTTTGAAATAGAAGAGTCCGAGACCAGTGACGGCCATCAGCACGAAAATGGCATTCACCACGAACAGCACATCCGTCTCTCCCGGCGCGGTGATGAAGATGGGCAGATGGGGGATCGCTTCCGGATGCAGCAGGTGTAACGAGTCCGTCATATCGATCAGGCTCCTATGGCGACGGTCAGACCGTCTCTGGGATGAACTTGAACGGATAATCCGGCTCGCGATACCCGTGCGGTTTCTGACGCTTGGGCAGGACGATGTGCTCGCGCGGCAGTTCCTCGTAGGGGATACGGCTCAACAAATGCCGGATGATGTTGAGCCGCGCGCGCTTCTTGTCGTCGGAGCGGGCCACGAACCAGGGCGCGAACTCGGTATCGGTCGCCGCGAACATGGCGTCGCGCGCCCGCGAATAGTCGTACCAGCGGCTGTAGGATTGCAGATCCATCGGCGAGAGCTTCCAGAGCTTGCGCCCGTCCTCGATGCGCGCTGAAAGACGCCGCGTCTGCTCCTCGGGACTGACCTCCAGCCAGTATTTGATCAGGATGAGGCCCGAGTCGACCATCGCCCGCTCGAACATCGGCGCCAGACTCAGAAAGCGCTCGGTCTGCTCCTCGGTGCAGAACCCCATGACCCGCTCGACCCCGGCGCGGTTGTACCAGCTGCGGTCGAAGATGACGATCTCCCCGGCCGCCGGGAAATGGCGCATGTAGCGCTGGATATAGATCTGGGTCTTCTCGCGCTCGGTCGGCGCCGGCAGCGCCACCACGCGGAAGACGCGCGGACTGACCCGCTCGGTGATAGCCTTGATGGTGCCGCCCTTGCCCGCGCCGTCACGACCCTCGAAGACGATGCACACTTTGAGTCCCGCGTGACGCACCCACTCCTGGAGCTTGACCAGCTCGACATGGAGCTTGGCCAGTTCTTTCTCGTAGGTCTTGGTCTTGAGCTTCACGAGCGTCTCGGGTTCCTGGGCGGCCGCCTCTTCGACGACGTCGGACGGTTTGGCGGACGTGTTCTTCTTCATCGGCGGATCTCCTGGATGTTGGTCGGACGGCGCGCCCGTTCCATGACCTCGATCCCGGCGCGCCGCGCCACATGATCGAAACGGATCACGGGCGGTCGGGTGGAGAGTTCGATTGCGGCAAGCAGCGTCTTGCAGGCATCGGATCGCAGATGCCGGTCCAGCATGGCCTGTGAGTCCCATTCCTCCACCAGCATGAACCCATTGGGGTCATCGAAGTCGGTATAGAGCTGGCAGCGCAGACAGCCCGGCGCCACCCGGACGGGTTCGAGCAGGGCGCCCAGTGTGCGCGCCAGATCGGCGTGTTGCGACGACGGGACGAAGATGCTCATCGAAAAGATGATCATTCGGAGGTCTCGTGCAAAACGACAGGGAGCCGGTTCGTTCGGCCAGCAGGCGCCTGGCGTGGGATCTATGGCGCCCACAGACTCGACGCGGCTGAACGATACGGGCTATACAGCAAAAAAAGGGCCATGAACTGAAAGCACGGCTGGAGATGAAGATGGCTTTTCCGATCAATGGTTTGATCGTCACATCGGGTCCGAAAGACGGCATGGCTCCGATCTCATCCTCTGAAATATCAGAGTTTCCACGAATCAGACGCGCCGCATTCGTCTCGGAGCGACGTCAATGTCATCCACGGCATCGACGCCTTCGATTCGGGCGCGACCCCGTTGCGATTCGTAGATCCTCCGATATGTCGTGGGCCTCTGTCGCGACACAATGTCTCCATCGATACTGGAGGCGCCCAACACTCTGATTTGACGCGATTCGCGCCATAGCACACGGCTTTGCGTCCAGTTGGCGGGCGATTTGCTTTCATCGGGTCGCACAGAACGATCCGATCAACGATTCCAGATGAGAACTCGATCTGTGCCGCCCTTGATCCTCACCCGCGAGGCGCGGTGATGACTCCGCCTCTGCGTTAGTCGCCGTCGTGCATTTCAAATTCGACACACAGCCCAGGAAGACACCATGAGCGAGCTCTCACATGAAGAAGGCGTGATCGTCACCATCCTTGAGCGCTTCGAGAAGTTTCGACTTCCGCGCGCGCTCGACATCAAGGCCAAGGTCGATCGGGGTGAGCCGCTCGATGACTCCGACATCAGTCACCTCAAGCAGGTCATGGAGGATGCCGAACACATCAAGTCGTACATCGACAAGCGGCCGGAATACGAGAAGCTCTATGCCCGCGCGGTTCATCTGTATAAAGAGATCACGGACCAGGCGTTGAAGAACGAGCCGGGAGCCTGATCAGGGGCATGCGGATCGGCCAAAACGGCTTGGCGTAACAGCGGGACGCCGGCCTTGTCTTTCCGCTGGAGCCGGGCCGGCTCATTGCAGATAACGCGAAGCCGCGCTGACCAGATCCTCGCGCTCGGGCAGATCCGCCGGCACGATGGTCAGCGGCAACGCCACCACGCGCCGTCCCTGGGCATTGCGTAGCTCCTGGAACTCGATGCGGCGCGCCGAAGGATCACTGGGCGCGCGCTGGATGTTCATGGGATCGAGGACGAAGGCGATCGGTTCGGCCCAGAGTTGGGCCGGAGCATCCGCCAGCAGCTCGCTGACGATGCCCAGATGCGCCTGCAAGACATCCTGATTCGCCCCCAGCCTCTCCAGTTGCGCCGTGATGGTGTCCAGCTCGGCCGCGAGCGCTGCCGGATCCGGGGCGTCGTCCTCGGCTTGTTCGAAGCTCCAGCCAGCGCGCTCCAGGGTCTTGAGTTTGCGCCGCAGGAGATCACGCTGGCGGGTCAGATCGGCCCGTTCCACCCGCGTCTCGGCGATGCGGCTCAAGGCCAGGGTCAGGAGATGGTCGAAGGCGCGACGCTTCCACAGACGCCGGCTCTCGGGCTCGTTCGTGGTCGGGTCGAGCAGCCGGTGTCCCGTGAAATTGACCGTGACCTGCGGTACGTCGCGCCGCACCTGATCGCCCACAAGATCCAGACCCAGGATGTTGCGTTCCGCGTGCTCGGTCATCAGCAGGGCCGCGACCTGTTCGGCACCCTTGCCCTCCGGGCCGGCGAGGAAACGCGACAGGGCCGGATCACGCACCAGGATCTCCAGCATGTCGCCCGCCGAGGAGAAGACGGTCGACAGGCGCGGCTCGGTTCCATGTTGGCGCACGCTCGCCGGCAGCGGCGCCTGGATGGCGTCGACCAGTGCGATCACATGATCGATCGCCTTTATGACCGGAGCGCGTAGCCGCTTGCGATAGCCCGGCAGCAGCCGCAGGCGCGAGTCCGTGCCGTCGACCGCGCGCTCGATGGCCGTCTCGATGAGTGATTCCGGGTAGCTTTGGCGCGTCTCGCTGCCGAAGATGGATTGAAAGAGCTTCATGCGTCCGTCCTCATAGAATCATCATGACGCCCACTGTAGAGCATCCCGATTCCGGCGAGCAGCAGCGCGACCAGGGTCAGCATGCCGGCCGAGTTGCTGGCCAGCGTAGCCAGAATCATGGGTCCGACGAAGTCAACCCGGAGCGCGCGTGACCATCATGCCGCCGAACAGAAGCGCGAGCGGTCCGCCCGCGACCTTGGACGCCTCCAGCAAGTCGTTGCGGTCCAGCAGCCCGAGCGCCAGCAGCACACAGACTCCGAGTAGGGCCGGCACCACGAACCCCTGACCGTCGCGTAGAGGATGATCGCCGGGAACTGGAGCTTGAGGATGGCCTCGCGGGCCAGGGTCCAGAAGGTGTTGCGCAGCAGCAGATCGCTCCGGCGCGCCTGCAAGGCGGGAGCGCCAGTGAATCGGCACAGAGGAGTGAGCACAGAAGCTTGGGCCAGCGCAGCAACTCGAATGGAGACCCTGCGAATACACTATAGTTGAAACCCAGTGAAACCTGATGCGTTCGCACGCCTGATCGGCGGTGCCGCAGGTCTGGGTTTAGGCGTGCGGCGGTTCCACACCTACACGGACGATTCTTTGGGTCGCTCATACACCCAGGCCAGGAGCAGCTTGTAGCCGAGCGTCAGCACCACGGCACCGACGAAGAGTCCGATAATGCCGGAGCTGATGAAGCCGCCGATGGCGCCCACGAAGATCACGGCCATGGGCACCTGCACACCACGTCCTAGCACCAGGGGCTTGAGCACGTTATCCAGGCTGCCGACGATGAGACTCCAGACCAGGAAGAGCACCGCCGGCACCGTGTCGGCCGTCGCAAAGACATAGATCAGGATCGGCAGGGTGATCGGAAAGATGCCGATCTGCACCGTGCTGAGCAGCAGACACAGCAGTGCCCAGAGTCCGGCGGCAGGGATCCCCATGACCATGAAGCCGATCCCCGCCAGGATGGCCTGGATCAGCGCCACCCCCAGAATGCCCTTGGTGACGCTACGCACGATGGTCTCCGCGAGCCGGGCGAGCTCCTCGCCCTTCTCGCCCGCCAGGCGCGTGGCGACGGCCCGGGCGAATTCAGCGGAAGCGTCCGAATGCGCCAGCAGCGCTCCCGCAATGATGATGGCGATGATGAACTGCAGGACGCTGAACCCAGCTCCCGCAACGGTGGCCAGCAACCATCCAGCCGACGCCTTGAGCTGGGGAGCGAACTTGGCGGCTGTCTCGGCCAGGTTCTGGGACGCCTGGTTCCAGAAGACGTTGAGCGGCTCGCCGACCAGAGGCCAGTCCTTGATCGACTCAGGTGGTCGCGGAACAGCCAGCGTGCCTTCTTGCAACCCTTTGGCAAGATTCTGGGCGCCGTCCAACAGTGTGTCGCTCAAGAGTACGGCCGGGACCAGCAGCACCAGGAGATCGATCACGACCATCAGGGTGGCGGCGGCGCGCCGGCGCCCGCCGAGCCAGGCGCGCAGCCTGAGATAACCGGGGTACTGCGCCACCGCGATGATGATCCCCCAGGCGATGGGGATGACGAACGGCTTGACGATATCGAAGCACCAAGCCGCCAGCACCAGCAGTAGAGCGATACGGATGGTCGCTTCAAGGGCATTGGCCACGAATGCGTTTTGCGGCTGCATGGGAAATTTCTCAACGTCGCGGACTGTGTCTGGCGGATGCCTCAATCAACCGGAGCGACTTGAGTGCGAAACCGCTCGACGGCCAGCGAGAGATTGAACAGGAGCCGCTCGCGACCAAGGGTCTCGCCGAGTGAAGAGCGCTGGACCATGCCGAGCACCTCGGGATTGAGCGCCACCAGCCAGAGTTCGATACCGCGCGCACGCAGCCGCTCCTCGCCCTCGACCAGCATCTTGAGCGCCGAGTACTCGATGTCGATCACGGCGCTGAAGTCCATCACCAGTACGCGCGGTTCGGCGGCCTCGATCAGCGGCCAGAGCTGCTCGCCGATCCGTTGGGCATTGGCGAAGAACAGACGCCCCTCCGGCCGCACCATCAGCAGTCCGGGGACGGTCTCGTCCTCCGGGTGCGCATCCGTTCTCGGACGGAAGACATCCGTGCCCGGCTTGCGCCCCAGCACATAGAGCCGGGGATGCGCGGCCTGATAGGCCAGCGACACCAGGGAGACGATAATGGCCACCAGAATCCCCTTGAGCGTCCCGAGCACCACCACGCCGGCGAAAGCGGCCAGCGCCCAGAGAAACTCCATGCGCCGGATCTTCAGGATGTCGAAGAGCTCGACCGGCTGGATCAGCCCGATCGAATAGACGATGACCACAGCCGCCAGGGTCGCCTGCGGCATCAGGCCCATCAGGGGTGCGAGCAGGAGCAGGGTCGCGACGGCGGCCACTGCCGTCACCAGACCGGCGACCTGAGTACGGGCGCCGGCACGCCGGTTCACCGCCGTCTGTGAGGTGCCGCCGCCGCCCGGCATGGCGCCGAACAGGCCGCCGACGAGGTTGCCGAGTCCGGTCGCCACCAGCTCGCGGTTCGGCTGCGGCTGTGGTTCGCCCCGCCCCGCGAAGGCGCGCGCGGCGGCGATGGATTCGGTGAAGCTCATCAGCGCGATACCGAGCGCGCCGGGCCAGAGTTGCGCGATCAGATCCGGGTTGGGCCGGCTCAGGGCCGGCAATCCCTGGGGGATGTGGCCGATGATGGCCACGCCCTGATCCTGTAAGGCGAGCAGCCCGGAGACGGCAATGCCGAGCGCGACCGCGACCAGCGGGGCCGGAGCGCGCGGGACCAGACGCTCGACTCCGAGCAGGATGGCCAGCATGGCCACGCCGACCGCCAGGGTCGCGAGCGAGGTCTCGGGCAGATGCGCGATGAGCGCGAAGATGTCGCGCACGAAGCCCTCTTTCTCGAAGTGGATCCCGAGCAGCTTGGGCACCTGATCCAGGATGATGACCAGCCCGATGCCGGCCTTGAATCCGGTCAGCACCGGCTCCGAGATGAAGCTGGCGACGACCCCGAGCCGCAGCACCGCCGCCAGGATCAGCATCGCCCCGACCAGGATCGCGAGCGTCGCCGAGGCCGTCAGCAGCGCCGCCGGATCGCCGTTCGGCACCACCAGCGCGAGCTGGGTGCCGGTGAGGATCGCGAGCGTCGTGGTGGTGGTGACGCTGAGCGGTCGCGAGGTGCCGAGGATGGCGTAGATCACCAGGGGCACGAAGGCGGTGTAGAGTCCGACCTCCACCGGCAATCCGGCGATGGTGGCATAGGCCATCGCCTTGGGGATGACCACGGCGGCCGTGGTCAGGCCCGCCACCAGATCCAGGCGCAGCCAGCCGCGCTGATAGTCGCCGAGCCAGTCGCGCATCGGGATCAAAGCCATGAGGATTACTCCGCCGGCTCGCCGGGTTCGTTGGAGACGTCTGCGGGAAGCTGGAACGGGGTGGCAAAACTCAGCGGCGTCATCATGAGCGCACCGCCGTTCGGTCGACCAATATCGGCCTGCACATAGAGGCGCTCGAAGAGCGCGTCGGCCTCGGCGGCGTCCACCACGAGGCTGAGCAGTCGCACCAGCGTCGGTTCGGCCAGCCGGCTGCGGCGCGCGCGCGTCTCCTGGAGCACCGAGTGACCACGGCAATAGACGGAATTCGCCCGCATCACGCCCGCTTGGTCGCGCAGCCAGGCCAGCAGGCGCCGGTCACGGCCGTCATCCGGGAGGATGCAGGAAATGAGTTTGGCCGGGCCGCCGAGGATCGGCGTCGGCACCGAAGGCTCGCGGTCGCTCATTGCCCGGACTCCTGACCCGACACCTGCGCCAGCACCTCGCGCGGGATATAGGTCGCCAGCCGCTCCACGGGCGTGATGTAGGCCAGACCGGCGCCGGGGCGATCCAGATCGGCGGCGCGATAGACCGCCTCGAAGACCACCTCCTGATAATCGCTCGCGACCAGGAGGCTGACGACGTCCTTCTCGGCCTCGATCGCGATGCCGAGCAGTCCCAGCCGCTCGCGCGGCCCGATCCCACGGGCGTGGTAGACGAGCGCCCCGGCCGCACCCATCGCCTGGGCGGCCTGGATGACGGCGTCGCCGCGCCCGGCCTCGACGATGCAGGTGATGAGCACCACGTCGGTCAAATAGGTGATCTTGTCGTCTTTCATAGTGCTGACTGAACCTCCAGTGCGGCATGCGTGACGGGCGCGCGCTGGGCGGCGCGCGTTTGCCGCCCGAGTCGCCGACGCGCCCGGAGTCCGGTCAGCAGTACGCTGATGATCGGGCCGATGGAGGCCAGACAGAGGATGCCGAAGCCTTCGACGGCGTGCGTCGCCTGACCCAGACCCAGCCCCATGGCGAGCACCAGGGGCACGGTGATCGGCCCCGTGGTGACGCCGGCGCTATCCCAGGCGACGTTCACGAATTCTTCCGAGGACATCAGGGTCAAAATGGCAGCAAACAGATAGGGCGGGACGATTAGCCACACCAGCGGCAGGTCGAACACCAGCTTGGTCAGGCCCAGGGCGATGCCGCAGGCGACCCCGATCGAGACCGCCAGGATCAGGGTGCGCTTCTTGAAGAAGCCGTTGGTCAGTTGCTCGGCGGTCACACCCAGGGCATTGAGGGCCGGCTCGGCATAGGTCGCCCCGAAGCCCAGCACCCAGGTGAAGACCACCGCGAGCGTCAATCCGACCCCATAGCGATAGAGCGGCGAGTCTTCCGCCCCCGGAATCTCCATGAAGGCCGCCGGAACCAGCGAGCCCGCACTCCCGCCCAGGGCCGATAGGCCATAGGTCAGTTCCAGGTTGAACAGACACATGCCGATCACCGTCAGGGCGATGCCGAGTCCGATCTCGCGCGGGCGTGGCAGCTCGTCCTTGAGCACCAGCCTGAGGATGACGAACAGGAACAGCACCAGCGGCAGAATGGCGCGGAGGCCCATCAGCACCTCCACTCCCGGACTGCGGGCGTACCAGGCGAGATCCCCGGTCGACGCACTGGCGGCGGCTGTCGCGGCGGCGAGGATCTCGGTCGGCGTGACGGTGCCGGCGATGTAGAAGGCCAGCAACAGCACGCCGATGACCGGGAAAAGCGAGGCCAGGGTCACGATGCCGAAACCCGACAGACCTGAGTCGCCCCGCCCGGCCGCCGCCGCAATGCCGATGCCGAGCGCCAGCACCAGCGGAACCGTGACCGGCCCGGTGGTCACGGCCCCGGCGTCCCAGGCCAGACCCAGTACCTTGGCCAGCTCCGGTTGGCTCGCGCCATAGAGCGTCAGCCCGATCACCGGGACCAGCGACGCATAGATCAGGGGCTTGAGGCTCCAGCCATAGAGAAAGCGCAGTGTACCCAGCACGGCGGCGAGTCCGACGCCGGCGCCGATGACCAGCACCAGCGCGCCCGACCAGGGGTTGAGCAGCGCCCAGAGATAGGGCGCGCGCTCGGGTGAGACGTTCTGCCCGGCGGCCTGGAGCGCGCCGATCGCCGGCTCGGCGAAGGTCACGCCGATGCCGAGCAGCAGGGTGATGAGTAGCACCAGCGGCAGCGGCGACTTACGCGGCAGGCGGTGGCCGATCAGCTCGCCGAAGGGCATCAGGCCCAGTTTCAAGCCCTCCATGAAACACATCAGACCCAGGATCACCGCGAACAGACCGCCGGTGATCAGCCAGGAGTCGTCGATCAACTGGCGCAGGATCAGGATCTGGAACAGCGCCAGATAGAGTGCCAGGGGCGCGACGGCCTTGAGCTGATCCAGGAAGCGCACCGAGACGTAGGGCTGGAGCAGACGCAGGATCTCGTCCGGATGCAACCGGATGGGGCCGGGGGCGGATTTGGGCAGCGGACGCCCGCGCGCATCGCGGCCCTCAGATGGGACGATGGCGTTGAAACTCAGCTCGCGCCGCCCCGCCCCGATGGCGCGGAGATAATCGGCGTAGCGAACCTGGTTCTGCGTCGGACTCATGCCCCGTCCTCAGTAATATCGAAACCTTGGCAGAGCTAAGCAAAAAATTTACCAACTCCACCGCGATTCAGATCGGCTGCTGAATCAGCGCCTTGAAGGATGACGCGGTCGATCTCGAACCACGGTCTGGAGGTCGAAACTCCGATATTTCGGAATTCGCACGAAACACCGATCCGCCTCAACCGGATCGGCTCAATCCCAGCCGTTTCATGCGCGATTCGAGCGTCGTCGGCTTGAGACCGAGCCGTTCCGCCGCCCCGCCCGCGCCGCGGATGCGCCAGTGCGTCTGCTCCAGGATCTGGAGGATATGGGCGCGCTCGTTGTCGGCGAGCGTGTCGGTCGCGGTCGGTCGTGTGGTCGTCGCCGGTGCGCATTCGAGCGCCACATGCAGGGTGGGGCCGCGCGCCAGGATCATGGCGCGCTCGATCAGATTGCGCAGTTCACGCACATTGCCCGGCCAGTGATAGTCGAGCAGCGCCTGCATCGAGTCCTCGGCGACGTGCTCGATCGGCTTGCCCATCGAGTCACTGAAGTGCTTGATGAACTCCCAGGCCAGCCAGGGGATGTCCTCACGCCGCTCGCGCAGAGGGGGCAGCGTCACCGGAAAGACGTTGAGGCGATAGAACAGATCCTCGCGAAAACCGCCCGCCTGGACGGCGCGCGCCAGATTACGGTTGGTCGCCGCGATCAGACGCACGTCGACCCGGATCGTCCGGGTGCCGCCGACGCGCTCGAACACCCCGTCCTGGAGCACGCGCAACAGCTTGGCCTGAAGCTCCAGCGGCAGCTCGCCAACCTCGTCGAGAAAGAGGCTGCCGCCATCGGCCAGCTCGAAGCGTCCGGGCTGACGCGCCAGTGCGCCGGTATAGGCACCCTTTTCGCGCCCGAAGAGCTCGGTCTCGATCAGGGAGGCCGGCAGGGCCGCGCAGTTGACCTTGATGAGGGGGCGCTCACGGCGTTGGCTCAGCGCATGGAGGGTATCGGCCAGCACCTCCTTGCCGGTGCCGGTCTCGCCGAGCAGGAGCACGGTGGCGTTGGTCGGGGCCGCTTGGGCGATCTCGTCGAGCACCTGATTGAAGCGCGGTGAACGGCTGGCCAGCATCTGGGCGGGACGCGCACATCCGGACTGGCGCAGATAGCTGTTCTCGGCCTCCAGCCGCTCCTTGAGGCGCGTGATCTCGGCGAGCGCGGCCGCCAGCTCGGTCTCGCGGCGACTGCGCGCCAGCGCCTGAGCGAACACCTCGCCGACGATCTTGAGCCGGACGATCAGATCCTCCGGCCAGGCGCGGGTACGATGGAAGGCTGAGAAGGCGATCACGCCCATGACGCGCCCACCGACCCGCAGTGGGATACTCAGGTTCGAGCGCAATCCGCTCTGACGGCTGAACTCAGCTTCGATCTCGGCCTCGGGCGGCAGATCCGCCGGGAGATCCGGCAGCACGAGCAATTGACCGGAGCGCAGCGCGCCGAAATACCAGGGCAGCGGCAACCCGACGCCCAGTGGAGTGGTTTCGATCCCGTTGCGCGCCACCGAGCAGAGCACCTCGATCGGAGAATCCTCGTCCCTGAATTCACCGAACGAACTGCGATCGAATCCGAGAAAGTCGACCAAACGCGCCAAGGCGGCTTCGATTTCAGCGATGACCCGCTCAGGCGGGAGGTTGGCGAAGAGCGCCGACAGATCACCCAGCAAACGCTCGAAGGCCAGACGCTCGGCGAGCGAGACCTCGGTCGCATTCGACGGCCGGCGCCTATCCACCATGAACGGGGGCACGCCACTCGCCGGCCTCGCTGCATCGCTCGTGATTCCGCTACCTGGATTGGCGTTCTTTGTCATAGAAAATCCGATATTTCGGAGGATGATTCAAAGCCTTCGTGACCCAGTTCCAGTCATCGGTGCAACCCATTGAATCGATGGGCGATACATTGGCGTTTCAGGCAACGCTTTGAGCTACCGGTTTCTTTCCTACCCGCTGCTCAGCCCATCGGCGATGACGGCGAGCCGATGCCAGGAGTCGCCCGGCTCGACGCCCTTGATGGCGCGATCGACGCCGGCGCACTGAGCCAGCAGCTCGCGCAGGCGCCCCGGAGACAGCCGCTTCAGCGCTCGCCCGATCGTCTCCTGACGCATCCGTGGCACGCGATGTCTGGAATAGACCGCGTCGAGCGAGGCACGCGCCGCGACGGCTCCCGCCGCCTCGGCCAGCATCCGCAGCTCGCGCGCCAGCACCCAGAGCACCAGCACATCCGCCGTCCCCTCGGCCCGCAGCACCGCCAGCACACGCTGCACCCGCGCCCGATCGCCACCGAGCGCGGCATCGGTCAGCGCAAAGAGATCGAATCGCGCGCTGTCGGCCAGATTGCCGAGCAGATCGTCGAGTTCGAGCGGCCCCGGATCGTGCAGCAGACGCAGTTTCTCGACCTCCTGCGCCGCCGCCAGCAGATTGCCTTCAGAGCGCTCGGCCAACAGTCCCGCCACGCCTGTGCCCGGCTGGAGGCCGGCCGACTGCAACCGTTGCGCCAGCCAGGCTTCCAGCTCGCGTTCCTTCAACGGCCACACCTGGATCACGGCTCCGATCGACTCGACCCGCTTGGCCCAGGCCGACTGCAATTCCTTGCGATCCATTCCAGGCGCCAGGATCAGCAGCAGATTGTCCGGACAGGGACGCTCGCAATAGGCGCGGATCGCCTCGCTGCCCTCCTTGCCGATCTTGCCGTTGGCCGCGCGCAACTCGATCAGCCGCCGTGACGAAAACAGCGACATCGCATCCGCAGTCGCCGCCAACGCTCCCCATTGGAACGGCCCCTCGGTGTCGAGGATCTCGCGCTCGTCGAACCCGGCACGGCGCGCCGCCTCGCGCACCAGGCGCGCGGCCTCGCCGAACTGATAGGGCTCGTCGCCGCAGATCAGATAGACCGGCGCCAGTCCGGCCTTGAGCTTGGAGCCAAGCTCGTTGAAACGAATAGCCATGATATATTTTCAGCCAACCAAAACCCGTCATCCCGTGGAGCACACTGGACATGGTCGAGATCAAACATCGCGAAACCGGAGCGATCCTGGAAACCATCGCCGCCGATTCGCTCGTCGGCGCGGATCTGCGCGACATGCAACTGAGCGGCGCGGATCTGCGCGGGATGGATCTGAGCGGTGCCAACCTGACATCGAGCGACCTCGACGGTGCCTGTCTGGCCGGTGCGCGTCTGGTCGATACCATCCTGATCGGCGTCCATCTGAAACAGGCCGATCTGAGTGAGGCGGATCTCACCCGCGCCCGGCTCGGCTCCGAGCATCCGGCGCGCTCGGCCATGCTCAATCACGCCAACCTCGCCGGCGCCCGACTGGCCCAGGCCGATCTGCGCGGCGTCGAGATCCGCTATGCCAATCTCCAGGGCGCGGATCTGAGTCACGCCGATCTGCGCGGGACGGATTTCCACGGCAGCGACCTGCGTTCGGTCAAGGCGACGAGTGCGCTCTTCATCCGTGCAAATCTGCGCGAGGCCGATCTCTCGGACGCCGATCTGCGCGACTGTCATCTCAACGACGCCAATCTGGTCCGCGCCAATCTGAGCCAGGCCGACCTGACCAGCACGACTCCCGAAGGTTTCACCGTGATCAATCTGGCCAATCTGGAAGGGGCCAATCTCAATGGCGCCCGACTGCGCGGGATCCTGGCTCAGGATACCAACTTCCGTCACGCCAATCTCACCAACGTCGACCTGACCAACGCCAGCCTTGGCGGCTCCATCCTGCATCGGGCCGATCTCACCAACGCCGACTTTTCGGGCGTCGAGCTGGCCAGCGTCACCCTGGAGTTCGCCAACGTCTCCAAGGCGCGCAACGCCCAGGTTCCGAGCTACAAGCAGAATCTCCGCTAGCACGACCTCATACGGAATCGAACCGGGAACCAAAGACATGCCTTACTTCGTCTACAAGATCTCCCCACCCCGCCAGCTGGAACATCTCGATACGGTCGATCAGTATCAGCGCGCGCGCGAACTGGTGCGCGAACGGCGTCAGAGCGAACCGCGTGAGACGGGGGCGGAGTATCGCCTGATCTTCGCGCGTCAGCAGGGCGAGGCCGAGCGCCTGCTCTCGACTCCGCGTGACACGCGCGTGATCGGCGAGGATTGAGGCCGAGCGGACCCGCTAGCGCGCCGACATGATGAAGCTGTTCGGCCGCTCAGCGGCGTAGAAGCTCAGCACCTTGCGCACATAGTCCTGCGTCTCGGTATAGGGCGGGATCTGGCGGCCATGCTTGATCACGGCTCCCTCGCCCGCGTTGTAGCCGGCGAGCGCGAGCTTGACGTCCTGATCGAAGAGGTCGAGCAGATCGCGCAGATAGGCCGAACCGCCACGGATGTTCTCGGCCGGATCGAAGCTGTCCCTGACGCCGTAGCGCGCGGCCGTGCCCGGCATGAGCTGCATCAGTCCCTGAGCGCCGGCGCGCGAGACGGCCGCCGGATTGTAGGCCGATTCGGCACGGATGACGGCATGGAGCAGACTCGGCGAGAGTCCGTAGCGGCGCGCGTTGGCCAGGACGAAATGATGGTAGAGGGCGCGTCGCTGTGATTGCGACTGGTTCAGCACGGCGACTGATTGGCTGGTAATGATGCGTCCCCGACTGGCGATGCTCGTGCTCGGCTCCGGCTTCAACCGGGTCGTGACCTCACGCGCGACCTTGCGCGATTCTCGATGCCATTCGAGCCTGTAGCGGCTGCCCTGAAGCGGCGCATCTGTAAAGTAGACGTTCCCCGCCGCGTCGACATATTTGTAGATATCAGCGCGTACCGTTCCCCAGGATGCAACCGCAACGGCACCGAGCATCACGGCCGCTCTCAGCGTCACACACATCCCCCATCCCCCTTTGAGATTCGACGAACAGGGATAGCATAGTGCATTCCCACCCTGAAATCAGCCTGTCTCGCTCCATCCAGGCACCTCCATGACCAGGCCCAACCACTGGGTCCAAAAGTCACTTGCAACGCAATCATATCGTGCCCGAGGCGCCTGACGGTTTGCTTTCAATCTCGATAGTTATGATTGGTTTCTAGTGTCGAGTATAAAAATCGGATCGGAATTGAGATCGAACAAATTTTCATTGGCCTCGATTGCCGAGCACACTATAATCTGGCCTCCAATTATGACTAACGTCACCAATGTACCGGGGGGAACATGAATCGACGTTACTTCCTAGGGATGGCCCTGTCCGCGGCGGCCGCTCCCGTTGCCGCCTCACCCTTCTTCTCACGCCGCTCGGCCGAACGCCCGCGTGTCCTGTCTTTCCGCCACCTGCACACCGACGAATGGGTCGACGTCACCTATCGCATCGGCGACACCTATCAACGATCCGCCCTGCTGCGACTGAACCAGTTCTTCCGCGACTTTCGCACCGGCGACGTCACGACGATGGACCCGCAGCTCTTCGACATCCTCTACGATCTCAAGCTGAGGCTCGGCGATCCCGACGCCCGGTTCGACGTCATCAGCGCCTACCGCTCTCCTGCCACCAACGCCCGGCTGAGGAAGGCGTCCAGAGGTGTCGCCAAGAACAGCCTCCATCTGCACGGCCAAGCCATCGATGTGCGCTTCCCCGATCTTTCGACCCGTCGTCTGCGTGATGCCGCCGTGTCGCTCGGACGTGGCGGCGTGGGGTATTACAGACGCTCCGACTTCGTGCATCTCGACACGGGCGCGGTCCGCTCCTGGGGCGCCTGATCGGCGCGACTGACACCACGGGGACGCGAAGATCGGCGACTCGCTCGATGTTTGCAGGCCGCATGCCGGCTCATCACCAACTCGCTTCGCGGACCCTGTGCTCCAACTATCGGTCGACTCTCGACCCGTTCAGCCGAGCGCACGGAAACTGGCGCTGAGATCCGGCAGATCGACCTCGTTGACGGCGATCCGGAGCGGCTGGTTGAGCGTCACGGCATCGCGCACCCGAATGCGCGCTTCCAGCGCCAGATCCGGCACCAGGATCACGGCCCGGCGTTCTTCGAGCGCCACCACCACGCCCTGCCCCTTCCAACCCGGATTCTCCTTGAGATAGACCAGCTTCCAGTGCTGGTTGGAGAGTCGTTCGCCGCGTCGCACCGCGATCGACGATTGCTCGGCCTCGCCGATGCGCTCCAGCACCTGAGCGCGATCGAGCGGCGGAGCGCCGTCGAGCCAGGCACGGATCTGCTGATGCACCAGCAGATCGGAATAGCGCCGTAGCGGACTGGTCGCGCGGGTGTAGTGCCCCAGACCCAGGCTGGCGTGCCGGTCCGGCTCCAGCACCAGCCGGGTCGGCTTGAAGCCGCGCCGACGGGCATACATGCTGGCCAGGTCCGTGCTCTCATCTGTCGATTCGGGCGGCGGCTGGACAGCGAAGGGGATCGGGATCTCGCGCTCCAGACAGAAGCGCGCGGCGGCCTCGCCGGCCATCAGCATGGCATCCGTGACCAGCTCGCGGCTCATCAGCCGCGGCAGCGGACGGATGTTGACCCGACCGTCCTCGACCCGCACGCTGACTTCAGGCAGGGCCAGACGGCTGGCGCCCTGCGCAAAGCGCCGGGCGCGGAAGCGGTCGGTGAAGGCGCGCAGGGCGGCGAAGGGTTCCTCGCTCAGCCGCTGCTCGACGGCCTCATAGCTCAGACGGGTGACGCGCACCCAGGTGCGGTGGACCTCGATGTCGCGGAGTTCGCCGTCCGCGTCGCAGCGCAGGGCGAACGAGAGCGCGGGCGAGACCTCCTGCAATCCCAGACCCAGATGTTCGGTCACGCGCCAGGGGAGCATGTTGACCACGCCCTCGGGCAGATAGAGGTTCGAGCCGCGCGCGCGCGCCTCGCGTTCCAGCTCGCTGTCCGGACGCACCAGAGCGCCAACGTCGGCGACATGGACCCAGAGGCGGTCGCCGTCCAGGCTCAAGGCATCGTCGGGGTCTTGATTGCCCTCGTCGTCGATGGCATAGGCCGGCAGATGGGTGAGATCGAGCCGCGTCTCTTCGTCGAGATCCGGGACCGGCAGTTCGATGTCGCCGATCGGGGCGCCGCAGCGGCGCGGATGCGGATTGTGACGCTCGGGCCAATGTCCGACCTGGACCAGGGCACGATGGGCGCTCTCCGGAGTCTGCGGATGGCCGAGCGCTTCCAGGATGCGGCTGTGCTCGGACTGGCCGAGCGCCAGACGCTCGACCTCGCTGAGCCGGGGCGCATCCTCGGGCGCCGGACGCGCGGCGGCCATGCGCTCCAGGAAGGCGCGCCAGTCGCGTTCGGCGGCCTCCTTGGCGGTACGCTCGGCCTGCTCGCGCTCGACCACCGCGCGCGGTCGGACCTGGATCGACTCGGGCGTGCCGACAAAAGCCAGCCCTTCGGCGACCTGCTGCCAGACGGCCCAGGCGCTCGCCGGTGTGTAGTCGTCGAAGGCCAGTTCGGCCAGCTCGCGCACCGTGGTCTCGCCGCCTTCCAGCAATTCCCAGGCCGCGTTCAGTTCGCCCTCCAGCGGCACCAGTTCGGACAACCGGCGCAGTGGTCCGGGATGCAGCAGTTCGATGTCCTTGGGCCGGACGCGCTTGGTCTGACCGCCCTCCAGCTCGATCTCGATCTTCTCGCCGAGCGCGGCCACGCGCGCCGGCCGGCTCTTGTAGAGCACCAGGCTATCGAGAGGGGGTGTCACTTGATGTGTCGGCAAAGCGCTGTTATCTCCGGTGGAACCGCATGTCATACTGGACGCGGCTTAGATGTCTATTTTCGAGGTCCATATCATGATGCATCAATGGCGAGACTTCCTGACCGCCGGCACGGCGTCCATCGACGCCCAGGGGCGCGTCCAGTTCCCGGAACCGGCGACACCCACGGATTGCCGGCTGTTCGATCTCTCGCATCTCGGGCTGATCGCGGCGCGCGGTGCGGACGCAGCGAGCTTTCTGCAGGGACAGCTCACCAACGACATTCGCGAGCTGTCGGCCAGCCATACCCAACTCAGCGCCCATTGCAGCCAGAAGGGACGTATCTTGACGCTGTTTCGCGCGCTGCGTCTGGACGAGACGATCTATCTCCAGACGCCGATGGAGCGTGTGGCCGAGAGCATCCAGCGCCTGAGCCGCTTCATCCTGCGCGCCAAGGTCACGCTGAACGATGCCAGTGACGAGCTGATCCGCATCGGGCTGGCAGGCGAGACAGCTCCGGCACTACTCGCTGCTCAGGGTCTGCCAGTGCCCGAGCGCGACAATGGACTGGTTCAGTCTGATGACGTCGCCGTGATCCGGATTCCCGGCCCCACGCCACGTTTCGAACTGATCGGCCCCTTCGAGCCGCTGCGCGCACTCTGGGAGGCGCTCGCGCCCCAGGCCGCACCCGCCAACGCCACCGACTGGACCCGGCTCGACATCCAGGCCGGTCTGCCGAACGTCTACGACCGCACGGTCGAGACCTTCGTGCCCCAGATGCTCAATCTGCAACGCATCGACGGCGTGAGCTTCAACAAGGGCTGCTATACCGGCCAGGAAGTCGTCGCACGCATGCAGTTCCTCGGCAAGCTCAAGCGGCGCATGTATCTGGCCGAAGTCGAGCGCGACGCTCCCCCCCAACCGGGCGAGGAACTCTCGGCCGCCTCCAGTGCTTCACAACAGACTGAAGGCTGGGTGGTCGATGCCTGCCCGATCGGCGACCGGCGCCATGCCCTGCTGGTCGTCACCGAAACGGCGGCCGTCGACAGCGGTCACGACATCCGGCTCGGCGCCGATGGGCCGACGCTCAGTCTGCGCGAGCCGCCCTATGGGTTTCCGGCCTAGATCGACTCCGGGCGCATGTGCGGGAACAGCAGCACGTCGCGGATCGAGGGCGAGTCGGTGAAGAGCATCACCAGCCGGTCGATGCCGATGCCCTCGCCCGCCGTCGGCGGCAGACCGTGCTCTAGGGCGCGGACATAGTCGGCGTCATAGTACATGGCCTCCTGGTCGCCGGCCTCCTTCTCGGCCACCTGGGCGCGGAAGCGCTCGGCCTGATCCTCGGCGTCGTTCAACTCCGAGAAACCGTTGGCGATCTCGCGTCCGCCGACGAAGAGCTCGAAGCGGTCAGTGACGCTTGGGTCTTCGTCATTGCGCCGCGCCAGCGGTGAGACCTCGGTCGGATAGCGGGTGATGAAGGTCGGGTCCATCAGCCGGCTCTCGACCGTCTGCTCGAAGAGTTCGACTTGCAGCTTGCCCAACCCCCAGGTCGCCTTGGGTACGACGCCATGACGCTCGACCACCGCGCGCAGGCGATCCAGGTCGTCGACGTCCGCCGCCGTCAGCTCGGGATTGAACTGGAGGATCGCGTCACGCACGCTCAGCCGCGCGAAGGGCCGACCGAAATCATAGTTTGCGCCCTGATACTGGATCTGAGTCGTGCCCAGCACCTCGATCGCCATCCGGCGCAGCATGTCCTCGGTCAGATCCATCAGATCGTGATAGTCGGCATAGGCCTCGTAGAACTCCAGCATGGTGAACTCGGGGTTGTGCCGGGTCGAGAGACCTTCGTTTCTGAAGTTGCGGTTGATCTCGTAGACCTTCTCGAACCCGCCGACCACCAGCCGCTTGAGGAACAACTCGGGCGCGATGCGCAGGAAGAGCTGCATGTCGAGCGCATTGTGATGGGTGATGAAGGGCCGCGCCACCGCACCGCCCGGAATCACCTGCATCATCGGCGTCTCGACTTCCAGATAGCCGCGACCGTTGAGATAGTCGCGGATGAACTGCACGATCGCGGTGCGCACGCGGAAGGTGTCGCGCGTGCCCGTGTTCATGATCAGATCGAGATAACGCTGCCGATAGCGGCTCTCCATGTCGGTCAGACCATGGAATTTCTCGGGCAGCGGACGCAGCGCCTTGGTCAGCAGACGCAGCGAATCACAGCGCACCGACAGCTCGCCGGTCTTGGTCTTGAACACCTGACCCTCGACGCCGATGATGTCGCCGAGATCCAGCTCGCGCTTGAAGTGGTCGTAGGTCTCTTCGCCGACCTGATCGCGCTGGACGAAGACCTGGATGCGCGCCGACATGTCCTGGATGTGCGCAAAGCTCGCTTTGCCCATGACGCGCCGGGTCATCAGTCGACCGGCCAGCTTGACGCGCACCGCACGCGCTTCCAGTTCCTCGGCCTCCAGCGCCTCGTACTGAGCCAGCAGGTCGCCCGCCAGCGCATCGCGCCGGAAATCGTTCGGGAACGCGTTGCCGCGCTCGCGTAGCCGCGCCAGCTTCTCGCGCCGCTGGGCGATCAGTTTGTTCTCGTCGAGTGCCTCGGTGGCGGTTGATGGCGCGTCGCTCATCGGATTGGGAGTCTCCAGGTGATCCGGCGATCAGCCGGCGGCCTGGGTTGGCGGCCGGCTGATCGCGCTGGCTGAAACGGACAGCGGTTCAAAGCCCGCTCTTGAGGCTGGCTTGGATGAAGGGGTCGAGATTGCCGTCGAGCACGCCCTGGGTGTTGGCGATCTCCACCCCGGTGCGCAGATCCTTGATGCGCGACTGGTCGAGCACATAAGAACGGATCTGGCTGCCCCAGCCGATGTCGGACTTGGTCTCTTCCAGCGCCTGCTGGCTGGCGCGGCGCTTCTGCATCTCAAGCTCGTAGAGCTTGGACTTGAGCTGCTTCATCGCCTGATCCTTGTTCTTGTGCTGCGAACGGTCGTTCTGACACTGGACCACGATGCCGGTCGGGTTGTGGGTGATACGCACCGCCGACTCGGTCCGGTTGACGTGCTGACCGCCGGCGCCGCTGGCGCGATAGACGTCGATGCGCAGGTCGGCCGGGTTGATCTCGATCTCGACCGAGTCATCGACCTCGGGCGAGACGAACACCGATGAAAACGAGGTATGCCGCCGGTTGCCCGAGTCGAAGGGCGACTTGCGCACCAGACGATGCACGCCGATCTCGGTGCGCAGCCAGCCGAAGGCATAATCGCCCTCGAACTTGACGGTGGCCGACTTGATGCCGGCCACTTCGCCCGCCGAGACCTCCATCAGCTCGGTCTTGAAGCCGCGCCGCTCGCCCCAGCGCAGATACATGCGCAACAGCATCTCGGCCCAGTCCTGCGCCTCGGTGCCGCCCGAACCAGCCTGGATGTCGACGAAGGCGTTGCAGGCGTCCATCTCACCGGAGAACATGCGCCGGAATTCCAGCTCCGACACGCGCGCCTCGTGGCTCTTGAGGTCGGCGACCAGCGATTCGAGCGTCGCTTCGTCGGATTCCTCGGCGGCGAGCGCGAGCAGATCGTCGGCGTCAGCGAGCGCGCCGGTCAGCTCGTCGATTGTGAGCACCACGGCTTCCAGCGTGGCGCGCTCGCGCCCCAGCGCCTGGGCGCGGCCCGGATCGTTCCAGATGGTCGGATCCTCCAGTTCGCGCAGAACCTCGGTCAGCCGATCCTTGCGTTCGGCGTAGTCAAAGATACCCCCTGAGGGACTCGACACGTCCCTTCAGGTCGGCGATTTGATGGGCGATCGGATTGATGTCGAGCATGAGCAGTCCCGGCCGGATAAAAGTTTGAAATCATAACCCGTCGTCACACGGGCTTTCCAGTGATGGCGAATCGAGAATACCAACGCCCGCTGACGACAGGCGTTCAGACGAAAGCCGCGCGGAACGCTTCCACGAAGGCGTCGTAATCGGCCTCGGGCAGATGGTTGATACCGGCCGCGCCCGTGCGCCCGCCCCCGGTCGGGAAGCGGCGGCAGAGCTGGTCGGCGCCCTGAGGACGGGCCACCGGAGCGCGGACACTGACCAGAAAGCCGCCCGCGCTCAGGCGCGTGAGGATGGCGTGCGCCTGTTCGGGCGCGGCCTGTGCCAGTTCATTGGCATAGACACCGCTCGCGCGCCGCGCCCAGGGTTCGGCCGGCAGGATGACGAGACGATGCCGGTCGTCCTCGTATTCGGACTTCAGTGCGCGTGCGCACGCCATGTCATCGGCATAGCCGTCGCGCAGGCGCGCGAAGGCCGCCTCTTCTCTAATGAAATCGAACGGGTCCGCGTAGGGCTGGAGGCGCCGATAGAGCGCATCCGGCGCAAAGTGCAGATCCTCGATACTGGGGCCGTAACCGTTGTAGTTGAGGCAGATCCCCAGCTCACGCAGGCGCTCGACCTCGAGCGCGTCCAGACTCAGCGACTCGGCTGCACGCCGCGCCGAGCGATTGAGATTGTCGCCGAAGGCTCCGACCACGGCCCAGGCCCGCGCCCGTCCGTCGAGATAGGCATCGACCAGCAGACTGGTACAGACCTCGGGCCGCATGTCCAGATGCGCACTCAACCCCGGATGCTCCGGGATCTCACCGGGAAGATGATGATCGAAATAAGTCACACGGACGCCGGCCTCCAGCAGAGCACGCAGTGCCGCGCCATTCTTCTCCATCGAGAGGTCGAGCACGGTCACAGACTCGGCCTGATCCACGGGAACACGCGCGAGCAGATCGATCTCCCGCTTGGGACCGGTCACGAGCCGGGTGTCGAGCGGCTCGATCAGCCGCAATTGATGCAGGGCGCACAGCCCGTCGGCATCACCATTGAAAACGTCGTATCGGCTCATGCAAATCTCTAATCGAATCGTGTTCAAGTGTCGCATCGCCATCAGGCTGAGGCGTGCGAACGCGCACGACTCTACAATACTCCAGCCGCGATCCAAAGCATTGCGCCATTGCCCGACCACGCCGCTACCATTAGACTTAGGGATCGACCTGACACAGACGTCGCTGGAATCCGTCGGACAGTCCGCGTTCGGACCGGACCAGCCGCCTCCCGACAGCGTTCCAATCCGCGTCGAATTCCGACTCTAAACTCCCATTATCAAACGCCCCATTTCGTTAGGAGCCCGCATGGCTATTGAGCGCACCCTTTCCATCATCAAGCCGAACGCCGTCGCCAAGGACGCCATCGGCGCCATCCTCGGCCGTTTCGAGGCCGCCGGACTCAAGATCGTCGCCGCGCGCATGCTGCACATGAGCCGCGAGCAGGCCAGCGCCTTCTACGCCATCCATCAGGGCAAGCCCTTCTTCGATGAGCTGGTCGACTTCATGATCTCCGGCCCGGTGATGGTGCAGGTGCTGGAGGGTGAGGACGCCGTGGCCAAGAACCGCGAGATCATGGGCGCCACCAACCCGGCCCAGGCCGCGCCCGGCACCATCCGCGCCGACTTCGCCGACTCCTTCACCGAGAACGCCGCGCACGGCTCGGATTCGCCCGAGAACGCCGCCGTCGAGATCGCCTTCTTCTTCCCCGAGGGCGTCTGCCCCCGCACCCGCTGATCGAGACGATCAGGATTGCCATGAACGCCACTTCGACCAAGCCCAATCCGCTCGACCTCGACCTCGCCGGCTGCGAGTCGCTGGTGACGGCGCTCGGCTTCAAGGCGTTCCATGGCCGCAATCTCTTCAAGTGGATGCACAAGCATGGCGTCGTCGACTTCGACGCCATGACCGATCTGCCCAAGAGCCTGCGCACCGTCCTGCTCGAGACGGTCGAGATCCGGCTGCCGCGCATCCTCCAGACCCATCCCTCCGCCGACGGCACCGTCAAGTGGGTGATGGAGCTGGTCGATGGACAGCGGGTCGAGACCGTGTTCATCCCCGAGGGCAAGCGCAGCACCATCTGCGTGTCCTCTCAGGTCGGGTGTGCGCTCGAATGCGCCTTCTGCGCCACCGCGCGCCAGGGCTTCAACCGCAACCTGAGCGTTGCCGAGATCATCGGTCAGGTCTGGCATGCCGCGCGCCAGCTCGGCGCCGCACCGACCAACGTGGTCATGATGGGCATGGGCGAGCCGCTGGCCAACTTCGAGGCGGCGGTCAAGGCCATGGACGTCATGCAGGACGATCTGGCCTACATGCTGGCCAAGCAGCGCGTGACCCTGAGCACCTCGGGCATCGTGCCGAACATCTACCGGCTGCGCGAAGTCAGCGACGTCTCCCTGGCCGTCTCGCTGCACGCACCGAACGACGAACTGCGCGACGAACTGGTGCCGATCAACCGCAAGTATCCGCTCGCCGAGCTGATTCCCGCCTGCAAGCACTATGTCGCCGGCGACAAGCGGCGCAAGATCACCTGGGAATACGTGATGCTCGACGGCATCAACGACAGCCCGGCCCACGCCAAGCAGCTCATCCGGTTGCTCGAGGGCGTGCCGTCCAAGGTCAATCTGATTCCTTTCAACCCCTTCACCGGCAGCGATTTCGGCACCTCGCCGCCGGATCGGGTCGAAACCTTCCGCGAGCGGCTGGCCCGCTCGGGGATCTTCGCCATGACGCGCAAGACCCGTGGCGACGAGATCGCCGCTGCCTGCGGACAACTGGTCGGGCGCGTCCAGGATCGCACCGGACGGCTCGGGCGCATCCGGGTCGAGGCGGACACACGGGTGGATCTGCGATGACGATGCACGGATTCGCTCCACGTCTGTCTCTGGTGCTCGGCCTCTGCCTGACGCTGCTGGCCTGTGGCGGCAAGTCGACCCTGAAGACGGGCGACGAGGCGCTGGGCCTGACCCCGGATGACAGTCCGGCCAAGCTCTATGTCGACCTGGCCAAGGAATACCATCGGCTGGGACAGACCGAGGTCGCCCTGCGCCGCGCCCAGCAGGCCGTCAGGGCCGATTCCAAATATGCACCGGCACACGTCTGGCTGGCCTTCCTGCTCGAACAGTTGCAGCAGAGCGACGAGGCGGCCAAGCACTATGAGCGCGCCATCCAGCTCGCTCCGAACAATCCGGACGTGCTCAATGCCTATGGCTCCTTCCTGTGCAATCAGCGCCGTTATGCCGAGGCCGATGCCCAGTTCCTCAAGGCTGCCGCCAACCCCATCTACACCTCGCCCTGGATCGCCTTGACCAACGCCGGCAATTGCGCCGTTGAGGCAGGCGATACGACCAAGGCCGAGACCCATTATCGCGCGGCCCTCCAGTCGAACGCCGGCTTCGGTGTCCCGTTGGCCAGTCTGGCCGAACTGGCCATGAGGCGCGGCGACGCCAAGGCCGCCAAGGACTATATCGACCGCTATTTCAAGTCAGAGACGGTGCGCACGCCCGCCGCCTCGCGCATTGCCCTCCAGGCTGGCATCAAAGCCGAGCGCGCGCTCGGCAACCGCAAGCGCGCCGCCTTCTACCAGGACGCCCTCGACAAAAACTTCCCTGAGCCGGCGACGACCGGCCGCGTCCCCTAGGATGACCAAGACGAGACCGACCGGATCAGGCCCATTGGCGTTCACCGCCAGTCGGCCGCCCCCGCGAATCACCCAAGCAAGTGATACCGCACTTTGAAAACCGACCATTGATCACGCCATGAGTCCATCGATCAACACCACGCTGTCAGACGATCCCAACATGCTGGAGCCAAACGATACCCCGGGTCGCCGACTGCGGGCACTGCGTGAGTCGCGTAAGCTCGACGTCGAGCGGGTCGCGGCTCAACTCCATCTTCAGCGCCATGTGGTGGAGGCGATCGAGGGCGATCAGTACGAGCGTCTGCCGGCGCCCGTGTTCGTCGTCGGTTATCTCAAAAACTACGCCAGACTGCTGGGGGCCGACCCGGCGCCCATCGTCACGGCCTATCGCGCCATGGTTCCGGTCCGCGAGGTCGGTCTGAGTCATGCGCTGAGCGTTCCGGACGATTCCTCGCAGTCGTCCGGCGGCGGGCGCTGGGTCTGGGCGGTCGCCGTCCTGCTGGTCGGCGTCGTCGCCGGAATGGCAACGCTCTGGCTACGCGGACAGAGCGACTCCACGCTGCAATCGGACGCGCTCGCCCTGTCGCCCAAGGGCGAGGAGTCGGCGAGCACGGTCGCCGCCCCCGCCAAGCCTTCGGATACGTCCGGTGTGGCCACGGCGGCGAATGCGACGTCGGTCTCTGCCGCCGGCCCCGAGTCGACGATCGCCGCGCCACCCGAGAGCATCCCGCTTCGAGGCGCTCAATCCCAGTCGCCTGCCGGCGCGACGCCAGCCGAGCCGGCCGAACCCGCCGCGCCGGCCACCCCGGCACCCGTCGAGACGCTCGTCGCCGCCAGCACGCTGACGAGCGCTCAGAGCACGACCAACGAGGCGCTCGCTGACGAGGAGGCATCGGACGCGGAAGCTCAGGCCGAATCCGTGACGGAAGAACCGGCTCCCGAACCGACCTCCACCGAGGTCGTGCTCGAGTTCACCGGTACTTCCTGGATCGACGTGCGCGGCGCCGGTGGCGGCGTGGTGCTCAATGGCGAGATGCGCTCGGGGGATCGGCGCGTGCTCGATGGGGAACCGCCCTACAAATTCGTCATCGGCAATGCCTCCGCGACCCAGTTGACGATCGGTGGTCGCCCCTTCGATCTCCAGCGTCGCGCCCGCGGCAATGTCGCGCGCTTCACGCTCGACCCGAGTTCCTTCGAATGATCCGTTGGCCGGATTCCGGCCAACCCTGACTTGCGCCCTCATCCATGAGCAAATACATCCAAGCCATCCGCGGGATGCACGACATCCTGCCGGAGCGCATCGCCATCTGGCACCGTATCGAGGAAGCCGCGCGCGAGGTGCTGGCCGGCTATGGCTACAGCGAGATCCGCACGCCACTGGTCGAGGTGACGGAGCTGTTCAAACGCTCCATCGGCGAAGTGACCGATATCGTCGAGAAGGAGATGTACAGCTTCGCCGATCGTCATGGCGACAGCCTCAGTCTGCGTCCCGAGGGGACGGCGAGCTGCGTGCGCGCCGCCATCGAGCACGGCCTGCTGGTGCAGCCGCAGCGGCTCTGGTATCAGGGACCAATGTTCCGCTACGAGCGCCCGCAGCGCGGACGCTATCGTCAGTTCCATCAGATCGGCGTGGAAGCCTTCGGGCTGGCCGGTCCCGACATCGACGTCGAGGTCATCCTGCTGACGGCGCGGCTGTGGCGGCGTCTGGGACTCGACAGCTTCCGGCTGGAGATCAACACCCTGGGCGACAGCGCCGAGCGTCAGGTCTATCGCGAGCGACTGGTGGACTATCTCCAGGCGCGCGCCGACCAGCTCGACGCCGACAGCCAGCGGCGCCTGAGCACCAATCCGCTGCGCATCCTGGACTCCAAGCACCCCGAGACCCAGCGGCTGCTGGTCGACGCGCCCAGTCTCATGGACGTCCTGGGCGAGGAGACGCGCGCGCACTTCGAGCGTCTGCGTGCCGGACTCGATGCCGCCGGCATCGACTATCAGATCAACCCGCGTCTGGTGCGCGGTCTGGACTATTACAATCGCACCGTCTTCGAGTGGATCACCGAGGATCTCGGCGCTCAGGGGACGGTCTGCGCCGGCGGGCGCTATGATGGACTGGTCGAGCAGCTCGGCGGGCGAGCGACCCCGGCGGTCGGCTTCGCCATGGGGCTGGAGCGGCTGGTCGAGATCCTGGAGCAGTCCGGATTCGCCCCCGAGCGGCGCCTCGACGCCTATCTGGTCGCCGTCGGCGAACGCGCCGAAGCGGCCGCGCCCGCGCTGGCCGAGCGACTGCGCGATGCCCTGCCCCGTCTGCGTCTACAGTCCAACGGCGGCGGCGGCAGCTTCAAGAGCCAGTTCAAGAAGGCCGACAAGAGCGGAGCGCGCTTCGCTCTGATCCTGGGCGACGAGGAACTGGAACGCGGCGTCATCGGCGTGAAGGATCTGCGCGGCGAGTCCGGGCAGCGCGAGCTGCGCCATGAGGACGTGGCCGCCTTCCTCACCGAGATGCTTTGACCCCCTATTGACGGAGACTGTCGTGAGCTACGAAACCGACGACGAGAAAGTCGAGGCGATCAAGACCTGGTGGAAAGACAATGGTCTGTCGGTGATCGCCGGCGCGGCCATCGGTCTGGCTGCCATCTGGGGCTGGCGCTTGTGGATCGGCCATCAGGAGAGCACCGCCAGCCAGGCGTCCATGGCCTTCGAGCAATTGATGCTCGATGCCGCCGACAAGCAGACCGAGGCGGTGAGCAAGCAGATCGACCGGCTTGAGGACGACTTCGGCTCCACGCCCTACCCGGCGCTCGGCGCCCTGGTCGCGGCCAAGGCGCTCCACGAGGCCGGCCAGACGGCCGAGGCCATGACCGCGCTCCAGAACGCGATCGACACCGCGCCCGATCCGGCCATCGCGCGTCTGGCCGCACTGCGTCTGGCGCGTCTCCAGTTCGCCGAGAACCAGTTGGACGCGGCCGCCAGGACGCTCGACAAATATGACGTCAGCCCCGCCTTCGCCGGTGAGTTCGCTGCCGTGCGTGGCGACATCGCCGCCGCGCGCGGTGATCTGGACGCGGCGCGCGCGGCCTATCAGCGTGCGATCGAGTCGGGCAGCAGCCTCTCGCAACTGATCCGACTCAAGCTCGACAACCTGCCTGCCGCCGGTTGAGCGGCCCGGATACCGCCATGATGAGACTTCGCTTCGGATCTTCGCTCTTGCGGCTCAGCCTGGTTCTGGCGCCGGCCCTGTTGCTGGCCGGCTGCGGCGGTATCCCCTGGTTCGGCAAGGAGAAAGACCCGACACCGCCCTCGCCGCTGCCGCCCCTGGCGCAGGAGACGCGGTTCGACACACTCTGGTCGGCACGCCCGACGCGCGGCACCGAGGAGCGGCGGCTCTATCTGGTTCCGGCGCTCGCCGAGGGGCGGCTCTATGTCGCCGATGCGCGCGGCCGGGTGGTGGCGCTCGCCGCCGACTCGGGACGCGAACTCTGGCAGCGCGACACGGGGCTGGCCTTCAGCGGCGGACCGGACGTGGCCGGCGAGCGTCTGGTGCTCGGCACCAGCCAGGGCGAGCTGGTCGCGCTCTCGACCCGGGACGGGCATGAACTCTGGCGCGCCCAGCTCGGCAGCGAGGTGCTCTCGGTGCCGCGTTTGGGGGCCGATGGCCGGGTCTTCGTCCATACGCTCGACGACAGTCTCCATGGCCTGGACGCCGCAACCGGCCAGAGCCAGTGGCGCATCGACTATCCGCCGCCGGTCCTGACCCTGCGCGGCAGCAGCACCCCGGCCCTGACCGAAAACGGGATCATCGTCGGACTCTCGGGCGGCAAGCTGGTCAAGCTCGATCCCAAGGATGGTCTGCCGATCTGGGAAGTGACCGTCAGCCGTCCGAGCGGACGCTCTGAACTGGCGCGCATCGCCGACATCGATGCCGATCCGGTCGTGGTCGGCCCGACGGTCTATGTCGGCGCCTACAATGGCGATCTGGCCGCCGTGGATCGCGAGCTGGGCGAAGTGCTGTGGCGACGCGAACTCTCGGCTCACGCCGGACTGGTGGCCGACGACGGCGGACTCTATGTGACCGACTCCAAGGATCAGGTCTGGGGCGCCGAGATGGCCGATGGCGCCGGGCGCTGGAGTCAGGACCAACTGCGCTATCGTCGGCTCACCGCGCCCGCGCTGCTCGGCGAACGGCTGCTGGTCGGCGACTTCGAGGGCTATCTGCATCTGCTCGACAAGCGTGATGGACGACTGGTGGGGCGGATGCGTCTGACCAAGTCCGGCATCACCGCCCGCCCGCTGGTCGCGGGCAACCGCGTCTATGTCTATGCCGACGACGGCACGCTCGCCGCGCTGACGCTGGGCGCAACGACGACCCCACCCTCTGCGCCGGCCGCCAAGACGCCGCCGGCGACCCGGACACCGGCGGCCGAGTCCTCATCCGGCACGCCGCCATCCGATCAAACCACAACTCAAGGGAAGCGCTGATCCGCATGTTGCCCGTCATCACTCTGATCGGCCGCCCCAACGTCGGCAAATCGACCCTCTTCAACCGTCTCACGCGTACCCGTGATGCGCTGGTCGCCGACTTCCCCGGTCTGACGCGCGACCGGCAGTACGGTATCGGGCGCATCGGACCGCGCCCCTATGTCATCGTCGACACCGGCGGCATCGGTACTGCGGCGGAAGGAATCGAGGCACTGATGGAGCGTCAGGTTCAGCGCGCCGTCGAGGAGGCCGATCATCTGCTGTTCATGGTCGATACCCGCGACGGCTGCACGCCCGAAGACATCGACATCGCTCAGCGACTGCGTCGGCTCGGCAAGCCGATCACCCTGGTCGTCAACAAGAGCGACACCATGGATCCGACGCTGGCCGTGACCGATTTCCATCGGCTCGGGCTGGGCGATCCCTGGGCGGCGTCCGCGACCCAGGGTCTGGGGGTGCGCGGACTCATCGACCATGTCTTCGAGCATCTACCCGAGAGCGCGGAAGAGGATGCGGCGGACATCGAGCACGACCGGATCAAGGTCGCCGTCGTCGGGCGTCCGAATGCGGGCAAGTCCACGCTCATCAACCGGCTGCTCGGCGAGGAACGGCAGGTCACGTTCGACAGTCCGGGCACCACGCGCGACAGTATCTTCATCCCCTTCGAGCGGCCCGGCCACGACCAGCGTTACACCCTGATCGATACGGCCGGACTGCGCCGGCGCGCGCGCGTCCATGACCCGATCGAAAAGTTCAGCGTCATCAAGACCCTGCAAGCGATCGAAGAGGCCAACGTCATCATCCTGGTGATCGATGCGCATGAGGGCATCGGCGAGCAGGACGCCACGCTCGCCGGGCATATCATCGAGAGCGGGCGGGCGCTGGTGGTGGCGATCAACAAATGGGACGGGCTGGACCCGGATGCACGCAACCGGGTGCGCGATCAGTTCGCGCGCAAGCTGGCGTTTCTGGATTTCGCCAAGCTGCACCGGGTCTCGGCGCTGTACGGCAGTGGTGTCGGCCATGTGCTCGACGATGTCGATCTGGCCTATGCCAATGCCACGCGCGACCTGTCGACGCCTGAACTGACCCGGCTGCTGGAAGCGGCGGTGATGGAGCATCAGCCGCCGCTGGTCCACGGCCGGCGCATCAAACTGCGCTATGCCCATCAGGGCGGACGCAACCCGCCGATCATCGTCATCCACGGCAACCAGACCGACGTGGTACCCGAGACCTACAAGCGCTATCTCATCAACCGCTTCCGCAAGGAGCTCGATCTGCTGGGCACGCCGTTGCGGCTGGAGTTCAAGAGCGGTTCCAATCCCTATCAGGGCAAGCGCAACACGCTCACGGCGCGTCAGATCGCCAAGAAGCAGCGGCTCAAGCGTTTCACCGAGCGCAAGAAGTGAGGAAACGCCGTCCGATCTGGAGATGACGCCGATAGCAGCCGAGCTGGAGCCAGCTCAGCAGTGCGGCGGCGCTCATCATCATGAGTGCGCCGAGCGGCGTCAGCCAGACCGTTTCAGGCCAGGTGGTCGCCAGCGTCAGCGCCAGCAGTGCGCTCAGATGCAGCCCGAACTGCACGCGCGCCCAGCGCTCGGGGATGAACGCCTGCATGTGCGGCAGCCGCACGTCGAAACGCCGCGCCGCGACCTGCCGATGCTGGAGATGGAACCAGCTCAGAAACGGCATGATCTTGAACAGCATCCCGCTCGGCAGTCCGAGTCCGACGCCGATCAGGACCAGTACCCCGACCAGTTCCGCTCGCCCGCCTGACAGCCAGACCACAGCCGCCAGCAATGCGCTCAGCATGGCGCTCCACCAGTACAGCAGCGTGACATCGATACGCGGACGCTCGCGCTGGCGCTGCCGGTCCAGCGTCACCAGCGCGAAGACGGCCAGAACTCCGACGGCGGACCCGAATCCCCAGACCGCCAGACCGCCCCAACCCATGAGCGTCGCGGCTGTAGCCAGCAGCAGGCCGCTCAGGATCACCCAGGCTGCCGGTCGCGCCAGCCAGGCCGGATAGGCCGGTGTGACATGGAACATGGGCACCACCTGATAGCCGACGCCCAGGATCAGCATTCCGACCCAGCCGAGCAGCGCCCAGCCGAGATGCAGATCGACCCAGGCCGTCAGTCCGTCGACCGGCACGCCGACCAGGCCAGCCACCAGCCACACGCCGAGCAGCAGCGTCATCAGCAATCCGAAGAGCGCCAGCCGCATTGCCTGGAGCGTGCGCAGCGCACCCCGGCCATGTACGAGCGCGATCCCGGCCGCCCCCATGAACGCGGCCAGCCCGATCGCGAGCGCACCGCCCCCCAGACTGAGCCAGACGGCCCCGCCCCACTGGAGTCCAACCGCGAGCGCCAGCGTCCCCAGGATCAGGCACCCCTGCACCAGCGGTGCAATCCAGTTCGCCCCCGGCACGCGCGCGCCGATCAGAACCGGCAGCATCTGGAACAAGGCGCCCAGCATCACCTGAGTCAGAAAGCCGAGTGCGATCAGATGGGTCAGCGCCAGGGCGCTCGGCGACCAGCGCGTCAGCAGGGCCGACTCGCCCTGCCACAGCAGTAGCGCACCCGCCAGGAAAACGAAGAACGGCGCGGCCAGGAAGAAGGAAAAAGGCACCCGGATCGGCGGTGCCTGATCCAGGCTGAGTCCAGCGGTATTGAGCACGGCGTGATCTCCGCTTCAGGACCAGATGAGGATCTCGAAATACTCGTCCGCGCCCTCGGTGTGCCACTGGTAGCCCAGACGGCGCAGCAGGTCGTAGAGCGGGAACGGCTCGCGCCGATGCACGACCCGCAGTCGCGCGTCCCTAGGCATGTCGGCGAGCGTATCGAGGATACGTTCGAGCGGCTCGGGCGGTTCGAGCCGGCGCACGTCGAGTTCGAGCGTCGCGTCGGTCTCAGGACTCACGCGCCACCAGCCCGGCGATCTCGGTCGCCTGATCGCGCAGCGCGCCATCGGCCATGGGATAGAGCACGATCTCTTCCTTGGAGTTGTGCTGCTGGGTGAGGAAATGGAAGGTCTCCAGCACGCCCTGGCAGGTATCGCGGTCGCGTTGCGCGACCGCCTCGCCCAGATCACCGAGCAGGGCGCGCATCTGAGCGTGCTCGGAGCACATGACCTCGATCGGATTGGCCGCGACCCGATAGAGGCTCGCCAGACGTGGGAAGAGCGTCTGTTCCTCGACGTCGAAATGATGGTTCACGGCCGAGATCAGCGCCTCGGACGCCCGGCCGATAGCCTCCCAGTCGCCGCTGGTCAGGCTCTTCTCGGCGGCGGCCAGCCGATGGTCACAGGCATGATGATCGTGGGTGAAGGCGTCGGTGATGATGGATGACATGATTGGATCGACTCGCAGGATGACTGGACAGGATGGACGAAAGCCGGACGCGATTCTGCAAGGCGGTGCAGCCCCCCGCCTTGATCCAAGTCATCCGCGCCAGACTCCCATCCGCTTCGGCGCCACGATCGCTGATTGTCCAGATAGCTCAGAGGTGGCTCAGCCCTGACGCGCCTTCAGTCGTGCCAGACGCTCACTGGCCGACTGCGGAACGGGCCCTTTGCCACTGGCAGCGGCCAGGGCGGCAGCGATGTTGGGATCATCCTGCTCGGGGCGCGTGGGCGCGAGCAGCTTGGCCTTCAGGCTCGCGGCCTCGGCCTGGGCCAGATCGCGTGCCGCCGCGTCGTTCATCGCCTTCAAAGCCACGTTCAGGCTGCTGGTGGTGCCGCTGAGTCCGGCGGCGCGGCGCGCGGCTTCGGCCTGACGCTCGGCCTGCTCGCGCTGCTGCTCGGCTCGCCGCATGTCGCGCTCGGCACGCTCCAGCTGACGGCGGGCCTCCTTGAGCTTGGTTCCTGCATCGGCATAGGTCTGTTCCAGCATCGCCAGGAACGCTTGGGCATCCGTCGCCTCGCTGGCTTCGCGCTCCACGTCCGGGGTCATCTGCTCCAGCATGTCGAGCAGGGTGTGCAGACTCTGTTCGAGTGCCGTGCGACGGGTCGGATCGGCCTCCGTCGCGAGCTGGCCTTGCAGCATCTCGGCGGCCGCCATGCGCTGATCGAGCAGCGTCTGGATGGCGTCGGCCTCCTGTTTCTCGCGCTCGTAGACGGCGCGCGCCTGGGCGACTTCCAGGCCCAGTTCGTCGAGATGCTGCTCCATGACACGCAGCTCGGCCTCGGTCGCGCCCTTGGGGTCCCAGCGCACCAGGGCCTCGATGCCGCTCTGGACGGCCTGGTCGGTCTTGACCCCAACGAAGTGACGGATGAAATTGAACATGGACAGCAGCTCCTGACGATGACAGAAAAGGTGTTCGAGTACGGAAATACGTTGGTGTCTCAAGCGAGCGGGCGACAGCTGACAGCGGAGTCGCGTGACGGCCGACTGACTGGACGATCGAGCGGGCCGATCAACCGGCCATGGCGCCGGCGTTCAGCAGCGCGACGGCCATCTGCACTCCGACCAACAGCGCGGCAGCGGCCACGTTGCCCGACTCGATGGCGGCGCGAAAATCGCGAAACGATACGATGAAGACCCCAAAGGTCAGCAGCTGGATCAGCACCGCCACGCTCCCCCACAGCAGGATGTCGAGCCAGACGCCGCTGGTGGCCAGCGTGGCGGCCAGGGGGATGGCCAGGGCGACCCAGGCGCCGCCGAGCGTCAGTCCGGCGGCGGTGTTTCCCTGCCGGATCAGGGCGCGCTCGCGAAAGGGCGTGATGAGGGCATAACAGCCGACACCCAACCCCAGCAGCGCCAGGGTGGTGAGAAAGTGCAGCAACAGGATCGGCAGTCCGCTGTTGAGCGTCTGCCACAGGATATCGAGCGTATCGGTCACGTTATGGACTCCAGGAGTGTTGCGGGCAAGCGGTTCGTGACGGCTGAGGCGGTCAGCTCAGGTTCAGGCTGGCGACGGGGATATCGATCCCGACATGGAGTGACACCCAGGCGCCGTCACCCTGCTCGTTGGCGGCCACCAGCAGATATTCGGTACTCGGCATCGGCGGCTGGGCACCGGTGGCGCGCGTATAGAGCATGGCCTGCTGCCGGCACGGCTCGATGTCCGTGCCGTCGGCGGCCTCCAGGGTTTCGCGAAGCGAGTACGGTTCGCGGCGCGTCTGGCCCGGCGACCAGAGACGGGCATAGAGCTGGCCATCCTGGGTCTGGAACTCCGGCCAGCCGATCAGACCCTCGTCGCGATCGAGCCAGACGCCCCACTCGTCTGCATCGGCCGGTTCGACCACGTCGAGGCGCGAGAAATAGCGGCACTCGTCGGGTTGACCAGGCGCATCCAGGTGCACCTGGAAGAATCCGTCGCCGCCCGAGACGTAGAGTCGGTACCAGGTCACGCCTTCGCCTCGGACCTCGCCCACACGCTCGACCGAAACCAGACCGCTGCCGCTCGCCGACCGTGGCGCCTGGAGCTTGGTCAGCGGCTCGGCCAGGATGAACAGCGATGGATCGACCGGCAGGGTCATGCCGACGCGGAACCAGTCGGGACGATAGGCCGTTCGCTTGCCCGAGCCTCTATCATGCTTCACGGCGGGCCGGCGCCGGCCGACCTCGCCGAAGAAGCGCCGCCAAAGCACGACGATGAATACGGCCGCGATGAGCAGCAGAAACAGCGCCGTCAGCAAGGCTCCGAAGGGAAAGCCGGGCGATTCGATCTCGGGGGCTGGATAATTGGGGTCACGCGGCCCCGACATCGAGGCCAGCCGGGTGTCGAGTTCGGTCAACTGGCGCGCCAGCGCCGGATCCTCGCGCGCCTGCTCTTCGGCATCGGCGCGCCATTGGCGATAGCCCGGATCATCGGCATGATGGTAGAAGAACTCGGCATGTCCGGGCCGCGACAGGGTTTCGAGCAATCCCCAGAGCAGCACGGCGCTCCAGGGACCGAACGAAGACGGGGACCGAGCCGGCCGCGTCGCCGGTATCTGCCGGCCGCCGCCCGTCCAGGGGGTGGCGCTGCCACGTCCGCCGTATCCGCCGATGGCGTCGCCAATGGAATCGAGCGTCGAGGGCCGGCGTGGCGCACTCGGGGCCGTTCCGCTGGTCGAGGGCCGGTTCCAGACCGTTTCGATGGCGGGCGCCTCGGGTTCGCGCTGGCGACGGAAGTCGTCGAGCGCGCGTTTCGAGCCCTGGCGCGAGAGCGTCTGATCCGTGGCGCTGCCGCGTGTTGCGGGAGAGCTGATGGCCGATGGCGATGTACGCGGGCGGCTGTAGCCACCGCTGACCGATGGGGTACGTTTGATGGCGCTCGGGCGTGTCGATGGCGTGCGCTGACTCAGGCTCGACGCGGGGCGCGAATAGCCGCCACTGGAGGAACCGCGCTTCTTGGCCCAGCCGTCGAGCGGCGTGAGCAGGCCGATGGCCAGTGTCAGCAGTAACGTCAGGCCGAGCGTCGGAGTCAGGCGTGGCATCCTCATGAGGCCCTGGAGCGAGCAGTTGGCGATTCGATTGCAGACATTATGAGCGCATCCCGTTAAGCTGACCACAACACCTTAGGAGACACCAGGGCCACCTGTACAGCGAGATGTGCCGATCGCGGTCCGCTCCCAGCTCAACCGATCCTTCTTCGCTTCCACTCGAACCCCATGAACGATCCAGACCGACTCATCACCGCCGAGGCTGGCGCCGACGACCGCGCCATCGATCGCGCCATCCGTCCACGTAAGCTCGCCGATTATGTCGGACAACCGGCGGTGCGCGAGCAAATGGAGATTTTCATCGGCGCGGCGCGTGGGCGCAAGGAGGCGCTCGACCATGTGCTGATCTTCGGCCCGCCCGGACTGGGCAAGACCACGCTCTCGCACATCATCGCCCACGAGATGCAGGTCAATCTGCGTCAGACATCCGGGCCAGTGCTGGAGAAACCCGGCGATCTGGCTGCGCTCCTGACCAATCTCGATCCGGGCGACGTGCTGTTCGTCGACGAGATCCATCGTCTGAGTCCGGTGGTCGAGGAGGTGCTCTATCCGGCGATGGAGGACTATCAGCTCGATATCATGATCGGTGAAGGACCGGCGGCGCGCTCGATCAAGCTGGATCTGCCGCCCTTCACCCTGGTCGGCGCCACCACGCGCGCGGGACTGCTGACCTCGCCGCTGCGTGACCGTTTCGGTATCGTGCAGCGGCTCGAATACTATTCGGCCGAAGATCTGACCCATATCGTGCAACGCTCAGCCGGCATTCTCGGCATCGAGGCCGAACCGGACGGTGCAGCCGAGATCGCGCGGCGCGCGCGCGGCACGCCGCGCATCGCCAATCGGCTGCTGCGCCGGGTACGCGACTATGCCCAGGTACGCGGTGACGGACGCATCAGCGCCGAGATCGCCGACCGCGCGCTCTCCATGCTCAAGGTTGATGCGCTCGGCTTCGATCACATGGACCGGCGCCTGCTCTCGGCTGTCATCGAGAAGTTCGACGGCGGTCCGGTCGGGGTCGAAAGCCTGGCGGCCGCCATCGGTGAGGAACGCGGAACCATCGAGGACGTGCTCGAACCCTTCCTCATCCAGCAGGGATTTCTGATGCGCACCCCGCGCGGACGCATGGCCACCCAGTCGGCCTATCAGCATTTCGGACTCAGTGGCATCCAAACACCGTTGAGCACTGGCACGACTCTTTTCGGCTCTGAATCGGAAACCTCCTGACGCTCAAACCGCTCAGCGTCATCGACGCCAGCGGCTAATCCCGGTCCGCGATCAAGCGTTCGATCTGGTTCGCCATCGCTGTCAGCACGGGGGCCAGCTTGCGGCGCATGAGGGTGCCCTGGGTGGTCGGATCGGACAGTAGCGGCCGGATCAGGGCATAGCCGACACCGGAGAGGAAACGCATGGCCTGGAGTTCGGCGCGACAGTCGGCACAGACATGCGCCAGTTCGAGCAGGCGCGGATCAGAGGACGGGAAGTCCTCGGCGTCGCGGATCAGGGCTTCGAGTCCGAGATCGGGATCGCCCTCGGGGCGCAGGGGCGCGAAGGTTGCACGCAGACAGTCGAGGACAGTCAGCAGGACATCCTGGTTGGGCGGTTTGTCCAGGATGCGCGCCATGGTCTTGAGATAACCCTGACCGGCAGGCGTATGGAGTCGCACCAACAGGTGCGCGACCGGATCATCAGCGTTCGCCGGAGACCTCAGCGATTCAGGGCGTGCGCGGGCCGGCGCCGGCTCGGGCCAGTCGTCGAACCCGGCACACAGAAACCCCGCCAGCCAGGCCGGCCTGCGCGCCGCGCGCGTCCAGAGATCGCGCCGCCGTTCGTCGTCGAGCAGTCCAGGGTGCAGGATCAGCCGCACACTCTCAATCATTGCCTCCGAGTCGGTCTCGAACGGCAGATACTGGAGCAGATACTCGGCCAGGACCGGCCCCATGCGTCCGTCGCGCACGCGCGGATTGGCCAGCATCCGGCGCGCGTTGCCGGCGTCCTCCATCACCCACCAGGCGCGGCGTGCCAGCTCGTCGGTCAGTCCAGGCGAGCCGACGGCGGCGACCACGGCTTCCGGTTCGCCGAGCCGCAGCAGTTGCGCCAGACTCTCGTCGCGCATCTGACCCAGACGGGTCCAGCGGCTGAGATAGACCGGATACCCACCGGGCGAGCCAAGCACATGCCCGGAGATGAGTTCGCGCACCTGGCGCAGATAGCGCTCGGGCGCGGTATTGGGATTGAGCTGGACGCTCGACTCGCCGCGCTCGGTCAGGCCCTGGACCCGCATCCGGTCTTCGTCGATGCGGATGGCCAGCGGCTGACTGGCCAGCAGGACGTGGAGCCGCAGACTGTCCTCGTGACTGAGGTCCATGATCCGGACACGCGATCAGCCGCCGCTCGGCGGGCGATAGGTCGGATCCCTGGGATTGAGGAAGATGAAATGAAACTGCCCCGGCTCCAGTTCGACATAATCCAGTGTCGTCTGGTCGAGCAGCGAAACATAGTCGGGCGCGATGACGATCTCCACGCCCTCGCTGGTCAGACGGATGTCGTCCTCGGTGAGGTCGTCGAACCCCATGCGGTAATCGATGCTTCCATCGGGATTCCGGCCGGCGGCCAGACGCAGGCACATGCCCTCGGTACCGCCTTGCTTGGCCGCCTTGAGGACTTGCTCGGCGGCGGCGGGTGTCAGCTTGAACATCATCAGACCCCTTTTGAACCACGTCCAGCACGACAGGCCAACGGACCGCATCGGCGACACGGCTCAATGTCGAAGGTGAACAGCGGGCCGCGCGCTTTCAGAGCGTGCGACGAATATGAGCCAGAAAACGATCGGTCCAGCGGTTGCCGCCCACGGCGCGCAGATGGCTGTAACAGGCCAACAGATTACCCTGGACGATGCCATCATGCGAGCCGTCGATGCCGGTACCCCGACGCACGGTATAGCCATAGCGCCAGTCGGGATCGGGTTTCAGGATGGCCGAATGATGAAACTCGTGAGCGGCGATCTCGTCGGGCGGCGCGGATTCCAGACGCGGCCAGGGAAACGCTTCGGTTTCACTCAGACGCACATAACCGCGACCCTGGGGTCGGTCGCACATCTCGACATCGGCATCGAGGGCGCCGACCATGGAGCGCCGCTCGCCCTTCCAGCACAACCGCGAACACAAATACATGAGGCCGCCGCACTCGGCATACAACGGGCGATCGTCGGCGACGAAATCGCGGATGGCCTGACGCATCAACCGATTGTCTTCCAGCTCGGCCATGCGGTATTCGGGGAAACCGCCGCCGATGAAGAGCGCGTCGACCTCGGGCAGCACGCTGTCGGAAATCGGGCTGAAAGGCACCAGTTCGGCCCCGCCGGCGGCGAGTGCGCGCAGATCGTCGGGATAGTAGAACCCGAAGGCGGCGTCGCGGGCGATGCCGATGCGCACCAGATCGCCATCGCGAGCAGGTTGGATGACCCCGACTGGCTCAGGCTCTGGAGTCGGTGCGTGCTCGGCGATCTCCAACAGCCGATCCAGATCGACCTGATCGGCGATCCGGGCGCGGATGCGCTCGATCCAGACCTCGGCGTCTTCGGTCTCGTTGCTCGGCATCAGACCCAGATGACGCTCGTCGATGCTGATCTCATCGGTGCGGCGCAGCAGCCCCAGGACCGGCAGATCGGTGTAATGCTCGACGACCCGCACCAGATTCTCGCCATGCCGCCCGCCGCCGACCTTGTTCAGGATCACGCCCGCGATGTCGAGTTCCGGATCGAAGGCCAGATAGCCCTGGAGCAGCGGCGCAATCCCGCGCGCCAGACCATGACAGTTGACCACCAGCACCACGGGCGCACCGATCAGCTTGGCCAGCTCGGCGTTGCTGTGCGCACCGTCGAGCCGCGTGCTGTCGAACAGTCCGACATTGCCCTCGATCAGCCCCAGATCCGCCGCGCCCAGCTCGCGGGCGAAGGCCGAGCGGATCTCGGACTCGGACATGGTATGGAAGTCGAGATTGAAGCAGGAACGCCCGGCCGCCTGACCGAGCCACAACGGATCGATGTAGTCCGGCCCCTTCTTGAACGGCTGGACGACCAGACCGCGCCGCGTGAATTCACGACAAAGACCGATCGAGAGCGTGGTCTTGCCGGAGGACTTTTGCGGCGCGGCGATGTAGAGCGACGCCATCTCAGGCCGGCTTGGCGAAGGGCGCCGCGTCCAGCGTCTCCTCGTCCGGTGCGACCACGTCATCGGCCAGCGACTCGGGCATGAATTGCAGCACCCGCACGCCGACCGCCGTGATCAGCAGCGCTACGGCCACGCCGCCGACGCCGAGCAGGATCTCAGGGATGGTCGGCCAGTAGGGCGCGGCAGCGCCATTGACGCCATCGGCGAAGCCGGATTCGAGGATGGTGTGACCGGGGAACATCGCGATCGGGAACGCCTGGCTGCCGATGATGATGACATACATGGCCGAGAAGCCGCCGACGATGACCAGGGTGCAGGCGCCAATGATCCACTCGCGCTTCTGACTCAGCACCGGATGATAGAGGATCCACATCGGTGCCAGACTGCCGACCAGGATCCAGCCGACCCAGAACAGGAAGGTGTAGATCCCGCCGCTGAGCAGCAACCAGTGCTCCAGGCTGTCGTTCTTGGCCATGTAGAGATTGGTCAGGTGATAGACCAGCGTGAAATAGAGCGCGATGCCGATGAAGAGCGCCAGCAGATTGCGCAACCGGCGCATCATGCGCGGGCCGATCGGGCGTCCCTCCTCCTCGAAGCCGAACATCAGCACCAGCATGAACACCGCCAGCCCATAGGCGAAGGACAGCGCCACGAACATCGGACCGAGGATGGCGGCATCATAGGCCTGACGCGCCACCAGGAAGCCGAAGATCGAGCCGGTACCCGTGGTCAGCGCCAGACGCCAGACCAGCGCCAGGATGCCGATCGGATAGTTGAACGGTCCGCCCTGACGGTCGGCCATCGACCACAGATACGCGATGACGATGGCCATGAAGCCGGTATAGAGGAAGATGTTCCAGGCGAAGATCGAGCTGAAGTTGTAGTTGGTCATGGCCACGATCAGACGCTCCGGGCGCCCGAGATCCATGACCAGCACCAGCAGACCGCCCATCAGCATCGCTACCGCCAGCAGGCCGGAGAGCCGTCCGAGCGGTTTGTAGATCGGCTTCTTGAACACGGTGCCGATCGAGGCGATGTTGAGCGCCCCCGAGGCCGCGATGATGAGGAAGACCGCGAACACATGCGGCGTGCCCCAGACCACCGAGTTGTTCATGCCGCTGACCCAGTGGCCCTGGTGTTCCATGTAGCCGAATGAGAGCGCCGCGATCCCGATCAGGGCCGCCAGGAAGCCCAGCAGACTCCAGTAACGCTCGGGCGGGATGCGCCATTCGCGATAGACGACTCGTTTCATTTCGATAAACCCCTGGCCTCGCCTCGGTACGCGAAGGCTGAAAAGTGGACTCAGACGCCGGCGTAACGCACGCCCGTGTTCAACACCAGATCCTCGCGGATCTGCCGGCTCGGGATCTCGCGCAGACGCTGGCTGATGGCGCTGTCGGGATCCTTGAGATCGCCGAAGACGATGGCCCCGTGCCCTTCCTGCGCGCAGGCATCGACGCACGCGGTCGATTCCTCGCCGTTGTCACGCCGGTGCACGCACAGATTGCAGCTCTCGACACAGCCCTTGCCGCGCGGCACGGCGGTCAACTGGCCGGTCGTCGGCTGATGGATGAAGCTGCGCGCCTTGTAGGGGCAGGCCATCATGCAGTAACGACAGCCGATGCACAGATGGCGGTCGACCATGACGATGCCGTCGGCGCGTTTGAAGGAGGCGCCGGTCGGGCAGACGTCGACACAGGGCGGATGCTCGCAGTGCTGACACATCAGCGGGAGCTGGGTGATGCGCCCGGTCTGGTTGTCCTGGAGCTTGACCTTGCGGATCCAGACCGACTTCTGATGCTCCCACTTGGACTCGGAGCCGTGCGGTTCCTGGAGATCCAGGCCGTTTTCACGGTCGCAGGCGTCGACACAGGCCGAACAGCCGTCGGCGCACTTGGCCGTGTCGATCAGCAGGCCCCAGCGCACATCGCCCGTGACCGGCTCGGTACGCGGCGCGGCCGCGACGCTGTGCAGAAAAACGCCCGGCGCCACCAGGGCGGCGGCGCTCAATCCGGCGGCGGTGCCGATGAAGCCGCGACGTCCGGCGTCGATGGCCTCGACCGCCTCAGTCTTGGCATTGGCGTCGATATTGGTTGTGTTCTCGTTCATGGTTCAGTGCCCTCCCCCATGAGGCGCACCCGTGACACCGGCCGCGCGATGCGCGGCCTCGGCATCGGCACCGGGCCGGTTGGGCACGGAGGCGTGACAGTCGAAGCAGTTCAGATCCACGGCGGCATAGTTGTGACAGGCCCCGCAGAATTGATCGGGCTGATCGATCGGCTGGGGATTCCGGTTCGCGTCATAACTGATGTGACAGTCGACGCACCCGGTGAGGCTGTACTTGGTGCCCCGGATGCCCTCGTGAACCGTGGAGATACGCTGATGCTTGATGAATTCCATGTGCATGCGGCGCATCGTCTCGGTCGGTTCGACACAGGACTCCCGCTCGGCGGCGGGCGAGCCCTCGACCACGTATCGCTTGACCTCATCGGCCAGGGCGGTGTCGGCGGCAAGTACCGCCCACACCAGACCCAGCGTCAGCAGGCCGGCTCTGACTACAGCGTTGACCATCGACGCCTCCAGGGGCCTCACTCGCCCAGACCCATCTTGATGTAGCCGGTCGGACAGACGTCGGCACAGATGTGACAGCCGATGCACTTGGCATAGTCGGTATCGACATAGCGACCCGTGGTGCGGCTACCCTTGTCGACCCGGAACACGGCATCCTGCGGACAGAAGATGACGCAGTTGTCGCACTCGAAGCACAGACCGCAGCTCATGCAGCGTTTGGCCTCGTCGATCGCTTCCGGCTCGGTCAGACCGATGACGCGCTCGTGGAAGTGGCCCAGCACCTCGTCGGCGCTCGGCACCTCTTCCTTGCGCAGATTGCGCGGCACATAGTTGAAGTGCCCCAGGAACAACTCTTCGTGCGGAATGACTTCGGCGCCGGAGCGATCCTCATAGTTGTGGATCGCATAGTTGGCATCCGAGGTTCCGCGCATATCGCCGGCCTGACCGGCGACGAAGGACTCAGGCGCCAGATGGGCTTCGGTGAGCTTGTCGAGCAGGTTGAAGTGGTGCACGTCGACTTTCGGACGGCGCTTGTGCTCGGCCTGCATCACATAGGCGTCGATCGAGTCGGCGGCGATCCAGGCCTGACCGATGGCGGTGGTCAGCAGGTGCGGACGGATGATGTCGCCGGCGACGAAGTGTCCGGCCTTGCCCGGCACCTGATAGAACTTGTCGGAGTCCATCAGACCGCGCCCGTTGTCGAGCTGCTCCAGGCCCGAGAGATCGCCGCCCTGCCCGATCGCCGAGACGATCAGGTCGGCTTCGAGCACGCGCTCTGTGCCCTCGACCGGAGTCGGACGACCGTCGGTCATGGTGCAGTCGGCGACTTTCAAACCGATGGCGCGGCCATTGGCGTCCTTGATGACCTCGACCGGCATCACGCCGTCGAGTATGGTCACGCCCTCGCGGGTCGCATCATCGACCTCGTGCTCGGAGGCGGTCATCTTGTCGCGGGTGAAGAGCGAGGTCAGCGTGACCTCGGCGCCCTGAGCGGCGGCGGCACTGGCGGCATCGTGGGCGACATAGCCGTCGCGGATCACGGTCTCGGGCAGCTCGTTCGGGTTGCTCTTGTTGACATGGCCGAGACGACGCGCGACCGAGACCACGTCGATCGAGGTGTCGCCACCGCCGACGCAGACGACTTTGCCGGCCGTGACCTTCATGCGGCCTTCGTTGAACGCCTTGAGGAAGGCGACACCCGTGACGCAGTTCGGCGTGCCTTCCCAGCCGGGCACCGGCAGACCGCGACCGCTCTGACAACCGATGGCCCAGAGGATGGCGTCATAGTCCTTTTCGAGCTGCTCGACCGTGACATCGGTGCCGATGCGGGTCTTGAGCCTGACCTCGACCCGGCCCATGTCGAGGATGCGCTGGATCTCGGCGTCGAGCTTGTCGCGCGGCACGCGATAGCCGGGGATGCCGAAGCGGAACATGCCGCCCAGACCGTCGTTGGCCTCGAAGATGGTGCAGCTATGGCCCTTGCGACGCAGTTGATACGCCGCCGCCAGACCGGCGGGACCGCCGCCGACGATGGCGATGCGCTTGCCGGTGTCGAGTTCGGGCGCCTCGAAGGTGTAACCGTTGGCGATGGCGGTGTCGCCGATGAACTGCTCGACCGAGTTGATGCCGACGAAGTCTTCCAGCTCGTTGCGATTACAGCCGTCCTGACAGGGCGCCGGACAGACGCGGCCCATCATCGCCGGGAAGGGGTTGGCATCGGTGGAACGACGGAAGGCATACTCCTGCCAGTCCATGCCCTGCGGCGGCTTCTCCATGCCGCGCACGATCTGCAGCCAGCCGCGGATGTCCTCGCCCGAGGGACAGCTCCCCTGACAGGGCGGCGTCTTGTGGACATAGGTCGGACACTTGTGGGAGCGGTCCTGATTGAAGATCTTGTCGGTCAGGTTGTCCCAGACGTGTTCGCCGTCCTCGAATCGACGCCAGGTCGGCTTCATCTTCATCTCGTCGCTGGAAGTCGCCATCTCAATCGTTCTCCGTACCAGTTGAACCCTGACGCGGGGATCAGGGGATTCGTATCAGGTCGCGCAGCCGGCTCTAGTGGATTGATCCGGAGACGCCGCGCTTCGATGGCCCCGGTCAGGCCGCCTCGTCTGTTTCTTCTTCTTCGTTCGGATCGTCCAGATCCGGCTCGTCGTCGTCTTCGTCCTCGTCGTCATCCGGCCCAGGCGTGAGCACGATGGCGTTGGAAACGAGTTGATGGACGCTGACGATCTGATCCATCTCCAGGCCGTAATAGGGCAAGACCTTGGTGAACTGGCTCTTGCAGATGGCGCAGATGGCGGCCATGTGCGTCACGCCCTTTTCCTGGATCACGTTGTTGAGCGCATCGAGTCGCGGCTTGGCGCCCTTGACGCGCAGCTCCATGAGATCGTCGGTCAGCAACCCACCGCCGCCGCCGCAACAGAAGGTGCGGTCGCGGATGGTGTCCTCGTCCATATCGTAGAAGTTGTTGCAGGTCGCGCGGATGATGGCGCGCGGGATCTCGAACTGACCGCCCGGCGTGCTGCCCATGCGCGAGGCGCGCGCGACGTTGCAGGAGTCGTGATAGGTCAGCACCTTATCGTCGTTCTCGCTCTTGTCGAGATTGAGCTTGCCCTGCTGGATGAGCTCATAGGTGAACTCGCAGATGTGCTGCGGCACCGGATAGCGCGGATCGAGGAAGTCCCAGGGACCGGCCAGCGTATTCAGGAACGAATAGGCCACGCGCCAGGCATGTCCGCACTCGCCGAAGACGATGCGCTTGACCTTGAGCTTGATCGCCGCCTCGCGGATGCGCTGGGCCACGCGGCGCATGTTGTCGTAGGAGCCGATGAACATGCCGAAGTTGGCCGCCTCGGAGGCATACGAACTCAGGGTCCAGGACACGCCCGCCTCGTGGAACACCTTGCCGTAGCCGATCAGGCCGTCGACGTGCGGTTCGGCGAAGAAGTCCGCCGAGGGCGTCACCAACAGGATCTCAGCGCCCTCCTCATCGATCGGATAGCGCACCTTGACGCCGGTGTCGTCGTAGACGTCTTCTTCCAGCCCTTCGAGCGTGTCGACCAGCGCCGGGCCGGGCAACCCCAGGTTGTTGCCGATCTTGTAGACCTTGCCGATGATCTCGTTGCAGTACTTCTGACCGACGCCGATCGAGTCCATGATCTCGCGCGCGGCCATGGAAATCTCAGCCGTATCGATGCCATAGGGACAGAACACCGAACAGCGCCGGCACTGCGAGCACTGATGGAAGTAGCTATACCAGTCGTCGAGCACTTCCTCGGTGAAGTCCTCGGCACCGACCAGCTTGGGGAACAGCTTGCCGCTCAGGGTGAAATAGCGCCGGTAGACCTTGCGCATCAGATCCTGACGCGCGACCGGCATGTTCTTCGGATCGCCGGTGCCGAGGAAATAATGGCATTTGTCGGTGCAGGCACCGCACTTGACGCAGGCGTCCATGTAGACGCGCAGCGAGCGGTACTTGCCCAGCAGCTCGCCCATCTTGTCGATGGCCTTGGTCTGCCAGTCGTCGACCAGCTCGCCGGGGAAACCGAGCGGCGTCTGGAAATCTTCCTTGGATTTGAAGGGCGCGCTGTGCGCCATGGCTCCGGGCGTGACGGACGGAACCTCGGTGTATTGGGTCAGTTCTGGGACTTCGAACGTTGCCTTGGCCATGGATCAACCTCTGTAAGCGGACGACTGGGGCGCTCGAATCAGGCGGCTCATGACTGCTCGAGCTTCCTGGCCCAGGGCGCGATGTGACGCTGCTCGCGCGGGTTGTCGACCTGATTGCGCGTCGGGCTGAAGAAGAGTCCGGGCATGTGCAGCAGCTTGCTGTAGGGGAAGATGATCATGAGCAGCGCCACCAGGAGCAGATGCAGCAGCAGCAGCGGATCGGCCGGCAGCGGCTCGATGTCGTAGCTGTAGAGTCCCAGGAAGAAGGTCTTGATCTCGACCACGTCGACATGGAAGACGAACTTCATCAGCAGTCCGGTGCAGCCGATGGCGACCAGCAGGCCCAGGATCAGATGGTCCGAAGTCGAGGTGATGTACTTGACGCGATCGACCAGGAAGCGCCGCGCCCAGAGTCCGGCCAGCCCCACGACCATGGCGATACCGCCATAGATGCCGAACGGCTGGACGAGTTGAATCGGGAACCACACGGGTTCGATGAAGTAGCGCAGATGGCGCAGCGTGACCAGGAACAGGCCGAAGTGGAACATCCAGCCGAAGATCCAGGTCCACTTGTTGCCGCGAAACAGGCTCTCGAACAGGACGACCTCACGCATCATCCTGAGAACCACACCGCGTCCGGTCGTCGGCGCCGGGGTGGTCGGGATCTTCAGCGGCGCGGGTGTGAGCGCGTACTGAATGATCTTGCGAGCCAGACCCGCCACCAGCACGAAGGCGGCGAAATAGAACAGGAAGGCATAGAAGTTCGTCAGAAACGCCATGTTTCCGCACCCTCGGTGGAGCTTGATGGAATCCGGCGCGCCACAGGTTCAAAAGAACCGCGCGCGCCGGACGCTCGTCCGCTTAGACGCAGCCGGTCGGCTTGGGCAGGCCGGCGAAACGGCACGCCTGCTTGGCCGGACCATAGGGGAAAAGGCTGTAGAGATACTTGCTGTTGCCCTTCTCCTTGCCGAGCTTCTTGCCGACGGCCTTGGTCAGGACGCGCACGGCGGGAGCGATCTGATACTCCTCGTAGTACTCACGCAGGAAGTTGATGATGTCCCAGTGCTCTTCGGTCAGCTCCAGGTTGTCCTGCTTGGCCATGACATCGGCCACGCCCGGAACCCAATCGTTCAGGTTGGAGAGATAGCCCTCCTCATCCACGGCGAATTGCTTGCCATCGACTTCGATCGTGTCGGCCATTGGAATCTTCCTCTCTTGGTTTCGGTAAAGAAAAATCGAAAATTACAACCAGGCCTGGACGGTATCGCACTCGGTCGTCAGATCGACGAAGCCGGCGTAGTCCACGACGCTGATCCCTGGAATGACGCGCTCATCACTGAAGCCCCGGGCCTTGAGGTCGGGGCCGAGCACGTACAGCTTGAGCTTGCCGAGCGCCTCGGTCACTTGAGACTCGACGCGGGTACCCGCGAGCGCGGCATAGATGCCATCCTCGAACAGCAGGACGCTCGCGCCCTCGGTGGCAAACTTCAGGCAGGATTCTAACGAATTCCGCTCGAAGGGTGATTTGTTGACAGTATGCAGAATGCTCATTCCACCCTCCCCTTAGAAGCTGAAGACCGCATCGGATTCGTTCATCAGCTCGCTGACGCGCGCCGAATCGATGACCTCGACGATGTTGTCGAACTCTTCCTCGGTCTCCATGTCCTCGAAGGCGATCTCGACCAGATCGTCCTGGGTCAGTCCGCGCGCTTCCAGCGAGTCGCGGTCGACATAGATGCGACGCACCTCGTAGTCGCCCAGGGTGCGGTAGGTCGGGGAGAAGTTCTTCATCCCGATGCCCTTGGTGTCCTGGCCCCTGGTGAGCTGGTAGACACCGTCGTCGAGGAACAGGACGCACACGTCCTGATCGAAGGCGGCGCCGATGAGCACGACTTCCAGGGCTTCCCACGCATAGATGGTGCCGTAGGGCGCCTTGCGATTGAGGTACATGAATTTCTTCACGACTTCCGACATGTTGGCGCTCCCTCAGTCACCGAAGACGACGAGACGGTCGGCCTGGATCGCCGCCTCGACCAGTTGCCCGAGTCCGGAAATCCGGAATTTGGGATGGATGTTGGTCGCGTCCTTGCCGTTGCGACTGGCCTCGCCCTCATCGACGATGCCGCGACGCTGGGCGGCGGCGACACAGACGACCATGTCCAGCTCGTACTGCTCGGCCAGCTCGGCCCAGCGGTTGACGATGTGACGATCGTCCTGCGGCGGCGTGGTCAGGCGGGTCGAGTTGTTGACGCCGTCGTGATAGAAGAAGACCCGGAAGATCTCGTGCCCCTTCTCCAGCGCGGCCTTGGCGAACTGATAGGCCGAGTCGGACGCCTGATGCTGATAGGGCCCCTCGTTGATCTGAAGCGCGAACTTCATGCAGACCTCGTGGCTATCCAAATCCAGTCATCGCGCTCTCGGGTCGGTCGCGCGCGGCGTCCGACCCGAGGCGATGGATTGTCGTTCGATCATGGCGCGTCCGTGCTGTGCCGGATGCGCCTCCCCCTGTCCGCTCCGGATCAGAAGCGGATATAGGACGAGCTGTTGAAGCTCGCGCGCGCGCCGCGCCAGGTATCGATGTGATACTTGGTGAAGGGCAGCTCGACCTCCTCGAAGAAGCGCGGCCAGCCGATGCGTTCGATCCACTCGTTGATGCGCTCCCAGTCCTTCGCGCCTTCCTTGTACGCCTTCAGGATGCGCTTGACGATGGCGGTCGCTTCCGGCCAGCGAGGCGGATTGTTCGGGATGCCGGCGGCCACCAGCTTCTGGAAGGTCGGCTTGCCGCGCGCGTTGGAGTGGTTGCCGCCGACCCAGATGGCCAGCTTGGAGTGCTCGGCGTCGTTGATCTGCATCGGCGGACAGGGCGGATAGCAGGCACCGCAGCAGATGCACTTGCGCTCGTCGACTTCGAGCGACGGCTTGCCGTTGACCATCGCCGGACGAATTGCGGCGACCGGGCAGCGGGCCACGACCGACGGACGCTCGCAGACATTGGCCACCAGATCATGGTTGATCTTCGGCGGCTTGGTGTGCTGGATGTTGATCGCGATGTCGCCCTGACCGCCACAGTTGATCTGGCAGCAGGAGGTGGTGATGTGCACGCGGTTGGGCATGGTGGCGTTGCGGAACTCGTCGATGAGCTCATCCATCATCGACTTGACCACGCCCGAGGCGTCGGTGCCCGGGATGTCGCAGTGCAGCCAGCCCTGGGTGTGCGAGATCATGGCCACCGAGTTCTGGGTGCCGCCGACGACGAAGCCGGCGCCTTCCAGGGCGTCGATCAGCGGCTGGACCTTGGCTTCGTCACTCACCAGATACTCGATGTTCGAGCGGATGGTGAAGTGGACATAGCCGTCGGCGAACTCGTCACCGATGTCGCACAGCTTGCGCAGTGTGAAGACGTCGAGGATGCGCTGGGTGCCGGCCTTGACCGTCCAGATCTTGTCGCCGCTGTAGGCCACATGCAGCAGCACGCCCGGACGCGGATGCTCGTGATACTTCCACATGCCAAAATTCTTGCGCATCACCGGATGCATGTACTGCCAGGGGTCCGGACAGCCGGACTCGATGGGCTCACGCATTTCCGCCATGGACTGATCCTCCAGTGTTTCGATTCTTGGGGAGTACGATGGGGTCGGCGCCGCTCAGCGACCGGCCTCGGCCTGACGCGCGAACCATTCTTCGGCCGCCTCGTCCCAGCCATCCATGCGGATGTAGGAACTCTGGCGCGGGTGGCTCAGCATGTTCGGGTCCGGCTCGATGCCGATGCCTTCCAGGAAGTTGGCCAGACCGATGCGCTCGATCATCTCGCCGCAACGCTCGTGCTCCAGACCGTTCTCGGCCCAGAAATCGATGATGGTCTCGGCCAGCTCGACCAGCGACTCGTAGTCTTCCTCGGTCTCCAGCTTCTTGAACGGCACGACCACGGTGCCCATCAGATCGCCGATCTTGAGGGTGCGCTTGCCGCCGATCAGGATGGTGACACCCTTGTCGTCGCCGGGATGCAGCGCCTTCGGCATGACGTTCAGACAGTGCATGCAGCGCACGCAGTCGCGATTGTTGACGTCGAGGGTGTCGTCGTCGTTGAGCGACAGTGCCTTGGTCGGGCAGCGGGTGATGACGTTGTCGATGTAGTACTGGCGGCCCTTGTCGGCGATGTAATGCTTGACTTCGGCCTGATCGACCTTCATGTCGTCGCGCCAGGTGCCGAGGACGGCGAAGTCGGAACGCTCGATGGCGTTCTGGCAGTCGTTGGGGCAACCGGAGACTTTGAACTTGAACTTGTAGGGCAGCGCCGGACGGTGCACATCGTCGGTGAAGTTGTTGACCAGTAGCCGATGGGCCTTCAGCTCGTTGGTGCAGGACATCTCGCAGCGCGCCGAGCCGACACAGGACATGGCGGTACGCACGCAGGGACCGGCGCCGCCGAGATCCCAGCCGTAGTCGTTGATCTCGTCGAAGAAGTTCTGGGTGTTCGGGGTATCGACACCGATGAACATGATGTTGCCGGTCTGGCCGTGGAAGGTGATCAGACCCGAGCCGTACTTCTCCCAGGTATCGGCGAGCTGGCGCAGCATGGCGGTGGTGTAGTGGTTGCCTGCCGGCGGCTGGACGCGGACGGTGTGGAATTCCTTGGAACTGGGGAAGACCTTGCCGACTTCGGAGAAGCGCGGAATGATGCCGCCGCCATAGCCGAACACCGACACGGTACCGCCCTTCCAGTAGCCCTTGCGGGTCTCGTAGGAGTGTTCGAGCTGACCGAGCAGGTCGTTGGTCACGGCATTGATGCGCGCGTCCGGGTGCTGGTCGCGCAGACGCTTGATGCCGGAGATGAAGCTGGGCCAGGGACCGGTCTCGAGCTGGTCGAGCATCGGGGTCGCGTGCTTGTCGATAGCCATTGCGCGGTCTCTCCTATCGATATAACCAGGAACGGATATGGTTTGTGCGCGTGCACGAACCTGTCTCGACCGCTTGGCCGGGACAGCGCGGATCGCTGCATCGCGTCGGGTCTGTGTGTGGAGCCGGTGGTACCGACACGCTCGGCGTGCGTATCGAGCCGGACCCTCAACCCCATCGGCGTTTTCTAATATACCCATGGACAGGATGCGCGCCCATTCCACGATCGGGGGGGGATATCCTCCTCGACCTCTATCCCTTTGGAGATATACGCCAGTGCCTGGAGCCTTCCGCAGGTGATGTGGCCCAGCGATCAAAGACAGCGGCCGGATTGGCGAAAAATCCTACAAGCCAGCTCACCAGAAAGTCAATAAACTCTAATATTACAGTTTTCTAAAATTCAGGGTCATCAGAATACTCCACCTAAGTTTCCATGATCGCCGACGCATCAGGGCGCGGGCTGGTCGGGCGCTGTTGTTTTCGGGTCCGGACGCCTGCACATTCAACCACACCCAGGTACCGGCGCTCGCCTCTCGCGACGGATGATTCGCATGGATACCGATGACGTGGCATGCTCCGAACCCTTCGATCCATACAGACACTCAGACTCAGATGCTCAAGCTCAGCGAAATCCTGGTTGCCAACCAAGACCTCGAATCCTTCGACGAACTCATCCCGCTCGTCCAGGCCGTGGCGCGTTCCGGCGAGCGGTTCTTCCGCATGGACGTCAAGCCGCCCTACCCGGACACGCCGGAGAACTGGGAGGACCGACTCGAGGCCGCCTTCAGCGGCCTGCTGCGCTGATTCCACGATCCTAACGACCAGCAGGGTTTCTCACGCCATGAACACCATGAAGTCATTCGACCCCTTCGCCATCCGACTGCCGGACACTGCCGCCGATTCCGTCTTCAATCATGGCAGTGAATTCGCGGCGCTGGAGTCGCATCTTCAGGTGCTCAACGAACGGCTCGCGGCCATCGAGCACGGCAGCGGCTCGGCGCATGAGCTGGCTGATCTGCGCTTGCAGGTCGCACGGACCCTGGTCAATCTGGAGCGTGGAGTGGAAGCCTGGCCGCTGGCGCGTGCCGCCTTCGATCACTTCATCGAATGGGACCAGTTCGAGTCGGCGGCCGATGCCTGTGACGTGCTGTTCCAGTCCGAACAGCCCGGTTCGGTCGCTGCGCTCGGGCAGGGGATCTGGCTGGCCGTCACCTGCCCCATCGATCCCGAGCTGACCATCGAGCTGCTCAATCATGTGATCGACGAGACGCCGGACGACGCCGATGGCGCGGCGGTGGCGGCGACCACGGCGCTGTTCCTGGCCGATGTGCGTGCCGAGGGACACCATCGTGAGAATCTGATGTTCTTCACCACCCAGTTGCTCGGTACGGTGGCGCACCGTCACAGTCAGATCGAGACGCCCGAGCAGCTCGATCACTGGATGGAGCGGCTGGAACTGAAGGAACCCGAGAAATTCCTGGTACGTCTGCGCAATGTCGTCGATGTGCTGGTCCAGGACGACTGGTGGTTCGACCGCGAGGCGCTTCAGCGGCGCCTGCCCTATTGATCCATCCCTGATTCCAAGGATTCCGAGACCGACCGAATGTTCTGGAACGAAGACGAACCGACCGACGCGCTCCGACTGCCGGACGATATCGTCGATCTGCTGTTTGCGATCGACTGCAAGCGTCTGCCGGTCGACCATGCCTACGCCCTGTCGAGCGCGGTGCGCGCTCTGGTGCCCTGGTTCGATGAGGAACCGCGCCTGGGCGTGCATACCATCCATGTCGCCGGATCGCAGAACGGCTGGGAGCGGCCCGAGCACTCGCCCGAGGCGCTGATCATGGTCTCGCGCCGCACCAAGCTGACGATTCGCGTTCCGAGCGCGCGGGCGGACGATCTGGCGGCGCGTCTCCAGGGGCGGCGGATCGATGTCGGTGGTCAGCCGTTGACGATCGGCGCGGCCAAGCCGAAGCCCCTGAGTCAGGAGACGACCATCTTTGCGCGTTATCTGGCGACGGACCCCAGTGCCGATGCCGAGGCGTTCGCCGACGAATCGCGCTTTCTCGAAGCCGCCGCGCAAGCGCTCGGCGCACTCGACATCCGCGTGCGCAAGGCGCTCTGCGGCAAGGCCACGACCCTGCATACACCGGCCGGCCCGATCCCTACCCGCGCCCTCATGCTCGCCGGACTGACGCGCGAGGAGTCGATGCGGCTTCAGCGTGAGGGGCTGGGGCCGCATCGTGCGCTCGGTTGCGGTCTCTTCATCCCGCACAAGGGCATCGATCCGGTGAAGAGTCCGGCCTGAGTCATTCACCTGGCCGTAAAAAATATGACGATCTAATGACCTTTTTTTGACAAACTGGCACCCCCTCGCGTACCCGGCTCATCGGCCGGACGACGCCAATCCAGTTTCGTCAACCACAGTCATGTGATCTCATGAAGACCACCAACCCGATCGCCGCCCTGTTCGGCCGCTCACCCTTTGGGCCGACGCAGGAACACATGCGGCTCGTCCAGTCCGCCGTCGTCCAGCTTCCGGCACTCGTCGAGGCGCTGGGCACGGCCGATGTCTCCGACATCACCTCACGCCAGGACGCCATCCGCGCGCCCATCCCCCAGGCCAGTGCACTCGCGCGCGAGATCCGGCTGCACCTGCCGCGCAGTCTGTTCATGCCGGTCGACCGGCGCGATCTGCTCGAACTGCTCGACCGTCAGGAATGGATTGGGCGTGAAGTCCGCGCCATCGCCGATCTGCCGTTGCAGCACGCCATGCGTCTCCCGACGGAACTCCACACGGCGCTACTCAACCTGACCCGGAGCGCTACCGCGACCTGTCAGCAAGCCACCGCCATCGTCGACGAGATCGACGAACTCATCGAGACCGGCTTTCGCGGCCCGGAAGCCACCCGCGTCGAGACCATGATCCAGACCCTCGACCGGCTCGCCGGTGAGACCGACGCGCAGGTGCCTGCACTGGCTCGCGCGCTCTTCGCACCGATCGACGACGCCGGCCAGGGCGACGCCCTGCCCCCCGCCACGCCGCCACTCACGCACCAGCTCGTGCGCGCGCTCAGTGCGCTCGCCAACCGCGCTGCCCGCATCGGCGATCACCTGCTGCCGCTCATCGCGCGCTGAAGTCCGGGAGAGAAGAGCGTGGAAATCATCACTGAATGGGGATCAGTGTTCCTGATCCTGGCCATCGTCTTTGGCCTCTACATGACCTGGGGCATCGGCGCCAACGATGTGGCCAATGCCATGGGCACCTCGGTCGGCTCGGGGGCCATCACCGTGCGGCAGGCGATCCTGATCGCGGCCGTCTGTGAGTTCATCGGCGCCTTCGTCGCCGGCGGCGATGTCACCGAGACCATCCGCAGCGGCATCATCGATGCCGAAACGCTGGACGGTCGGCCCGAACTCCTGGTCTACGGCATGCTTGCCTCGCTGCTGGCCGCCGGAGTCTGGCTCATGATCGCTTCGGCGCGCGGCTGGCCGGTCTCGACCACACATTCGATCGTCGGCGCCATCGTCGGCTTCGCGGTCGCCGGGATCGGGCTGCATGCCGTACATTGGGAGACGATCGGCCAGATCGTCGCCAGTTGGGTGATCTCGCCGCTGCTGGGCGGTCTGGCAGCACTGCTGATCATGCTGAGCATCCGTCATCTGATCCTCAACGCCGAGAATCCGTTCCGGCAGGCCAAGCGCTGGGGGCCGGTCTATGTGTTCCTGGTCGGCTGGATCGTGAGCCTGGTGTCGCTGTTCAAGGGACTCAAGCATCTGGATCTGCACCTGACGACCACGGAGAGCCTGATCGTGGCGACCGTCTTCGGCCTGGTGACGGGCCTCATCGGCAAGGTCTTGATCGACCGCGTCAAGCTCGACGAGAAGGCCGACCGCGCCTTCCATTTCGCCAGTGTCGAGAAGGTCTTCACGCCGATGATGATCTTCACCGCCTGCGCCATGGCCTTCGCCCACGGCTCCAACGACGTGGCCAACGGCATCGGGCCGCTGGCAGCCGTGGTGTCTGTGATCCAGTCCGGCGGCGCCGTGGCCCAGAAGGCGCAACTGCCGCTGTGGATCCTGCTGCTCGGCGGCATCGGCATCGTGGTGGGGCTGGCGACCCTGGGCTATCGCGTCATGCAGACCATCGGCACCCGGATCACCGAACTGACACCCACGCGCGGTTTCTCAGCCACGCTGGCCGCCGCTGCCGTGGTGGTGCTGGCCTCCAAGACCGGGCTGCCGGTCTCGACCACCCATATCGCCGTGGGCGCGGTCATGGGCGTCGGGCTGTCGCGCGGGATCGCGGCGCTGGATCTGCGCGTCATCGGCAACATCGTGGTCTCCTGGCTGATCACGCTGCCGGCCGGGGCCGTGCTGGCGGCGGCGTTCTTCTATCTGTTCAAGTTCAGCTTCTCTTGAACGAACGTCCGACGCACGCCGACTATCCCTTCGTCGCGAGCGAGCCGGTCACGGATCTGGTCGAGACCCGCAGCGTGTCCCTGGCGCGCGGCGTGCGTTTCGGCCAGATCCTGGTGACGGGTCCGCCGGGGTCGGGCAAGTCGACGCTCATCCGGCGGCTCGGCGGCTGGCCCGAGGAAGGCTATGTCGATCTGACCCGTGACGGCTGGTGGCGCGCCCGGTCGCTGGCGCTGCGTCCGCGCGAGGTCCATTTCGGGCTGCCCTTCGTCGGCGAACCGCGCGCGCTGGCGCTGTTCGATCCGCAATGGCTGCGTCGCTGGCGCGCGCTGGAGCTGGACCCGGCACGCATCCGCCTGCCGCCGCCCAAGCGCCATCTCTGGTCGACCGACTGGCGCGCACGCCTGGATTTCGAGTTCCTGCTGCCGTCGCCCGACACCATCGTCGTGCTGCGCCGGGCGCGGGCGCGCTGGGGCACGCATCCGATCGACGCCAGCATCGACCCGGAGCAGATTCGCGCCCAGGTCATGCTCTACAGCCAGGTGGCGCTGTATTTCCAGCGACAGGGTATGATCGTCCATCTGCGCGAACGGGCCGACCGGCCACCACGGCGAATCCACGAGCATGGCGAAACCCAAACGACTCGCCCGTAAGAGTCTCCTCAAACGCTTCCGCGAGCTGCTCCAGGGCATGGATGCCTGCGAGGACGTGGATCTGAAGGACGCCCTGCGTCTGGGCGGGGACAAGATCAGGGTGCCGGCCCCGGCCCTGCCGCTGAGCATCCGGCTCGGCGGCGAGGACGGCTATCCGCTGCATCTCTATCCGGAGCCGCGCTTCGAGGAAGACGGCACGCTGGTGTATTCCGGCGACTATCTGCTGGTCGATCCCGACAGCTATTTCCAGGACATCAGCGGCTTTCTGCGGCTCGATCAGGGCGAAACCCTGACCCTGGGGCGCGGCGACCCGCTCCAGCGGCTACTGTTGCGCTACCCCAAGTCGGTCGCCGAGCGGCATCTGCGCCTGAAACTCTCGACCAAGGGGCTGGCGTTCAAGAACAAGTCCGAGCAGGCCGGAGTCTGTCTGGCACCGCTCACGCGCGAGGACTGGGTCGAACGCCTGGCACAACAGCGTCTGCGCGCGCTCGACCGGCTGGTCGAGGTGCTCGGCGGGCCGATCGAGCCGCTGGAAACCACCGCCGCGCTCGCCCTGATCGACGAGGTCAATGCGCTGATGCGCGACGAGCCTTATCGTGTCCCCAACGCTCAGGGTCGCAACAGCGGGCTGCTGGCCCTGCCCGACCGGCCGCGTCCGATCTTCGTCGGCGACCTGCACGCCCGACTCGACAACCTGCTGGTGATCCTGACCCAGGGCGCCTTCCTCAATGCACTCATCGACGGTAGCGCCCTGCTCATCCTGCTCGGTGATGCGGTCCAGTCCGACGCGCCCGGACGGGAGGCTGAGATGGACGACTCGATGCTGATGATGGATCTGATCTTCCGGCTCAAGCGACGCTTCCCCGAGCGCGTCTTCTATCTGCGCGGCAATCACGACAGTTTCTCCGACGAACTCAGCAAGTCCGGCGTCCCCCAGGGGGTGCTGTGGGAACAGGCCCTGATCGAAGGGCGCGGAATGCGCTATCGTGACGCCATGCAAACCTTCTACGATCGTCTGCCCTATGTCGCCGCCTCCTCGGGCTATCTGGCCTGTCATGCCGGGCCGCCGCTCGGCAAGCTCAGTTGGGAGGCGCTGGTCGACATCGAGCGCCATCCCAAGCTCGCCCATCAGCTCACCCATGTGCGGCTGCGCCAGTCCGGTCGCGCCAACGGCTATGGCTATGGCCCCGGTGATCTGGCACGCCTGCGCAAGCGGCTCGGCGTCAAGCGCGAGGCGCCGGTCATCGTCGGCCATACCCCGCCACGTCACACCCAGACCTGCTGGATGAACGCCGGCGGCATCCCCAACCACCATATCGTCTATGGCTCCCATCCTGACTGGATCGGCGTCATCACCCGCCCGGAGAAACGCTTGGTGCCCCTGATCTATCCGAGCGAACCCATGCTCAGCGTCTACAACCGGCGCGCGCGTGCCGCCCAGTCGAGCGAGGACGCCTATGGATGAGTCGATGGTCGACTGGTGGACGATGAGCGTCGGACTCTTCGGCGGGCTGGCGCTCTTCCTCTACGGCATGGAGCAGATGGCCACCGCACTCAAGGCCGCCGCCGGCGAGCGCATGAAGGACATCCTGGCGCGCCTGACCACCAACCGCTTCATGGGCGCGCTCACCGGGGCCTTCGTCACCGCCGTCATCAACTCATCCTCGATCACCACGGTGCTGGTGGTCGGCTTCATCAGCGCCGGACTGCTGTCGCTGTCACAGTCGGTCGGCATCATCATGGGGGCCAACATCGGCTCGACCGTCACTGCCCAACTGATCGCCTTCCAGCTCGACAACATGGCGCTGTTGATGATCGGATTCGGCTTCATGCTGCTGGTGGCTGTCAAGCGCGAGGCGGCACGCCACTACGGCGGCATGATCATGGGGCTGGGGCTGGTCTTCCTCGGCATGACGCTCATGAGCGAGGCCATGGCGCCGCTACGCGATTACGCGCCGTTCCTCGACTTCATGGCCACCCTGCGCAATCCCGTGCTCGCCATCCTGATCGCGGCGCTGTTCACCGGCTTGATACAATCCTCGGCGGCTACCATGGGTATCGCCATCGTGATGGCCAGTCAGGGATTCATGGATCTGGAGACCGGCATCGCGCTCGCCTTCGGGGCCAACATCGGCACCTGCGTCACCGCCATGCTCGCCTCGATCGGCAAGCCGCGCGAAGCGGTGCGCGCGGCACTGGTGCATGTGATCTTCAACATCGCCGGCGTCCTGGTGTGGTTCGGCTTCATCGGCCATCTGGCCGAGTGGGTGCAGCTGATCTCGCCGACGCGACCGGATCTCACGGGACAGGCCCGGCTGGCCGCCGAGGTGCCGCGTCAGATCGCCAATGCGCATACGCTCTTCAACATTGCCAACACCCTGCTGTTCATCGGGCTGACCAGCCAGCTCGCGCGCCTTGTCCAATGGCTGGTGCCGGACAAGCCGGCAAGCGAGGACGCCTTCATCGTCCGGCCACGCTATCTCGACGAGGAACTGCTAACCACGCCCTCGCTAGCGCTCGACCGGGTGCGGCTGGAGATCCTGCACATGGGCGACAGCGTGCGCGAGATGATGCAGTCGATCATGCCGGCCATCCTCGGCGGCAACCGCCAGACACTGCGCGAGATCGAGCTGATGGACAACGATGTCGACAGCCTCCATGCCGAGATCGTCAGCTATCTCGGCAAGATCAGCCGCCAGAGCCTGACCGAGCATCAGACGCGCGAGCTGATGTCGCTGCTCGCCGCCGCCAACGATCTGGAGAACATCGGCGATCTGATCGAGACCAATCTCGTCGTCCTCGGACGCGAGCGCATCGACCAGGGCGTCTCGGTCAGCGAACCGACGCGCGAGGTGCTGCTGAACTTCCATCGCGCCGTCAGCCGCGCGCTCGGCGCGGCCCTGCAAGCGGTGGCGCAGAACAACGAGATCGCCGCGCGCACGGTCACGGCCATGAAGAGCGAGATCAGCGCCATCGCCGATTCGGCCGCCGCGCACGAGGCCCGGCGTCTGGTCGCCGAGGAACCCAAGCGCATCCCGGCCTATACGCTGGAGATCGACATCATCGAAAAGCTCCAGCGCATCTATTATTTCGCCAAGCGCATGGCCAAGACGGTCGAGACCGACACGGCGACCGACAATGCTTGAGCGGCCGGAGACCGGCCTATCATCAACGACGAGGCGCCTCACGGAGACACGCGGATGCAAACGGGTTTCGGGATCTACGCCAAGATCGCTCACGACATCATCGCCGGCAAGGCCAGCCTGCCGAACCTGCCCGACGCGGCGCTGCGCATCCGCCGCGCCATGCAGGATCCCGACTGCGACCTGGCGCGCATTGAGAGCATCATCAAGACCGATGCCGGACTCTCGGGCTATCTGATCCAGATGGCCAACAGTCCGATGTATCGCGGCTGGCTCGCGACCAAGGATCTCAAGCGCGCGCTCTCGCTGTTCGGCATGGAGATGACGCGCAACCTCTGTCTGGGCTATTCGCTGCGCGCCATGTTCCGCGCGCGCGATCCGCAGCTCAAGGCACTCCTGACGGACCACTGGAAGCGTAGCGCGCATCGCGCCGCCTTCTGCGCCGTACTGGCCGGACAGGTGCGGCGCATCAGTCCGGATCGCGCCCTGCTCGCCGGCCTGTTGCAGCAGATCGGGATGCCGCTGCTCTATGTGCGGCTGGAGAACTACCCCGAGGCCCTGAGCAACCCCGAGATCCTCCAGGATCTGGAAGAGACCTTCTGCGCCACCATCAGCCTGACGCTGCTGGACTCCTGGGGGCTGGACGCGGAATTGCAGGAAGTGGCGCGCAGCCGCCACGTCTGGTCGCGCGAGCATCGCGGCCGGGCCGATCTGGCCGATGTGGTGATGCTGGTCAATCTGCACGAACTTCGGCTGGAGAACGATCCGGCGCGCTATCTGCCCGAGATGCGGAGTCTGCCGGCCTATGAGAAGGTCGACCCGGGTCCGGTCAGCGAGCGGGGGACGCTGGTGGTGCTCGACGAATCGGTCGACATCGCCGCGATCGAGGCAACCATGACCGGCTGAGAGCGCCCCTGGCCTTCACGACCAGTTGCCGTACGGCCATTGAGCCAGATTGACGTTGAAGTAACGCGGATCGTCCGAGACCTCCGACCCGAGCCAGTCGGGGCGAGCGAACACCTCGTCGACCGTCTCCAGCTCCAGCTCGGCCAGCACCAGACCGGCATTGGCGCCGGCGAAGACATCCAGCTCCCATAGATGGCCGCCATGACGCACGCGATAACGGATCTTCTCGATCAGTGGCGAGACGGCCAGTTCGTGCAGCAGCGTCTCGGCGTCGGCGACCGGGATCGGATACTCGAATTCGAGCCGGCTGATTCCCTGGGTCGCGCCCTTGATGGTCAGATAGGCCGTCTCGCCACGGATGCGCACGCGCACGGTGGTGCGTGCATCCTCGGTCAGATAGCCCTGCACGAGCCGGATCTCGTCCTCGACCTGATCGCGCCAGCCATCGCCGACGACCAGGAATTTGCGCTCGATCTCGATGGCCATCGGGTTAGAGCGCCCGATCGGCGACCAGGATGCCGTCCTCGTCGCAGTAAATGTGATCGCCGGGCGCGAAGCGCACGCCGGCAAAGCTCACCGGAATGTCGCGCTGACCCTCGCCGCGCCGCTCGCTCTTGCGCGGAATGCTGGCGAGCGCCTTGATCCCGAGCGGCATCCGGCCGATCTCGACCGTATCGCGCACACAGCCGAAGAGCACCACACCCGCCCAGCCCTGCTCGACTGCGCTCGCGGCGATCAGATCCCCGAGCATGGCACAGCGGCGTGAGCCGCCCGCGTCGACCACCAGCACCCGTCCCGCCCCCGGCTCGGCGAGCGTGGATTTCACGAACGAATTGTCCTCGAAGCACTTGACCGTGACGATGGGGCCATGAAACCGGGATTTTCCGCCGAAATCGCGGAAGATCGGCTCACAGGTCCGAAGATCGTCACCGTATTGATCGTAGAGGTCGGCAGTCTTGAAGGTCATGGGAGGCTCGCTGAAGGTTGGACACACGTCGAAGCGCGTCTCGGAGCAAACATTGCAAACCGGAGCGGATACGCAAGAGGAGTCGGTGCAGTCGGGTGTATTGAACCGTCGAATCGCACCCCGGGCAATGGCCGGTGACAGGATTGAGAGTGATCGCTGCCGGCCCCAGATGATGACACATAAGACAGCGTTTGGCGGCGGCGCCGACCTGCAGTCGAGGATTTGCACCCATGCGCGGGTCGGGTATCCTTCAGGAACTCCGAACGCATCGCCGTGTCTCAGGACCGGCAATCTTTTTCATCGACCATTACATTCACACGACAGGAGTGAATTTCGACATGGCCAATCCGGGTATTTCCTTCGTCAAAACCGCTGATTCGGCGGTCGCGGCCAACAAGGTACTCAAGAACACCTATCTGCTGCTGTCGGCCACGCTCGGCTTCAGCGCCCTGACCGCCATGCTCTCGATCGTGCTGGCCATGCCCTCCTGGGTCTACATGGCGGCCGTCATCGTCTCCATGGTGCTGGGCATGTTCGTGCTGCCGCGCACGGCCAACTCGGCCGCCGGCATCGGCGTCATCTTCCTGATCACGGGTCTGCTCGGCTTCGGGCTCGGCGCCATCCTGACCATGTATCTGGCCCTGCCGCACGGTCCGCAGACCGTGGGTCTGGCCTTCGGCGGCACGGCGGCGATCTTCCTGGGTCTGTCGGGCTATGCGCTCTCCAGCAAGCGTGACTTCAGCTTCATGGGCGGCTTCATCTTCGCCGGCATGATGGTGGTGATGATTGCGGTGATCGCCAACATCTTCCTGCAGATGCCGGCGCTGTCGCTGGCCATCTCCTCGGTCATCATCCTGCTGATGAGCGGCTTCATCCTGTTCGACACCAGCCGGATCGCGCGTGGCGAGGAGACCAACTACATCCTGGCCACCTATGGCCTGTATCTGAGCATCTTCAACATCTTCGTCAGCCTGTTGCAGATCCTCGGCATCATGGGCGGCGACGACTGATCCATCGGCGTTCGCGATTCGTTTCGCCTCCATGCAGCCCCGGCCCCGTGCCGGGGTTTTCGTTTCGAGTCAACCGACGAGGTGCCCCATGGAACTCTTTCTGAAGATCACCGCCGCCATTCTGTTCGGGATGATGCTGTTCTATCTGTGGCCGGTGTACAAGCACTGGCAGGAGAATGGTCCCAAGGCCCAAAAGGGTGACTGGGCAGCGGCCATCCTGCCGCTCGGGGCGGTCGTGGTGTTCGTCGTGCTGCTGGTGCTGGCGGTTCGCTGATGGCTGGATACCGAGCTGTGATAGAGTAGCGCGCTCGTTTGCCAGGAGGATTCACACCATGCCAATCAGGCCCGAACGCTCGACCATCCAAGGATTCTCGATCATCGCGCTGACCACGGCCCTGCTTCTGCTGGCCGGCTGTCAGTTCAATCCGCTCAAGCCCAAATCGGACGACGCTCCGGCCACGAGCACCGCGCTGGAGAGCGCCTGCGCGACCGACTGCGACATGGCCAGGACGCAATGCGAGGAACGGCAGCGACTGCGTGAGCAGCTCTGCCAGGAGCAGACGACACGTCTCCAGAACGACACGACGCCCTGCAATACCACGACCAATCCGCTCTGCCCCAAGCCCACGGCCTGCCTGGGTGAGGATATGGGTCTCTGCGGCGTGCAGCACGCAGAATGCCTGACGCGCTGTGCCGACACACCCGCGCCCGCGCCGACGCCCGCCAAGGATCGAGCCGAATCCTGATGGCCTGGGTCTATCTGTTCGTCGCCGGCCTCTTTGAATGGGGCTGGCCCGTTGGACTCAAACTCGGCCTGACCGAGGATGGCCTGCATTGGGGCTGGATCCTGTTCGCCGTGCTCTGCATGATCGCCAGCGGCGCCCTGCTCCTGATCGCCCAGAAGACCATTCCCATCGGCACGGCCTATGCCGTCTGGACCGGCATCGGCGCCGCCGGAACCTTCGTGCTCGGCATCCTGCTGTTCGGTGAGCCGGCCACGCTTGCGCGCATCTTCTTTGTCGGAGTCATCGTGATCGGCATTCTCGGACTCAAACTGGTGTCGGATTGAGCCGTCGCCCGTGATGCTCGGCTATACCGATTCGACCGGTGATTCGCCATCGTCTCGGCTGGTCCTGGCCTTGCGGCGCGGCAAGACAGGCATCTCCTCATCGACCTCGATCACCCGCAGGGCGCGCTCCTCGGCGGCGAGTCGCCGGGCGGCGATCGCCTTCTCCTGACGCGCCCGCACCGTATAGCCGAGCGCCCCGCCGCCGGCAGCGGCCAGAGTGGCCAATCCCAGCGTCATGAACTGAGCCAGCATCATGGCTACGCCGACACCAAAGGTGCCGCCCACGACCAGGCCGGTCTTGAGACTCACGCCCGCCGAGGCGCGCTTTTTGACTTTGGCCGCCAGATTAGCCGCCTCGCGCGTGGCCTTGACGCGCTGCTGCTCGGCGCGCACCCGAATCTTTTCGCGCTCCTTGGAATGACGCTCGCTGACCCGCGAGACCACGCGATGCCGGTCGGCCGAGACGATGGTGTTGAACCAGAGCGCCACCATCACGGCGATGAATCCGCCCAGGAGAGCGAACAGCGGCCAGGTCGTCATCCAGTCAGTCTGGAGCGCGGTATAGATCAGGAGGACCGTGACCCCTTGCAGCAGCAGGATCCCGATCAGGAAGCGGATAAAACTACCGAGACCAAAGGGAATGATGTTCATGGCTCTGAATCGAAATCAGGGTGATGGGCCGGGGAATGGACCGACCTCAGATCAGGAAGATCCAGCGCTTGCCGTCCGCTTCGCCGCGACCCGGACCGCTTGCCGATCGCGACTTCAGCGACAGTTCGAGCAGACGCTGGCGCAGCGCCGAGAGACTTTCGGGACGGCCGCTCGACTCGGGCGGAATGTCGCGATCATAGGCATCGACGAGGTTGTAGAGATGCTCGGGACCGAGACCGGACAGATCCGCGACCAGTCGCGGGGCCTCGCCGTCCAGCGGCAGCAGACTCGACTCCAGCCCGGACACCAGGAAGGGGCCGGCGCCGCGCTCGATCCGCCCGGCCAGACGCACCTGTCCGCGCTGACGCAAGAGTTCACCGAGCCGGCGGCGCATCAGGTCCGAAAGGTCGACGGCGGCCAGATCCATGAGCGGCGCTGCCGGTGAGCGGCCGGCGCGGATCGGGACGAGGAAGACATGCGCCTCGGCGCTCGGCTCCGAGGTTGTGCCGGATGCGGCCACATAGGTCTCGATCATCCTGAAGAGTTCGCGGTGACGCTCCAGATTCTCTCCGCTGGTACGCTCGAAGCCGTCACCGAGCAGCACGAAGGTATAGAGCCCATAGCCCGGCAAGGCGTCCTCGTAGAGCCGGTTGAGCGCGATATCGGTCACGAGCTGTACGCTCTGGCCCGCCGAGGGGAAATAGAGCATGCCATAGCCCGTGCCATCCGCTTCAGCGTCGTGGGCGCTCATGTCCGGCTCGGAGATGCGTGACCGATCCTCATCGCGGTCGGGTAGCGACGCCGCCGGCCTTGAAGCGGCGACTGGAGCCGGAGCCGCCTCAACCGTCGACGCCGGTCGATCGAGCGTCGCCATGGACGGATGTGTCGACGAAACCACGGACGTCGTCGCGGCACACCCAGCGAGCGTCAGCGTCAGCAGGCCCAGGAGCGACCATCGAGCCATCTGAATCGAGCGAGCGCGAGAAACGAATGTCATGCAGAGGGTGCCAAGCTGTCGAAAGCCTCTCATGATACAGATCGGCGCGTTCAAAATCCTGAACGCTCGCTGACGACTTCGGCCACGGCGGCGCACAGCTGAGCCAGTTCCGCGTCCGAGATCACATAGGGCGGCATCAGATAGACCAGACGCCCGAAAGGACGCACCCAGACACCCGCCTCGACCAGACGGCGCTGGATCTCGCGCATCGGCACCGGGCGCTCCATCTCGACGACGCCGATTCCGCCGAGCACCCGGACCTCGGCCACCCCCGACCGCCCCCGGCAGGGCGCCAGTCCATCCGTCAGGCCGCGTTCGAGACGCAGGATATTGGCCGCCCAGTCCTGCGACAGCAACAGCGCGATACTGGTGTTGGCGATGGCGCAGGCGAGCGGGTTGCCCATGAAGGTTGGACCATGCATGAAGACGCCCGGCTCGCCCGAGGAAATGCCGTCCGCGACCCGTCGGCTGGCGAGCGTGGCGGCCAGCGTCAGATAGCCGCCGGTCAGCGCCTTGCCGAGGGTCAGGATGTCCGGCGCGATCCCGGCGTGCTCGCAGGCGAACAACCGCCCTGTGCGCCCGAAGCCGGTGGCGATCTCGTCGGCGATCAGGAGTACGTCGAAGCGGTCGCAGAGTTCGCGCACCTGCCGCAGATACTCGGCGCTGTAGAAACGCATCCCCCCCGCCCCCTGCACGATCGGCTCCAGGATCACGGCGGCCAGTTCGTGCCGGTGGCGCTCGATGAGTTCGGCGAAGGGCGCGATGTCGGCGTCCGTACAGGGTTCGCCAAAACGACAGCTCGGCGCCGGAGCAAAGATCTGCTCCGGCAGCACGCGGTTGAACAGATGGTGCATCCCCGTGACCGGATCGCACACCGACATGGCATTGAAGGTGTCGCCGTGATAGCCGGAGCGGATGGTCAACAACCGATGGCGCTCGGGTCGTCCGGCCGAGATCCAGAACTGGAGCGCCATCTTGATCGCGACCTCGACCGCGACCGAGCCCGAATCGCACAGAAAGACGTGCTGGAGCGGCTCGGGCGTCAGCTCGACCAGCGAGCGCACCAGACGCATCGCCGGCTCATGGGTCAGGCCGCCGAACATCACATGCGCCATGCGATCGAGCTGATCGCGCGCCGCCTGGTTGAGCACGGGATGGTTGTAGCCGTGGATGGCGCACCACCAGGAGGCCATGCCATCGATCAGGGTCCGCCCGTCCATCAATTCGATCCGGCAGCCGCGCGCCGAGCGTACCGGATAGACCGGATCGCGATCGAGGGTCGAGGTGTAGGGATGCCAGGCGTGAGCCTGGTCGATGGCGAGGACGTCGTCGAGGTTCATCACAGGTCGATACGACTGTCGATCTCGTTCAGCGACACGCCACGCAGGATGCTTTTGATGATGTCGCGACAGGCGGCTTCGTGTTCGGCGCCCTTTCCGCGCCGGGCCGCCGCGAAGAAACGCCCGAGTTCACGCTGATCCTGAGCGCTCAACTCCTCGGCGAACCCGCGCGGACGGATCTCGCGGTCGGGCACCTTGTTCGGATCCTCTTCGTCGGCAGCCTGACGGCCATGCGCCCAGTTCATGGCGCGCGCACTGTAGAGCACGATGCGGTCGAGCAGCACGAAGGGAAAGCGCGGATTGGAGACCGGGCCGATGGTGTAGACATAGGTGTTGGGTGCGCGCTCGATATCGAATTTGGCCAGCGCCTTGCCGCCCATCATGCCCAGGAAGCCGCCGGCCGCCGCGCCGAGCAGGGCGCCGGTGCCGAGCGAATGCCCGGCTGTCGCCAAATCGATGGTCACACCCGAGGCCGCACCCGCCGCCATGCCGACCATCGCCAGCTGACGGCGCGAGAGTCCGAGTGCCTGACCGACATCCTCCGAGAGCAGATCCTGACCCAGGATCGAATCGGGCGGGACGTTCCAGACATTGTGCCGGAAATGGGCGCGAATCTGCTCCTGCGCCTCCACCTCCATCCGGCGCAGACCATCCTCGAACTCGGCCGTGATCTCGGCCTTGACGCGATCGCGCCCGCTCTGAAAGATGACCTTGCCGCTCTTGACCGTGCGCGACACCCTGTAGCTCAACGCCTGTCTGAGCAGGTCGAGGATGGTGCTCACGGCCTGATCAATGCGCCGTTCCCAGTCGTGGGCAAAGGCGTCGACAGCCTCTTCGAGCATCGGCTCCCAGCGCTGATCGATGCTCTTGAGCGCGTTCAGGAGCTTGATGCGCTCATCGTAGGTCGCGCGATGGGCGTTGAACTCGCGCACCGAGTTGAACGCCTTGCTCAGGGCATCGCGCCACTGATCCATGTAGCGGTCCTGACGGCTCAGATTGTTGAGGATCGCCATGCGCGGACGCGCCGTGAGTCGTAGCAGCTCGATCTCGACCCGATCCTTCTCCTTGATGCGCTTGGAGCCATCGACCACCAGGATGATGCCGGCGCCCTCGGCGACCGGATCCATCAGTGCCACATCGTGGGCATAGAGCGGATCGTCGCGATGGGCCTTGACGAAGGCGTGTGCCAGATCCGGGGTGTCATCATGGGCCTGGAACCATTCCAGGATGGCATTGGGGTTCTGGAAGCCGGGTGTGTCGATGAACTCGATGACCGTGCGCCCATCGATCACCACCGGATAGAAGTCGGACTTGGTGGTGGTACCGGCCCGCTTGTCGATCGCAACGCGATCGTTCTCGGTCAGAGTCGCGACCACGGAGGACTTGCCCGCGTTCGGGTGTCCCATGATCGCCAGGCGTGGAATCTTCGCCGCCATCAGTCTTCTCCATCCTCGTTGGGCGGGGTCAACATCTCCAGACGCAGATAGGGATCGGCCATCTGATCGATCTTGGACTGCCAGTCGCGATAGTCGAAGGCGCGCAGCGGGGGCAGCCGGTCGTCGTCGCCCGGGTCGCCGACCAGGGCCAGGAGCATCTGGGCCTCGGAGCCGGCAACGGCACGCAGTTCGCGCAGGAAGACCAGATTCTCGGTGATCGGCGGCTGGGAGCCGTCCTGGATCACGGCGATCCGGGGCGGTGGCGCCTGCCAGTTGCCCTCATCGATCATGGACAGCGCGCGCGCCGTCATCTGGCTGCCGGCGCCGAAGGTCGCTTGGGCGCCTACGCGCCAGCCGCTGAGGTCGAGCAGCAGTTGCTCCAGACGCGGCCGATCCTCGGGTTCGAGCACATCATCGACGTCGACATGGATCAGCAGCAGACAGGCGTCCGGACTGTACTCGGTTGCGCCCGCGCGCGGGACGACTGGAGCCTGAACGGGCGGCTCTGGCTCTGGCTCTGGCTCTGGCTCTGGCTCTGGCTCTGGCTCTGGCTCTGGCTCTGGCTCTGGCTCTGGCTCTGGCTCTGGCTCTGGCTCTGGCTCTGGCTCTGGCTCTGGCTCTGGCTCTGGCTCTGGCTCTGGCTCTGGCTCTGGCTCTGGCTCTGGCTCTGGCTCTGGCAAGGATTGTGGCTCGACAGGCGTCTCGGGTCGAGACGCGGACTCCGGCTCAGACACGGATTCGGACTCGATCACAGGCTCCGGTTCGGCCTCGGCGCGCGACTCGGGTTCCGGCTCCAATTCTGGCGGCGGAGTTGGCTGTAACGCGGACTCTGGAGCCTGCTTCAGCTCAGAGGCTGACTCGGTTTCGGATTGCGGCTGAGTGTCGGGCCGGGACTCGGGCGCCTGTTCCGGTGTTGCACCATGTGTCTCAGACTCGGGTTCTGCCGCACGCTTTGGCTCCTGCCGTGGTTCACATGCAGCCGTCGCGTCATCGGGCACTGGCGCTTCGGCCACAGATGGCGCAGGTATCGGCTTGGCAACAGGTGCGATCCCGTCGCTTCGCGCCTCGGTTGAAACCGTCTCAGCGCGATTCGGGTGCTCGTCACGCCAGGGACGGCGACTGACGGGTGGCCCTTCCGTCTTGAGCGGACCGACCAGTCCGGTGCGCGGCTTGCCGGGGGGGATCTCGGCCGGGATGTGCATCTCCGGCCCCTGCCCCGTTTCGCCGGTATGGGTGTCCAAACGCGGCGTGAGCATCCGCGCATAGAGCGCCTGGAGTCGCCCGTGCGTGAAGGTCAGGCGCTTGAGGGTGAGCCGCTGCGCCAGGATCGAGCCGATCAAGAGCAGCAGACGCGGCAGCAGACCATAGGTGATGACGGCGAGTACCAGGAACCAGCGCCAGGAACGAAGATGCTCGGGATTGGGCTTGAAACCTGTCCCGATCACGGCCCACTGTTCAAGGTAGACCCGCGACCCCTCGATCTGCTCCAGGGTCGGATAACCGGCGCCCTCGCCGAACAGCCAGCTCCAGGGCGCCGCGATCAAGCGCACCAGGTCATAGATGGTCTGCGGATGAGCCGCCAGCGAAGTGCCCCAGCCGAAGGCGATATCGGTGAACCATTCGAGCACGATGGTGGTGAGGATGGCCCCCAGATTGAAGGCGACACCGAACACTTGCAGCGGAATCAGCAGCGACAGGATCGAGAGCGGCCCGTAGACGCTGAAATGCGCACGCACCAGCCCCTTGGTCGACAGCGCGCGCTCGCGGATCTCCTGGGGCGAGCGAGCCAGATGCTGCTCCTGGAGCCAGTGCGCGACCTTCTCCAGCGCCGGCTGGATCAGATGACTCAGCAGCCAGGACTCATCGACGCCGGCCTGACGCTGCCGCAGCGAGCGACGCAGCCAGGTCCAGATGACCCCGACCGACAGCACGAACTGCACCACCACCAGCAGGAACACGAACCAGGGCACGCTGATGGGCAGATGCCCGTCGTAGTCGAGCAGGGTCGAGGTCAAACTGATACCGAGCACGAACCCCAGCAGCCCCAGGATCCAGAGTCCCAGTCGCTGGGCCTGGGCAAAGGCCATGCCGGGCAACAACGGTCTGAGCGCGGGATCCTCGTCGGCGCGCCGGGCCTTCAGCCACAGGCGCAGACTCAGACGACGATGCTCGGGGCTATGCGGTGATGTGCCGCCGAGGTCGCGCTCGACGCGGTCCAGATAGATCGCGCGGTCGCGTTCGGCCAGCGTCTTGCGCGACGAAGGGCGCTCGCGCAGCTCGCGCTCGTCGGCGTCGAGGTAATACTCCAGGTCGATGAGATCGGCGGCTGTCCAGTCCGCGACCCTGACGGGCGTGCCCTCGGTACGGCTCGAATCGTCTGCTGAGTGTCGTGGATCCATGGCCTGTGCGTATCGTTGTAGGCAGCGAAATGCCGCGTCCGCCAGCACGGACGCGGCCTGAAGCCTGGATGATCCCACAGACGGGACTTGGATTCACGTGCCAGAGACCCTGGCCCCCAGCCGGGCCTCGACGCTATCCCGTCCCGAAGGTGGAGATGGAGCCGCCGTCCAGACCGGACGGCCGGTGGCCCGATCGATCAGACGTCGAACGGATGACGCCGGATCAGGGTCTCCATCCGATCCGGACCGGTCGAGATGAGGTCGATCGGCAGACCGCTCAGTTGCTCGATGGTCTCCAGATAGCGGCGCGCGTTGGCGGGCAACGCCTCCAGCGACGAGACACCGGCGGTGGATTCGTTCCAGCCGGGACACTCGATGTAGCGCGGCTGGCAGCGCTCGAAAGAATCGGCGCCGACCGGCGGAGCGTCGACGTCCTGACCGTCGAGATGGTAGCTGGTGCAGATCTTGATCGTCTCCAGCCCGTCGAGCACGTCGAGCTTGGTGATGCAGATGCCGGTGACGCTGTTGATGGCGAACGAGCGCTTGAGTGCCACCATGTCGAGCCAGCCGCAACGGCGCTTGCGCCCGGTGGTGGCGCCGAACTCGTTGCCCCGCGTGCCCAGATACTCGCCCACGTCATCGTGCAGTTCGGTTGGGAAGGGACCGGCTCCGACGCGCGTCGTATAAGCCTTGACGATACCGAGCACATAGTCGAGATCGCGCGGACCCACGCCACTGCCGCTCGCCGCCCCGCCCGCCGTGGTGGTCGAGGAGGTGACATAGGGATAGGTGCCGTGGTCGATGTCGAGCAGTGCGCCCTGCGCGCCCTCGAACAGCACGTCATGGCCCTGGGCGCGCAGACTGTGCAGCAGACCGGGCACGTCGACCACCAGCGGACGCAGACGCTCGGCCTGAACCAGCGCCTCGTCGAGCACGGCCTGGACGTCCACCGCCTCGGTCTCGTAGTAGTTGACGAGCGCGAAGTTGTGATACTCCATCACCTCGCGCAAACGCTCCTCGAAGTGCTTGGCGTCGAGCAGTTCGCCCAGACGGATGCCGCGCCGCGAGGTCTTGTCCTCGTAGGCCGGACCGATGCCGCGTCCGGTGGTGCCGATCGCCTTGGCGCCGCGCTTGCGTTCACGCGCCTGATCGAGCGCGATGTGATAGGGCAGAATCAGCGGACAGGCGGCGCTGATGCCCAGACGCTCGGTCGCGGGCACGCCGGCGCGCTCCAGCATGTCGAGTTCATCGAACAGGGCCGACGGCGAGAGCACCACGCCATTGCCGATCAGACACTTTACGTTGTCGCGCAGAATGCCCGAGGGCACCAGATGCAGCACGGTCTTTTCGCCGTCGATGACCAGGGTATGGCCGGCATTGTGACCGCCCTGGAAGCGAACCACGGCCGCCGCACGGTCGGTCAGCAGGTCGACGACCTTACCCTTGCCCTCATCACCCCATTGGGTGCCAATCACAACGACGTTATTGCCCATCTGTCACGCTTCCAAAATGTATGAAGAGAAAGTTGATGATCGAGCCGCCTACGGCAACGGGCGCACATGCCAGCGCCCGTCGTGATACTCCAGGCGCTCATCGCAGCCGAGCTCGCGCAGATCCGGGTCGAGTCCCGGTAACGCCTGGATCACACACCGTCCGGAGGCACGCAGAGTCTCGACGGTCTCGCGCAAAGCCGGATCGTTCGACCAGGGCGCCAGGACGGCTCCGGGCCGGCGATAGCGCTCATCCAGTCCCCGGCCATGCTGAAGCAGCCCCTTGAGATCGGCGCTGAAACCGACCGCCGGACGCGCCCGACCGAAGACGCGCCCGATGTCGTCATAGCGCCCGCCGCGCGCGACTTCCAGACCCCAGCCCGGCACGAAGGCGGCGAAGACCACGCCGGTCTTGTAACGATAGCCGCGCAGTTCGGCCAGATCGTAATGGATCGAGACCTCAGGCAGCCAGTGATTGAGTTCCTCGGCCAGCCGGCGCAGATAGTCGAGCGCCTCACGCACCGGACGATCCGCCGCCGCCAGTACCTGAGCCGCCCGCTCGAGTGCATCGCTGCCGTTGAGTTCGGCCAGGGCCACCAGCATCCCGGCCGGCGCGCCGGTCAGCCCGAAGTCGCCGATCAGCGACTCGATCTCGGGGATGGCCTTGCGCTGGAGCGCGTCGAACAGCGCATGTTCCTGCGCCGCATCGAGTCCGGCCTGACGCGCCAGTCCGCGATAGATCCCGACATGCCCCAGATCCAGATAGGTCTCGGCGATCCCGGCCGTGCGCAGCGTCAAGAGCACCAGCCGCAGGATCTCGGTATCGCTCTCGATGCCGGCGTGACCATAGATCTCGGCGCCGAGCTGGAGCGGACTGCGGGTGCCGGCGAAGCCGTCCGGGCGCGTGTGGAGCACGGTCCCGAGATAGCACAGCCGGGTCGGCGCCTCGCGGCGCAGATGATGGGCATCCATGCGCGCCACCTGGGGCGTCATGTCGGCGCGCACGCCCAGCAGACGCCCGGTGAGCTGATCGGTGAGCTTGAAGGTCTGGAGATCCAGATCCTGCCCGGTCCCGGTCAGGAGCGAATCGAGATAATCGATGAAGGGCGGAATAACCAGCTCATAGCCCCAGCTCGCGTAGAGATCCAGCAGCTCGCGGCGCAGACCCTCGACGATCCGGGCCTGGGGCGGCAGAACTTCCTCGATGCCGGCGGGCAGCAGCCAGCGTTCCTCGTTCATGGATGACATGATGACAGTTGGGCGGCAGAGTTTCGGGTTCGGTTGAACAGCGGGATTCAGTTGACCAGATACAACAGTCCGAGACCCGAGATCATGCTGACGAGTCCAGCCAGGCGCAGCGAGCGTTCGCTTTCGAGCGCGACCATCGCCAGCAGACGCCGGAAGCTGATCGGGCTGAGGAAGGGCCAGATCCCCTCGATGATGAACACGAGCGAGAGGGCGACCAGGATGTCATGCACGATGATGAAAGGATCCCGCGAGATTGATCGAGAGTGGCCCGGAGCACACGACGGCCGGGCACGCCAAAGGGCATTATCCTCTCAGAGGATCGGGGATTTGTCCAATGGCTGGAGACGTCGGCAGTGCGGGTCTCCAGCCATTGGGATCAGGGCTGTCCGCTCGACTCGCGGAAGAAGCGGAAAAAGTCCGAGTCCGGTTCCAGCACCATCACGCTGCCGCCCTGACCGAAACTCTCGCGATAGGCGGCGAGACTGCGATAGAAGGCGTAGAACTCGGGGTTCGCGGTAAACGCGCTGGCATAGATCTCAGCCGACTTGGCGTCGCCTTCACCCCGGATCTCCTCGGACTCTTTGTAGGCCTCGGCGATGATGACGGTGCGCTGACGGTCGGCATCGGCGCGGATACGCTCGGCCGCCTCGGCACCCTTGGCGCGCAGATCGCGGGCCACGCGCTCACGCTCGGCGCGCATCCGCTGGTAGACCGACTCGCTGACCTCGGGCGGCAGGTCGATCTTCTTGACCCGCACGTCGACGACCTCGACACCCAGATCGGCCGCGTTGGCGTTGACGTCCTTGGTCAGCGCCTCCATCAGCGCCAGCCGGTCGTCCGAAACGACTTCCTGGATGGTGCGCTTGCCGAATTCGTCGCGCAGACTGGTGTTGATGCGCTCGGATAGCAGCCGGCTGGTGCGCGCGTTGTTGCCGCCGGTCGAGCGCAGGAACTGCGCCGGACGTGCGATGCGCCACTTGGCGTAGGAATCGACGATCACGTCTTTCTTCTCGATCGTCAGGAACCGCTCGGGCTGCGAATCGAGCGTCTGCAAACGCCGGTCGAACTTGCGGATCTGGTTGATGATCGGGATCTTGAAGTGCAGCCCAGGCGCATAGGTATCGGAGACGATCTCACCCAGACGCAGCTTGAGCGCGACTTCGTACTCGCGCACCACGAAGGTGAAGCTGGAGAAGAAGATCACGACCGCCGCCAGACCGACCGGCAGCCAGGTCTTGATCAGATTGGACTGGCGCATCAGCGAACCCTCCGCTCACGATCGACTGCCCGCAGCGGCGCCTCGACCCGTTCAGGCCGTGCCGGCGACCCATTGACGGCCGGCTGAGCCGGCGGCTCGGATGGAGTCTGAGTCTGCGTCTGCTTCATGAGCTGGTCGATGGGGAGATACATGAGACTGTTGGCGCCATCGGTCACGTCGAGCACCACCTTGCCGTTCTTGCTGAGCACCTCTTCCATGGTCTCCAGATAGAGACGCTGACGGGTGACTTCGGGCGCCTTGCTGTACTCGGCGAGCACGGCCGAGAAGCGCGCGGCCTCACCCTCGGAGGAGGCGATCACGCGATCGCGATACGCCTTGGCGTCGGCGAGGATGCGGGCGGCATTGCCTCGGGCGCTGGGCAGCACCTCGTTGGAGTAGGCCTCGGCCTGGTTCTCCAGGCGCTCTTTGTCCTCGCGCGCCTTGATGGCGTCGTCGAAGGCGGCCTTGACCTGCTCGGGCGGCTTGGCCGGCTGCATGTTGACCGAGGTGACGATCAGGCCGGTCTTGTAGCGATCCATCAGTTTCTGGATGCGCTCCTTGATGGTGACGGCCACGGCGCCACGGCCTTCGGTCATGACGAAATCGAGCTTGCTCTGACCGATGACCACGCGCGCGACCGTGACGGTGGCGTCGTTGAGCGTGCGCTCGGGATCCTGGTCCTGGAACAGATAGTCGGCTGCATCCTGGATGCGCGACTGGACCGTCAGCTCGAGTTCGACGATGTTCTCGTCCTGGGTGAGCATGGCGGCGCGATGGGTCAGGGTCGAGATCTCGTCGACATTGACCTTGACCACGGACTCGATCGGTAGCGGGATATGCCAGTGCGGCCCCGGCCCCGTGGTATCGACATAGCGCCCGAAGCGCATCACCACGCCGCGCTCGGCCGGCTCGACGATATAGATGCCGGTCGCCAGCCAGATGACGATCAGGACACCGATGATGGCACCGACGACCTTGGTGCTGAGCCGACCGCCGCCACCCGGATGTCCGCCGGACGCCCCGCCGCCGCCGGGCGGCTGCTGGCCGCCGAACAGACCGCCGAGCCGCTCCTGGAGCTTGCGCACCACTTCGTCGAGATCCGGCGGGCCTTGCTCACCGCCGCCCTTGCCGCTCCAGGGGTCTTTTGGACCGCCACCTGGTTCATTCCAGGCCATAGCTTCTCCGTCTTTCTATATCAGAATGTTCATCGATCGATGGCACCCGATTGTACGGGAGCCGGTCCGATCACGGCAAACGCGCCCGCAGACGCTCCAGATCCACGCGCGCGATCTCGCAGCGCAGTTTCCAGCCGCCCGAGTCGAGCGGGCGATCCTCGATCACACGCGCGTGCTGGTAGAGCCAGGCGCGTCGACGGCCATCGGTGGCGTCCAGATCGAAGGTCTCGATCAGTCGTTCACCGCCGGTCAGTTCGATCAGCGCCTGACGCAGCAGATCCAGTCCCTCGCCCGTGCGCGCCGAGACCCAGACCCGTACCGGGCGTCCCTCGGCGTCGCGCTCCAGACGGGCCGTCTCGCCCTCCAGCCGGTCGATCTTGTTGAAGACCTCCAGCCGAGGCCGCTCATGGCTGCCGATCTCGGCGAGCACGGTCTCGACATCGGCCATCAGGCGCGGTCGATTGGCCGCCGCCGCGTCGATCACGTGCAGCAGCAGGCTGGCGCCGCGCGTCTCCTCCAGCGTCGAGCGGAAAGCGGCAACCAGCTCGTGCGGCAACCGGCTGACAAAACCCACGGTGTCGGCCAGCAGGACATGACCGCCGCTGGGCAGATCCAGCCGCCGCAGGGTCGGATCCAGGGTCGCGAACAGTTGATCGGCTTCCAGCACGCCCGCTTCCGTCAGCCCATTGAATAGGGTCGACTTGCCGGCATTGGTATAGCCGACCAGCGAGACCACCGGCAACTCGGCCTTGGCGCGCGCCTTGCGCCCCTGGGCGCGCTGGCCCTCGATGCGCTGGAGCCGGCGCTCCAGCATGGCCACGCGCGTGGCCAGCAGACGGCGGTCGGTTTCCAGCTGCGTCTCGCCCGGACCGCGCAGACCGATGCCGCCCTTCTGGCGTTCCAGGTGAGTCCAGCCGCGCACCAGCCGGGTCGAGAGATGCTTGAGCTGGGCCAGTTCGACCTGGAGCTTGCCCTCGAAGGAGCGCGCGCGCTGGGCGAAGATGTCGAGGATCAACCCGGAACGGTCGATCACCCGGCATTGCAGCAGACGTTCCAGGTTGCGCTCCTGAGCCGGGCTGAGCGGATGATTGAAGATGACCAGCTCGGACTCGGTCGCCGCCACCAGCGCCCTGAGTTCCTCGGCCTTACCCGAGCCGATGAACAGGCGCGAGTCGGGCGTGGCGCGCGAGCCGCCGATGCTCCCCACCACCTCGGCGCCGGCGGCCTGAGCGAGCAGCACGAATTCCTCGCGCTCGTCGGCCTCGCTCGCCGGTCCGCGCCCGATGTCGAGATCGACCAGCACCGCCCGTTCGCCGGCCTTGGGCCGCTCGAAGACGAGCGACGGGCCGACGGCGACAGGCCGAGCCTCGACGGACGGAACCGCTACGGGTGTATCGTTCAATGCGCCTCCGGCTCAGCGCCGTCGGTGTCGCTCGTCGGCAGCCGGACGTTGCGCGCCGGGACCACGGTCGAGATGGCGTGCTTGTAGATCATCTGGCTGACGTTGTTCTTGAGCAGCACCACGAACTGGTCGAACGACTCGATCTGGCCCTGAAGCTTGATGCCGTTGACCAGGAAGATGGAGACTGGAACGCGCTCCTTCCGTAGAGCGTTGAGAAAGGGATCTTGAAGACTCTGTCCCTTGGACATGAGGTTGGCTCCTTGTTGTTTTGGATGAAGCAGGTGTGCCCGGCTGAAAACCGCCTCGACCTCGGGTCGCGAGGTCGGGCCGAATGCGGAGGGGTGGCAGCCGGGACGAACCACCGCTCCGCGCAAGACTCTCCAGTGAATGCATCAGGTGTCGTTCAGGCGGCCATCAAACGGCGAACCTGTGGACTGTCCCTCGTCCTTGAGTGTGGACGCGATGAGCCTGAGTGCGGTCGTCAACGGATCAGGTTCATCGTCGAGCCAGTGACAGTCCGGCTCGGCACGCAGCCAGGTCATCTGCCGCTTGGCGAGTTGACGGGTGGCGATGATGCCGCGTTGCACCATGTCTTCCCAAGTGCTTTCGCCGAGCAGATAGTTCAAGACCTGCCGGTAGCCGACGCAGCGCATCGAAGGCAGATCCGGCGTCAGATCGCCGCGCGCCCAGAGCCGAGAGACCTCGTCGACCAAGCCAAGTTCCAGCATGACGCGAAAACGGTGCTCGATGCGTGCGTGCAGGATGGCACGGTCGCCCGGCGCGCGTACAAGTTTCAGCAGCCTGAATGGCAGGGCTGTGTGTTCGGCGTCGCGAATCAGGTCACTCATCGCACGTCCGCTGAGCGCCTGGACTTCCAGCGCACGCTGAATGCGCTGGGGGTCGTTGGGATGGATGCGCCTGGCGGCGTCCGGGTCGAGTTCGGCCAGACGCGCGTGCATGGCAGCCCAGCCGAGGCGCTCGGCTTCCGCTTCCAGTTCGGCGCGCACCTCGGCATCGGCGCTCGGCAGCCGTGCCAATCCCTGTTGCAGGGCACGGAAATAGAGCATGGTGCCGCCGACCAGGAGCGGAATGCGTCCGCGTGCGCTGATCTCGGTCATGGCGGCGAGAGCGTCTTCGCGAAAGCGCGCGGTCGAATAGGACTCGGTCGGGTCGAGGATGTCGATGAGGCGATGCGGGGCGCGCGCCAGGATCTCGGGGTCGGGCTTGGCGGTGCCGATGTCCAGACCGCGATAGATCATGGCCGAGTCGACGCTGATGATCTCGCACGGCAGACGCTCGGCCAGTCGGATGGCCAGATCGGTCTTGCCCGAGGCGGTCGGCCCCATGAGCAGGATCGCCCAGGGGCGGGTGTCGAGTGTCGGGTCGGTCAAGGTCTAGCGTCCACGCAGAAAGAGTCGGTCGAGATCGGCATGCGAGAGCCGAACCCAGGTCGGACGGCCGTGATTGCACTGGTCGATGCGTTCGGTGCGCTCCATGTCGCGCAGCAGGGCGTTCATCTCGTCGAGCGTCAGGCGGCGGTTGGCGCGCACCGAGCCATGACAGGCCAGGGTCGCCAGGACGCTGTCGATGGCCTCTTCAAGGCGGGTGCTCTCCCCTTGCGCCGCGAGATCGGCGAGCAGATCGCGGACCAGGGCGTCCATGTCGGCCTGCCGCAGTAGCGCCGGCACTTCGCGCACCACCACCCGGTCGATGCCGAGACGATCCAGCACCAGACCGAGACGGGCCAGTGTCTCGCGCTGTTCCTCCAGACGATCGGCCTCGCGCGGGTCGACCTGGAGACTGTGCGGCACCAGCAGCGGCTGGCTCGTCACCCGGCCCGCGCTCCAGGCGCGCTTGAGCCGTTCGTAGCCGATGCGCTCGTGGGCGGCGTGGATGTCGACCAGAATCAGCCCCTCGGCCGATTCGGCGAGCAGATAGACGCCGTTGAGCTGAGCCAGAGCGAAGCCGAGGGGCGGGAGATCGGTCGCGGCGGCTACGGATGGCTCGGTATCGCCGCCTGCCCGGGCGGCGCGTGCCGCGTCCACCGCTGGGCGCTGAAGTGCCAATGACGCCTGATAGACCCGCCGTCCATCGCCGACGCCGAGCGCGGAAGTCGGGTGACGTGTCCCGACACCGGACGCTCGCGGCGGCGGAGATCGATACTGGATGGCGCTGTCGCCACCCCCTCCGGGTGATCCGGCCAACCTGTCTGGAGCGCCACCGAACGCCCCCGCCGCCATGCCGGAAGTCTCCGGCATCGGCGCATCCGACTCGGCACCGCCCAACACGCCTTGCGCCAGACGCCGTTGCAGCGCGCGCTGGATGAAATCATGCACCTGACGCGACTCGCGAAACCGCACCTCGTGCTTGGCCGGATGGACGTTGACGTCGACCAGACGCGGCGGCAGTTCCAGAAAGAGCACATAGCCCGGATGACGCGCCTGATGCAAAAAATCGCTGAACGCCTGACGAATGGCATGGGTGATCAGCCGATCGCGGATCAGGCGCCCATTGACATAGAAGAACTGCTGATCCGGCTGACTGCGCGAGAAGGCCGGACGCCGCACCCAGCCATGCAGGCGCAAGTCCACGGCCGAGACGTCGATCTCCAGCGACTGCTCGGCGAATCCCGCCCCGAGCAGCCGATCCAGGCGTGCGAGCACGGACTCGGGCCGCCCATCGGCCGCCGGCAACTGATGGACGACCCGTCCGTTGTGACGCAGTTCGAGCGCCACATCCGGGCGTGCCAGGGCCAGACGACGCACCACCTGATCGACATGATCGAATTCGGTCTTCTCGGTGCGCAGGAACTTGCGCCGCGCCGGCGTGTTGAAGAACAGATCCCGGACCTCGACGCTGGTCCCCGACGGATGCGCAGCCGGTCGCGGCCCCTCCAGACGTCCATCGATGGCGACCGCGACCTCCCAGGCCGAGTCGCCCGCCCGATCGGATGCGGCGTCGTCCGAATCCGGACGCACCCGCGAAGTCAGGGTCAACCGGCTCACCGAGGCGATGCTCGGCAGCGCCTCGCCGCGAAAGCCGAGCGTACCGACCGCCTCCAGGTCGGCCAGCTCGAAGAGTTTGCTGGTCGCATGCCGCGCCAGAGCCAGTGCAAGCTGATCGCGCGCAATACCGCGACCGTCGTCGCGCACGCGCAGACGCTTGATGCCGCCCTGCTCCACATCGATCTCCAGCCGCGCGCAGCCGGCGTCGAGACTGTTCTCGATCAGCTCTTTGATCACAGAGGCCGGACGCTCGACGACCTCGCCGGCAGCGATCTGATTGACGAGATGATCGGAGAGGACGCGAATCGGATTGGACATGGATGGATGAAAGACGAACGAAACGCCGACTCAGGGTCGAGCCGGCGTGGCTCCACCCGAAAGACGTCAGGAATCGGTCGGGATGGCGATGACCTGCCCGACCTGGATCATATCGGTTTCGCCGAGGCCGTTCTCGGCACGCAGCGAACTGAGGCTCACGCGATGGCGCTTGGCGATGCCGGACAGGGTATCGCCCTGGCTGATCACATACTCACGCAGACCGCTCGGGCGCGTGCTGGACGCGGATCTCAGCCCATACGCGGCGCTGGAACCGGAACGCTCGATGCTCCGGCCCGCGTCGGCCGCCAGCAGACCCTGAGGCGGATACTTGGCGAAATAGCCCTTGATCCCGGCCTGGATCGCTTCGGCCATGCGCTGCTGATAGGCGTTACTGCGGAGTCGCTGTTCCTCATGGACATTGCTGATGAAGGCCGTTTCGACCAGCAGCGAGGGAATATCGGGCGACTTGAGCACCACGAAACCGGCGCGCTGCACATCGCTCTTGTGCACCGGGCCGACACGCTTGAGATAACGCAGCATTGAGGTGGCCGCCTCGGTACTGTGCTCCAGGGTCGCGTTCTGCGTCATGTCGAGCAACACCGAGGCCAGCACATCGTCGCTCGTCGCCAAATCCACGCCGCCGATGAGATCGGCCTTGTTCTCGCGGTCGGCCAGCCAACTGGCCGCCTCGCTGCTGGCTGCGCCATGCGAGATCGTATAGACCGACGACCCCTGCGCCTCCGGATTGTCGTAGGCATCGGCGTGGATGGAGACGAAGAGATCGGCCTTGTGCTCGCGCGCAATCAGGGTGCGTTCGCGCAGTCCGACATAATAGTCGCCATCACGGATCATCACGGCGCGCATCCCAGGCTCGCGCTCGATCATGCGCTCCAGCTTGCGGGCGATGGCCAGGGTCACGTCCTTCTCGCGCGTGCCGTTCGGCCCGATCGCCCCCGGATCCTCGCCCCCGTGCCCGGCATCGATCGCGACGATGGCCGTGCGCCCACGGCTCGACCAGACCGGCGGGGCCGGAGTCTGATTGGAGACGGTTTGGAATCCGGCGGCCTGAGGCGACTTGGGCAGGAGCTCGACGACCAGCTGGGGCTGTCGCCCACCGGCCTTGGCGGCAAAACTCTTGACGCGCACCGGACGCTTGAGGTCGAGCACGATCCGCAAATCCCCGTTGGGTCGCACGCCGGCGCGCACACCGATCAGCACCGGGTCGTCGGTGCGTGCCGCCGGCAAGGCTCCCCGCAGCCGGGCCCCGGCGATGTCGATCACCACCCGGTCGGGCTGATCGAGGGCGAAGATGCGGTGCGCGACCGGCGCCGTGACGCCGAGGAGCAACTGGGTTCTACCCGAATTCTCTGAATTCCAGTGACAGTCGACCTCCACCGCGACAGCCGACACGGGCAGAGCGATCAGTAGCAGAAAGAGCACGATGAGCCTGTTCACGATGCCGCCTCGAAGCCTGGATGGGGTACGAGCGTCGCTTAAAAGATAGCAGGTCATCGCCGATCTTTCCAAGTCAACTCCGTCGATTAGAGGATGTTTTTCAAGTATCGGCTCGAAGATGTGGCGCAAAGACGACATCGGCGGTAGAAATCACGTCAGCAAGCAGGGTCTGGCCCGATGGGCTCATCGCCATCAGTGTCAGACGCCGTCCCATGTCAAGATGAACGAGCCGGATGCACAGATCCGGCTTGGGCAGGAGACCGGCTCCGCGCGCCGGCCATTCCACGATCCAGATCGAGGCACTCCCCAACAGGTCGCGCAGCCCGAGATAGTCCAGCTCCTCGGGATCGCCCAGGCGATAGAGGTCGAAATGGTAGAGTTCGAACCCCGTCAAAGCATAGGGTTCGACGAGGGTATAGGTCGGGCTGCGTACCGCACCGGAGTGTCCGAGGCCGCGCAGGATACCACGAGTCAGGGTGGTCTTGCCCGTACCCAGATCGCCTTCGAGAAAGATCACGCAGGGCGGCTTCAGGGCCGAAGCCAGACGCGCGCCGAAGGCCATCTGTGACTCGGGGGTGTCGAGTTCGATCTCCAGGGTCGTTTCCATCTTAAGGGTCCACCTCGGTGAGGCCATTGGACAGCGCGCGCAGAGACGCGATGATGTCGGTGGCGATCAGGCCGCGTTCGCCGGCGCGCGCGGCGTGATCGCCCGCTGCCGCGTGCAGGCAGACACCGGCGCGCGCGGCGTCCTCGGCCTCCAGCCCCTGAGCACGCAGGGCGGCGATCACACCGGTCAGGACATCGCCCGCGCCGGCGGTCGCCATGCCGGGGTTGCCGTCACTGCAAACGGCCGGGACGCGCGGTGCCGGACCATGCACGATGGAGCCGGCGCCCTTGAGTACCACCACCCCACCGAAGCGCGTCTGGAGGCGTTGCGCGCCGGCGAGACGGTCGGATTCGATCTCGGCCGTCGTGACACCGAGCAGACGTGCCGCTTCGCCGGGATGCGGGGTCAGCACCCAGTCCGGCCCGGGGCCGGGGGATTCGGCCAGCAGATTGAGCGCGTCGGCATCCACCACCAGCGGATGCGGCCGGGTTCGCACGCGCGCCCAGAGTCCGCGCCCCCAGTCCGTCCGCCCCAATCCCGGACCGATCGCGATCACATCGGCTCGTTCGATCAGGGCCTCCAGGTCGTCAGGGTGCGCGACGGCAGAGACCATCAGCTCGGGCCGATCGAGATTGAGCCAGTCGGCATGGCGCGGATGGGTGGCGATCGTCACCAGCCCGGCGCCGGCGCGCAGGGCCGACTCGCCGGCCAAACGCACCGCACCCGACATGCCGGGCGCGCCACCGACGACCAGAACATGACCGCAATCGCCCTTGTGCGCCATCCGCGAACGGGGTGCGAGCAGGCGCGATTCACGCGCCCAGTCGATCCGGGCCGCCGCCGGGATCTCGCTGGCGTAGACCTGGGCCGGGACGTCGAGCGCGCTGAAGTGGAGTTCACCCCGATACTCGGCGCCGGCACCGACGAAGAGTCCCGGCTTGAGTCCGATGAAGGACACCGTCGCGCTCGCCCGCACCGCCACGCCCAGGACGCGCCCGGTGTCGGCGTGGAGTCCGGAGGGAATGTCGAGCGCTAGCACGGGCGCGCGCTGGGCGTTGAGCGCCGTGATGGCCCCGGCCCAGCGACCCGCCACCGGACGCTCCAGCCCGGTACCGAGCAGCGCATCGACATAGAGATCGGTCTCGCGCGGCAAGCCGAGACAGTCCTCAATGATACCGCCGGCGTCGCGATAGGCGGCCAGACTCAGGGCGGCCTCGCCGCGCACCCGATCTACCTCGCCGAGCTGCAACAGCCGCACGTCCAGGCCATCGGCGCGCGCCAGCCGTGCCACCACATAACCGTCGCCGCCGTTGTTGCCCGTCCCGGCCAGGATGGTGAGACGGCGCGCGTTCGGCCAGCGCGCGCGCAGCACCCGATAGGCCACCGCTCCGGCACGGTTCATCAGCTCGATCCCGGGGACACCGAAACGCTCGATGGCCAGACGATCGAGGCGGCGCACCTGCTCGGCGCGGTAGAGTGCATGGGGCAGACGACCGCCGTCCGGAAGCGGTCGATTCAGGCGAGCGCGCCTCACAGCCGTCCGCCCTTGAGCAGACTGAGACGGTGCGTCGAGACCCCGTAGGCGCAATCATGAACGCTCTGGAGCATCTCCAGCTCCTCCCAGGCCTCCCGCGACCAGGCATCCGGCAGGTCGTTACGGCTCAGAACCAGGCTACTGAAGACCATCTCGAAGTCGGCGACATGGCCCCAGCCGGCGACGAGCCGCGCGATGGCATCGGGGAATTCGGACTCCAGACAGGATCGGATCTCGTCCCTGCCGGCGGCCTCGGTGCTCTGGGCGCTCGCGCTGGAGCGCGCCGTCGCCGCCGCCACCGATCGCAGCCAATCCGGCGCTCCCTCCAGATAACTGAAAACGGAGCTTTCGTCCTCCGTGTCGGACAAGCGATTCAGGACCAGATCGACGAAGGTGCGAATCGTATTGCTCGGATGCTCGAATTCGAGCGACAGGGTGTAGAGCTCGGCCCAGTCGAACCCCTTGACCTCGGACTTGCGCACCTTCGAGACGCGCGCGCGCAGCCGGATGCTCGGCAGATCGAAGGTGCCGGTGATCGACAGGCTGATGCTCTGCCCGACCTGATAGGCCTCGAAGACAGTCACCGTATAGTGGCCCTCGAGGATCTGCAACAGCTTCTGGCGCAGCTCTTCGGTGTCGCAGACCGTCACCTCCAGCTCGCGAAACAAGGCATTCCTGCCACTCGCCCCTGTCGTGGGGTCCGAGGGGTACAGCATCCTGAGCAGTCGCTCCAGGCGACTCTGGCTGCGCGGCGACAGGCTGATGAAGCGCACGGCGGCCAGATACCCGCCCTCATCGTGCGGACGCGCGCGTAGCAGCCGCGCGCGCGCCCGGATGGATTTACCCCGTCGCCATGGCAGGCTCAGCACCAGGATGTCGACGTCGTTGGGTGGGCAATCGGCAAGATGCAGGAGCGCGCCTCCCCAGGAGAGGTCGCGCGTGACGGCACGTACAGGTGCATTCTGACCGGGAATGGTCAGCTCGACTGGAATCCGCAGGTCGATACGTGCCTGGGTGCGCCTCTCCATGGCCATCGATCCCGGTTCCGACTGAGTCATTGATACGCTTTCCACATGAGAACTGTTCGCGACTGGCTCGCATTACTCTACCATCATCGACCCGAGGGTTTCGGCCCCAACCATCGAGTGCATACGGCTCTTTGCGTGCCGGGTGTTGTTTCGACGTCGCCGGACCAATAGACTTCCGCGCTTTACCTGTCGAGATTTCCGATCCGATGCGCACCTCAGAGTTTCCGCTCCAGACCATCAAAGAGACGCCGGCCGACGCCGAGATCGCCAGTCACCGGCTGATGCTACGCGCCGGTCTCATCCGCAAACTCGCCGCCGGTCTCTACACCTGGCTGCCACTCGGACTGCGCGTGCTGCGCCGTGTCGAGCGCATCGTGCGCGAGGAAATGGACCGCGCCGGGGCGCTGGAAGTCTCCATGCCGGCCGTGCAGCCAGCCGAACTCTGGCAGGAGTCCGGGCGCTGGGAACAATACGGCCCCGAACTGCTGCGTTTCAAGGACCGCCATCAGCGCGAGTTCTGCTTCGGCCCCACGCACGAGGAGATCATCACCGAGCTGGCGCGCAACGAACTCAAGAGCTACAAGCAGCTCCCGATCAATTTCTACCAGATCCAGACCAAGTTCCGCGACGAGATCCGGCCGCGCTTCGGCGTGATGCGCGCGCGCGAGTTCCTGATGAAGGACGCCTATTCCTTCCATCTGGACGACGCCTCGCTGGCCGAGACCTACCAGCGCATGCACGAGGCCTACTGCCGCATCTTCACTCGCTGCGGACTCGATTTCCGCCCGGTGAGCGCCGACACCGGCAGCATCGGCGGCAGCGCCTCGCACGAATTCCATGTGCTGGCTTCCTCGGGCGAGGACGCCATCGCCTTCTCGACCGGCAGCGACTATGCCGCCAACGTCGAACTGGCCGAAGCCGTGGCCCTGGCCGAGACAGCGCCCGCGCCGACCGAGGACGCGCGTCTGGTCGAGACGCCCGAGGCGCGCACCATCGCCGATCTGGTGGCACAATTCGATCAGCCGATCGAGCGCGCGGTCAAGACCCTGGTGGTCGCGGCTTCGGATGAGATCGACGCCGATCTGGTCGCGCTCCTGGTGCGTGGCGATCACGAGCTCAATGCCATCAAGGCTCAGAAACTGCCCCAGGTCGCCTCGCCGCTGCGTATGGCGACCGAGGCCGAGATCCGCGCCGCCATCGGTGCCGGCCCCGGCTCGCTCGGGCCGAAGGATCTGCCGATCCCCTGCATCGTCGATCGCACCGTGGCCGTCACCGCCGACTTCAGCGCCGGGGCCAATCAGGACGGCAAGCACTGGTTCGGCCTGAACTGGGGCCGCGATCTGCCGCTGCCCGAGGTCGCGGATCTGCGCAACGTGGTCGAGGGCGATCCGAGTCCGGACGGTCAGGGCACGCTCACCATCGCGCGCGGCATCGAGGTCGGGCACATCTTCCAGCTCGGTCGCAAATACAGCGAGGCGATGAAGGCCACGGTGCTCGGCGAGGACGGCAAGGCGACCGTCATGACCATGGGCTGTTACGGCATCGGCGTCTCGCGCGTGGTCGCGGCCGCCATCGAGCAGCATCACGACGAGCGCGGCATCTGCTGGCCGGCGCCGATCGCGCCCTTCGAGGTCGCGCTGCTGCCGATGAAGCTCGGCAAGTCCTACCGGGTGCGCGAGGCGACCGAGAAGCTCTATGCCGAACTCCAGGCCGCCGGGATCGACGTCCTGCTCGACGACCGCGATGCGCGCCCCGGCTTCATGTTCGCCGACATGGAACTGATCGGCATCCCGCATCGCATCGTCGTCGGTGACAAGGGACTCGACGACGGACAGGTCGAGTACAAGGGCCGCGCCGACGCGGAGATGCAGCTCATCCCGATCGACACCATCGTCGAATTCGTGCGCGAGCGTCTGCGCGCCTGAAACCCGGCGGGCGGACTCCATCGTCCGGGTGGAGCCGCCGCCTCGAAATCAACCCCCAACGCCTGACGCGGCCCTGTGTCGCCCGGCCTCCAGCACGCCCCGCGTGCCTCAATCTAGGATCGAATGTGAACAAAGAAGCCTCTTTCACTCGCGATGAACTGCTCGCCTGCGGGCGCGGCGAGATGTTCGGCCCGGGCAATGCCCAGTTGCCGACGCCCAACATGCTGATGATGGATCGCATCGTGCGCATCGCCAACTTCGGCGGCGCCAACGGCAAGGGCGAGATCCTGGCCGAACTCGACATCCGCCCGGATCTCTGGTTCTTCGAGTGCCACTTTCCGGGCGATCCGGTGATGCCCGGCTGTCTGGGACTCGACGCGCTCTGGCAGATGGTCGGCTTCTATCTGGGCTGGATCGGCAATCCCGGACATGGCCGGGCACTGGGTGTGGGCGAGGTCAAGTTCACCGGTCAGGTGCTGCCGACGGCGAGCAAGGTGACGTATCACATCGACATGAAGCGCGTCATCAGCCGCAAGCTGGTGCTCGGCATCGGCGACGGCGTGGTCCAGGTCGACGGACGCACCATCTATACCGCCAAGGATCTGCGCGTCGGACTCTTCACCTCGACCGACGGCTTCTAGGCCGTGAACACCTGGAACGCGGAGCAACGCGAAGACGAGCCGGTCGCGACGTGACTCGAGTCGATTTCTACAGTCTCGAACCCGACAGCCGGGGTGATCGCTTCATCCTGGCCTGTCGGCTCGTCGAGCGTATCCGCGCCCAGGATCTGCGCGTACTCATCCTCTGCCCCGATCGCGAGGAGGCGCGCCATCTCGACCGTCTGCTCTGGACCATGCGGCAGGAGAGTTTCCTGCCGCATGGTCTGGTCGGGACAGTGGATACGGACCTGACCCCCATCCTCATCAGCCTGGACGGCGCCTCGGAACACGGCTGCCCGGTGCTCCTCAATCTCTCACGCGCACTGCCGGCGGGATTGGAACGCTTCGAACGGCTGTGCGATCTGGTCGACAACGACCCGGCGGTGCGTCAGGCCGGACGCGAGCGTTTTCGGGCGTATCGCGAACGCGGCTACGAACCCGATCACCACAAGATTCGGTTATAGACCGCGCCCCATCAACCGACGGCGAATGCCAGAGCCGCCGTCTCGGCCTCGCCGTAACGGATCGCGATGTCCTGGAATTCATCGAAGCGGATGATGAAGGCATCCACCACGTCGGGATCGAAATGGGTTCCACGCCCGGCGACGATGATCGTGTAGGCTTCCTCGAAGGACATCGGCGGCTTGTAGACGCGCTGCGAAATGAGCGCATCGAAGACGTCGGCCAACGCCATGAGCCGTGCGGCGATGGGGATGTCGTCGCCGGCCAGTCCCTCGGGATAACCCTTGCCGTCCCAGCGCTCGTGATGGTAGTGGGCGATGTCCTTGGCCATGACGAGGAACTCGAGCGGTCGGTCGACGTCGCGCTCGGCCTGCTCGATGGCATCGCGCCCGAGTTTGGCGTGGGTCTTCATGATCTCCCACTCTTCGGGCGTGAGCTTGCCGGGTTTGAGCAGGATGTGATCCGGGATGCCGACCTTGCCGATGTCGTGCAGGGGCGCGGACTTGACCAGCAGATCGATGGCATGCGGCGTGAGGAAATCGGCGAAACGCGGATGATCGGACAGGTACTCGGCCAGCGCGCGGACATAGCCCTGGGTGCGGCGCAGATGGTTGCCGGTCTCGGGGTCGCGGATCTCGGCCAGATGCGCCAGGGCATGGATGCTGACGTCCTGAACCACCAGATTCTCGCTCATGCGTCGCGCCAGCTCGATCTCCAGATAGTCGTTCTGGTTCTTGAGCCAGTCGCGCGCCTGTTTGAGTTCGAGCTGGGTGTGGACGCGCGCACGCAGGATCGGCGGCACGATCGGCTTGGCGATGTAGTCGACCGCGCCGACGTCCAACCCGCGGATCTCGGCCTCGGTGCTGTCCATGGCGGTGACGAAGATGACCGGAATGTCGCGCGTCTCACTGTCGGCGCGCAGACGGGAGAAGACTTCGTAACCGTCCATCTCCGGCATCATGACGTCGAGCAGGATCAGATCCGGTTTGGGTGCGGTCTTGACCACACGCAGCGCCTTGTCACCCGATGTGGCGGCGCGCACGCGGTAGTCGGTTTGCAGCAACTCGCTGAGCACCGCCAGGTTCTCGGGCGAGTCGTCGACGATGAGGATCGTCGCCAGACCAGCATCCATCATTGAGTCTCCGGTATGAGGTCGAGGGGGCGTTGTCCTTCCTGTCCGGCGCGGACCATCGATCTAATGACAGTTGACAAGGGATCTCCAGTTTGTGTGGACCCGGCAAAGCCGTGGGGCGATTCTCGGAAACAGCGCCAAGTCGCCCGCTCAGACCCGCAGCCCCTCCACTCGCTGAAAACCGCGCGGCAGCAGTTTACCACGCCGTCCACGCTCGCCACGGTAGAGCGCGAGATCAGCGGGCTTGAGCGTGAGTTCGCGCTTGCCGGACAGGACGGTCAGGTTCGCGCCCTCCCCCACCACGGCGACGGCGATCAGACGCTCGCCCTCGGCACCGGCGCGTCCGGCGGGGATGCCGATGATCTTGTTGCCCTTGCCGCGCGCCATCTCGGGCAGTTCGGCGAGCGGGAACAGGAGCAGATGCCCGGCCGTGGTGACGGCGGCTACGCTGGAGCCTTCGATCCCGGCGATACGCACCGGGTCCAGGAGGCGCGCCCCGTCCGGCAGGGTCAGCACCGCCTTGCCGCCCTTGGGCTTGGCGATCAGCTCATCGAAGCGGACGATGAAGCCATAGCCGGCATCGGAGGCGAGCAGATAGCGCGTCTCAGCGTTGTCGCCGAGCACGGTGACGAAGCGCGCGCCGGGCGGCGGGTCGAGCCGTCCGGTGAGCGGCTCGCCCTGGCCGCGCGCCGAGGGGAAGGTATGCGCCGGGAGCGCATAACTGCGCCCGGTCGAGTCGAGGAAGACGGCGGTCTGGTTGCTGCGCAGTCGCGCCAGACTCAGGAAGGCGTCGCCGGCACGATAGCTCAGGGTGGTCGCATCGACTTCGTGCCCCTTGGCGGCGCGCACCCAGCCCTTTTCGGACAGGACGACGGTCAGCGGTTCGCTCGGAGTCAGCTCGGTTTCGTCGATGGCGGCAGCGGCGGCGCGTTCGACCAGGGGCGAGCGACGTGCGTCGCCATAGCGCTCGGCATCGGCGGCGATCTCGTCGCGGACCAGACCCTTGAGCGCGCGCTCGTCGCCCAGCAGACGCTGCAAACCGTCGCGTTCGGCGGCCAGTTCGGCCTGTTCGGCGCGGATCTTCATCTCTTCCAGACGCGCGAGCTGGCGCAGGCGGGTGTTGAGCACATAGTCGGCCTGCGGCTCGGTCAGTCCGAAACGCTCCATCAGCACCGGCCTTGGCTCATCCTCGGTGCGCACGATGCGGATCACCTCGTCGAGATTGAGGAAGGCGATCAGCAGGCCGTCGAGCAGATGCAGGCGTTCCAGCACCTTCTCCAGCCGGTGCTGGAGCCGTCGGCGCACGGTCTCGGTGCGATAGATCAGCCACTCGCTCAGGATCTCGCGCAGATCCATGACGCGCGGGCGGCCGTTGAGCGCGATCAGGTTGAGATTGACGCGATAGCTGCGCTCTAGATCCGTGGTCGCGAACAGATGCGACATCAGCCGCTCGACGTCGACCCGGTTGGAGCGCGGAACGATGACCAGACGGGTCGGATACTCATGATCGGACTCGTCGCGGAAGTCCTCGATCATGGGCAGTTTCTTGGCGTTGAACTGCGCGGCGATCTGCTCCAGCACCCGGCTACCCGAGACCTGATACGGCAAGGCGGTGATGACGATGTCGCCCTGCTCGCGGGTGTAGCGGGCGCGCTGCCGGAGACTGCCGTTGCCGGTGCGGTAGAGCTTGAGGATCTCGTCGGCGGGCGTGACGATCTCGGCCTCGGTCGGGAAGTCGGGCGCGGGGATGATCCGGACCAGGTCTTCGAGGGTCGCGTCCGGATGTTCGAGCAGATGGATGCAGGCGCGGGCGACCTCGCGCAGATTGTGCGCCGGGATGTCGGTGGCCATGCCGACCGCGATGCCGGTGGCGCCGTTGAGCAGCAGGTTCGGCAGGCGCGCCGGGAGCAGGCGCGGCTCGTCGAGCGTGCCGTCGAAGTTGGGCTGCCAGTCGATGGTGCCCTGATCGGCCTCGGCCAGCAGTAGCTCGGCATAGGGCGTCAGCCGCGACTCGGTGTAGCGCATGGCGGCGAACGACTTGGGATCGTCGGGTGAACCCCAGTTGCCCTGCCCGTCGATCAGCGGATAGCGATAGCTGAACGACTGGGCCATGAGCACCATGGCTTCGTAACAGGCCGAGTCGCCGTGCGGATGGAACTTGCCGAGCACGTCGCCGACGGTGCGGGCGGACTTCTTGAACTTGGCCGTGGCCGAGAGTCCGAGTTCGGACATGGCATAGAGGATGCGCCGCTGCACGGGCTTCAGGCCGTCGCCGATGTGCGGCAGGGCGCGGTCGAGGATGACGTACATGGAATAGTCCAGATACGCCTTTTCGGTGAAGTCCTTCAGCGGGCGGCGTTCGAGGCCCTCGGCGGTGTAGATGGCAGTGTCCGGCATCGGCAATCTTTGGGTTCTTGAGGTTTCGTTCGATCAGGGAAACGCATGATGCGACATGCACGGCATCAAGACAAATCCGGACGAACGCGCCCGATGGACTCCAGCCGCGCGGCGCGGATGCGCTGATGGATCAGGCGCGGCTCACGCGCCGCGCGTGCGATGGCACCGGCGTCGACCGCTGCGGCGGCTTCGAACAGACGGCGCCAGACATCGGCCTGCGGATACGAACGCTCGGCATAGTCGCCGCGCCCGCGAAAATCGGCCTCGCAGGCGACCAGCAGTTGTTCGAAGCGTTCGGGACGGCGGAAGGCGTCGGTGCGCTCGAAGAGATCCAGGATGGTGCCGGTGCGCAGTTCATCGACCTTGTGGACCCGGCCATGCTCGGCGGCGGTCAGGCGCGCCAGCTCGCGGCAGCGGTTGGGGACGCGGAAGCGGTCGCAGATGGCCTCCACCATCGGCAGACCGCGTTCCTCGTGGCCATGATGGCTGGGCAGGATCTCGGGCGGCGTGGTGCCCTTGCCCAGGTCGTGACAGAGCGCGGCGAAACGGACCTCCAGCTCGGGCGAGATCCGCGCCGCCATGTCGAGCACCATCATCACATGCACCCCGGTGTCGATCTCCGGGTGCCATTTCGGGGTCTGGGGCACGCCCCAGAGACGGTCGATCTCGGGTAGCAGACGCGCCAGGGCGCCGCAGTCGCGCAACACCTCGAAGAAGCGCGCGGGCCGCTCCTCGCCGAGCGCGCGCGACATCTCCTGCCAGACGCGATCCGGCACCAGGGCGTCGACCTCGCCGGCCGCGACCATGGCGCGCGTCAGCTCAAGCGTCTCCTCGGCGATGCGAAAACCGAGTCCGACGAAGCGCGTGGCCAGCCGCGCCAGACGCAGGATGCGCACCGGATCTTCGGCGAAGGCCGGCGAGACGTGGCGCAGGATACGCGCTTTCAGGTCGGCCAGACCGCCATGCGGGTCGATCACCCGGCCGTCGGCGTCCATCGCCATGGCATTGACCGTGAGATCACGCCGCAGCAGGTCCTCTTCCAGCGTCACGTCAGGGTGGGCCTGGACCTGGAAGCCGCGATAACCGGGCGCGGTCTTGCGCTCGGTGCGGGCGAGCGCGTACTCGTCCTGGTTCTCCGGGTGCAGGAAGACCGGGAAATCCTTGCCGACCTGCCGAAAACCTCGGGCCAGCATCTCCTCGACGCTGGCGCCGACCACCACATAGTCGTGCTCGTGCGTGGTGCGTCCGAGCAAAAGGTCGCGCACGGCGCCGCCGACCAGATAGGTTTCGAGTCCCTGGGTCGCGCCCGCGCCGCTAAAGGGTTTAGACTTCAATCGATCGCTCCACTACTGACACTGAGACGACGCTCATGCGATTCATCGGTTATCTCCTGCTCCTGGCGCTCATCGCCTATGGTCTCTGGCCCTATTACAGCCTCTATCGGCTCGACGGCGCCCTCGTGCGCCCGGACACGACCGAGCTGGCCACCCTGGTGGATCTTCCAGCCATCCGCGCCAATTACAAGCGCCGTCTGTCGGCCGGGGTGAGCGGCATGCTTCCGGCGGCCGATCCGCAGAGCGTCAGCGGCTGGATTCAGCAGAATGTCGAGCGGCTGGGCGATTCGGCCCTGGAGCAGACCATCACGCTCGACTGGGTGCGCGAGGCGCTGGGCGATGCGATCACGCGCGTCACGGGCCAGAGTCCGCCCTATCTGATCGGCGCGGTCGATTTCGCCTTCTTCGAGTCCTACGACCGCTTCCTGATCCGGCTCGGCCGGCTCGGCGAGAACGCCACCCACATCCGTCTGTCGCGGATCGGTACCCAGTGGACGATCACCGACATCATTTGATCCCGTCCGCTCCGAGCGGCGGCCTGACGATCGGCCTGAAGGCGATCAGGGTCATGTCGTCGCGTCGCGACTCCTCGGCGCGGTAATCGGCGAGCATCCGGCACAGCCCGGCGATCTGGTCGTTCAGACCGAGTGCGGCGTGCGACTCCAGCCATTCGACGAGGCGTCGCCGCCCAAGCAGGCGGCGCGGCGAGCCGCCCATCTGGTCGGTGAGACCGTCGGTCAGCAGATAGAGGGTCGCGCCGGGCGCCAGGACGAGGCGCTGGGTGGCGATGGCGGCCGGCGGCTTCAGACTCTGGTAGCCGAGATGGCCGCGTGTGCCGCGAAGCGTGCCGATTCCCTTGTCCGGGTCGAGGCACAGCAGCGGAATGCTGCCCACGCCGGCAAACTCCAGAGTGCCCGATCCGACCTCCCACAGCAGGACGGCGGCGTCGAGTCCATCGTCGGAATCCAGCCCGGTCCAGCCGCTCGATCGGTCCTGACCCAGACGCCGCCTGACCCGGCGGTCGATGTCGGCGAGGATCGTCGCCGGCTCCCAGACCGGCGTCTCGCGTAACACCTGCTCCGTCACCGAGGCCAGCACCAGCGTGACGAAGGCGCCCGGCACACCATGCCCGGTACAGTCGGCGAGCAGGATCAGGCACTGATCGCCGCGCCGCTCCAGCCAATACCAGTCACCGCCAACCAGATGCAATGGCTCCCAGTGGACACGGAGTTCGCCGGCATCATCGCCGAGCACCGCCGGATCGGGCAGCATCGTGGTCTGGATGCGCCGTGCATAGGCATGACTTTCGAGCAAGAGCCGATTGGCCTCACTCAGACGCCGATGGGTCCAGTCGAGTTCTTCGAAGGCGCGCTCGACTTCGTCCTTGCGCGTCTCCAGATCGAGCATGGCCTGTTCGAGTGCCTGGGTGCGCTCCTGGACGCGCTGCTCCAGCTCGCGTGTGAGCGCGGTCAGCTCGGCCTGCGCCCGGTCGCGCTGATCGAGTCCATCCTGCGAGGCGCCCAGGAGCCGGCGCAGATGCGCCAGCAGCAGACCCAGTTCGTCGTGCCCATGGCCGGGCAGTTCGGGCGTCGGCCAGTACCCCGGGCGTGTCGGGTCGATCTCGGCGACGGCGCGCGCCAGCCTGAGCAGCGGCCGGGTGATCATGAAATAGAACAGGATCACGACCAGCAGCGAGATGCCGCCCGCGCGCGCAACGCCGAAGAAGGCACTACGTGCGGCCTGTTGCAGGAACCGCTCGGTCAGCCGCTCGGGCGACAGCTCGACCCGGAGTACGCCGACCTCGGTCCGGGCACCATCGGGTTCGACCTGACGCAGCGGTCGGCTGAAATCGGTCATGTCGGCGAAAAGCCCGGACCAGCGATGAAAGGCACTGGCGCCCAGGGGCGGGTTCTGGCGACTGGCGAGCACCCGGCCGAAGTCGTCACGCAGCTCGACGTACCGCACCAGATCGAAGACCAGGAGTCCATCGACGACCCGACTCCCCAGTTCGGGATTGAGCTGATAGAGCGCCTCGGCGGCCGACCCCTCGACCAGATCCAGGGTATTTTCCAGATTCACACGGACCTCGACGCGCATGGCGCGCCAGTCCAGGATCAGTTCGAGCGTACCGACCGAAAGCCCCAGCAGCAGGACCACCAGAAGCGTGACGGCCGCCTGTTTGAAAGTCAGGCCATGTCGAAGCGGAATACGGCTGAGCGTCGTGCCGGCCGCGAGCTCAGTCGACTGCGTCACGGCTTCGATCCGTTTCGCTCAGACCGGCGCGCTCCTTGAGCGCGGATATCCGGTCGGCGCGCTCGACGAGCCAGCGGTCGAAGCGTTCGATCACAACCGGATGATGGCGGGTCGAGAGTCGATAGTCGCCGCGTGCGGACGGAAGACGACGGTCGAAGACAAGGGCGTCAGGATGTCCGAGCAAACGCCGCGACTGATCGCGCGCCACCGCGACATTGGCATAGGCGCCATCGACACGTCCGCTCAGAACCTGCTGGAAGAGCGCACTGAAATCGGCGTTCTCCCTGAGACTGACGGCGCCCGAATCGAGCGCCGCGCGCCAGGCCAGCGGGGTGAAACCCACCACGGTTCCGAGTACGCGCAGCATCGACGCCGGTTGTTCGAGACGCTCGGGCCGCACCAGGGTGCCGTCCAGGTAGGCGACGATGGGACGGCTGTAATGGATGAGCTGACCGGCGCGCGCTTCGGGAGTCCAGCCCGGGTCGTCGGGATATTTGAAGTCGACCCGATCCTGGAGCAGGCTCGCCAGCAGACGCGGTGGCGGCAGCGGCCGATACTCGAAGACAATGCCGGCCTCGGCGGCGAAGGCGTCGAGCAGTTCGCGCCCGAAGCCCTCGAAGTCCCCGGCGTGACCAGCCTGATAGGGTCGGTAGTCGATATTCTCCACGCCCACCACATAGTGCTCGGCCGCCGGAACAGGCGCACCCGTGATGAGCGCCAGGAGCACGAGCAGACCCAGGACACGATCGCCCCACCCCGTGGCGCCATTCGCGCGCGCGCCCCTAGTCATCAACGTCCGGCTCGGTCCCGACCATGACCTGATCGCGCCCGGCACGCTTGGCCAGATAGAGCGCCTGATCGGCGCGCGCGATGGCCTTGTCCAGCGACTCATCGCCGTGAACCGTCACCAGACCGATGCTGACCGTGACCGCCAGCACGTGATCCTTCCACAGCGTGCGGTTCTCGCGCACCCGATCGCAGAGACGCTCGGCGATGGATCGGGCGGTCGCCAGATCGGTCTCGGGCAGGATCGCCAGGAATTCCTCGCCGCCGAAGCGCCCGGCGATATCACCCTTGCGCAGACAGGAGCGCAGCAGGAAACCGAAATCACGCAGCACCTGATCACCGGCGGCATGACCGAAGCCATCGTTGACGCGCTTGAAGTGATCGAGATCCACCATGAGCAACGCCAGATCATGGCCATGACGGGCGCGCCGGCGCTGCTCGTGCTCGCCGAGTTCGAGCACATGGCGCCGCGTATGGGTGCCGGTCAGCTCGTCGAGCGAGGCGATGCGCCTGAGCTCGTGTTCGAGCGCCTCGCGCCGTTCGATTTCCTTGTGCAAGACTTCGTTGAGCTGTTGCAGATCGGCGGCCTGATCCAGGAGCGTGCGATTGGCCGCATGCAGTTCCTCCTGCATCCGATCGCTGATGCGCACCAGCCGCACCGTCTCGCGATAGCCCTCGCGATACGCCTGGGCCAGCACGCGCACCCCGTTGGCGACATCGTCGAGCTTGCCCAGCATGGACTCGGCCTGGCGGATGACCGACTCCTCGTGGGCATAGAGCGAGTAGGTCTCCTGAGGCTCTAGGTCGTGGATGGACATACGGGATCCCGTTTCAGTCGAAGACACACAGCTCGAAACGAGCGGCCTGGAAATCCTCCCTGAAGTCCTCGCCGAACTCCATCATGGTTTCGTCATCGGTCTGATAGTGCCAGTTGACCCGCACCTCGATCCCGTCGCGCGCCGCCGCTTCCAGACGCTGGAAGATGTTCATGAACGCCTTGGCGCTACTGCTGTTGAAATAGGCGAGGCGCAGATCCACGATCAGGGCCGAGGCGGGCGGCTCGGCCCGCAGACGCTCCAGATAGCGATCCAGGGCCGCGATCAGCGGACCGAAGAAGGCCGCCGCGTCCTCCGGGTAGGACTCGCCTTCAAGGCGCAGCTGCTGCCGGTCGAAATCGAAATCGACCAGGGGCGAGCGCTCGGTCTGGGGAAGCTGGAGTCTATCCATCGGTCGGACTGTATTCAGATATAGGCTTTGAGACAAAAGAAGGCGCGATCCGCGTCGAGTTCAGTCAGTCCGAACTCGATCGGGCGCGTCGAGCGGCGCGCGATCTCGATCAGACCGATGCTCGCGCCGCGACTGCCGGCCTCGGGCGGCTCGCGCAGCTTCTCGCGGTAGTAGCTCTTGATCGTGTCGGGATCCATGCGCACCAGCTCATCGAGCCGGACGCGCAGATCCTCGCCCTCGGAGCGCCCGACGATGTTGCCGCAGACCACGAAGAAGTGCGTGGCATCGCGCCCGACCGTGATCAGGCCCGAACTCATCTCGGCCGGAGTGCCGCTGTCGGCGTGCAGCCGCTCGGCCGAGTAGCGGATGATGTTCTGGACCTGTTCGACGAAGATCGAGAAGACACGTTTGGTGACATTGGCGTCGGTCTCCTCCAGGCGCATCTTCTGTTTCAGCGCCTCGCCGAGCGAGAACAGGATGCCCTCGGAGACATAGCCGACGAAGGAGAAAATCACGCCCTGATCGCGCATCCGCTGGTGAACGTCGAAGTACTGGGTGGCGATCGGCATGCGGGCCTCGTTGAGAGCGGTAATTCGCATCGATGACTTAAGGTAGCGACCGAACGGGGCCGAGGTCAATGCAATCCTCGGTCATCTGCGATGCCGTCAACGCCTGGTCACGAGATGGTAATGCATCCACATGCGCAGATGTTTGTAAGTCCGCCCCAGGGTCAGAGCGGCTATCAGCATCAGGCGATGCACCGGCCGCAGGTCGCGGCGCTGCCACAGACCCGAACTCCATTGGGTCTGCTTGATGTAGAGGATGACCGCGCGCCTGTCCTCCGGCGAGACGATCCCGCGAATCATGCGCCAAGGCGATGGCACGACACGCTTGTCGACGAAGCCGCCGACACCGAAGACGTCGTTGTGCTTGAGCGCGGCATAGGCCTCCGAGACCTGGCGGTCGGGCCGCTCGATCAGGTCGTTCCAGAGCTGGCAGGCCTGCTCGCGCAGATCCTGACTGCGGATCGAATGGGCCTCGACATGAGGCGCCCAGTGGCGACAGGCGAAGAGCACGCCGTCCTGGAAGTGTCGCACCACTTCGGCATGGACGGTGTTTTCGGTCGGCTCGCTCAGACGCAGCGCATGCGCGCCTCCTCCCTCCAGGCGATAGCCCATGACGCTGCCGTGCGGCGAATTGCAGAGCATCTCCATCGGCGAGACGGCGTCGAGCAGGTGACTGAAGAACAGACTCAGGTTGGCGTCCGGACCATAGGCGCGCTTGAGACCGTTCGGTGGCTGGGGGTTGAGGAAGCGCTGCAACCCGAGGTAATACCCGAAGAAGCGTGTGTTCGGCAGCAGCAACGCAAGATTGTCCTGGATGGTGCCGCGCCAGCCGATATCGACCAGACCAAAGGGGCCGCGCCCATCGACCAACCCCTGTTGCGCAAAATAGCTCAGAGCCGCGCGCCGATCGGCGGCGATCTTGTCGGAGACGAAGCGCACGAAGACCGGATCGGTGAAGAGCGCTTTGACCCGTACATCGAGCCAGGGATGCACGATGGTCTCTGCGAGCGGCAGGCCGTGCCGTGCGCAGATCGGCTCCAGAGCCTGCGGCTCCAGACCGAGCGAGCGGGCGAGCGCGAACAGCGACTGGCTGTCGTAGAGACTCCAGAGCCGGCGCATCTCGTCGAGACTCACGGTACGCAGCGAAGCCGAGAAGGTCGCCAGCCGGCTGACCTCCAGCAGGCGGCTGTTCGGCAGGCGATGATTGGCCAGACGCCCGTTCGGGACCACGGACGCGAAGACACGCTCGAAGAATTCACCCTCGCGGGTGAAGAAATAGATCGCCTCGACGTCGTCGATGATCGACTGCTCGGCGATGAAAAGCGCCTGACCGACGAACAGCGGGGCGCTCTTGATGCCCAGCCGAAAGATCAACCCCGGCTTGGTCCTGAGATCCTCCAGGAGCGGGGCGGCCGCTGTGAGTGCCGAATGCTCGATGTGATGCTGGAGCGAGAAGCGATCGGTGAGGCGAGCGTTCAAGCGTTCAGCCCTTTGGACACTTCTTGCAACGCTTGCCCTCGCGGTACTTCTTACAGCATTTGTCGGACTTCTTAGCCATGGATCTCGCGTGCCTCGTATAGCCTCGATCTCAGGCTGCGGTACCGGAGGCGGGCGCCGCGCCGGTCGCCATCTGCTTGGCCAGAGCCCCGAGTTCGTTGTCGATCATGAGCAGCGACTGCCCCTGATCCCCGAACAGCCGCACCCGCCCGATGATGTCGTCGACCGTGGCCTCCTCCTCGATCTGCTCGGTGATGAACCATTGCAGGAAGATGTGGGTGGCATGATCCTTCTCGGAGAGTGCCTGATCGACCAGCTCGTTGATGGCCGCTGTCACGGAGCGCTCGTGCTCCAGGGTGCGCTCGAACATGGGGAGCACGCCGCGCTCGACGCTCGCCGGTGCGGCCACGTCGCTGAAGGCGACCGTTGCGCCCTGGTCGATCAGATAGCGGTACATCTTGAGCGCATGCGTCTGCTCCTCGCCATGCTTGGCGAAGAACCAAGCGGCCACGCCCCGGAGGTTCATGGACTCGGCCTGGGCCGAGAGTCCGAGATAGAAATAGGCCGAATACAGTTCGCGATTGATCTGGGTGCTGAGGCGCTGAGCCATGGCTTGGGAAATCATGCTGGGCGTGCTCCTGAGTTGACGGTTCTAAGGCTGTCGACATGGCGGATGTCGAGAGTCCGGACGAATCCTACTGTAATCCATGTGTGATCCGTCGCGCCCGAATACCAGCCGGCGACGACAGACGCGCAGATCGGTCTGCTTTTTGCCTTGATGCTTTTCGATGCGGCCGGCCCCTGTTTGGGACACACTACCAAAAAACCCGCCTTTCGACCTCCCGATGTCAGGGAATCAAGCGTTTGGCGACGGCCGGCCGCGCGAAGCCCGTCTGCTCGCGGCCCCAGGACGCGTGCGCGAAACACGACACCCGCCCATCGGCGAGACTCGATTCGACCCAAGGACACGATACTGATGTATTCGACAGACACACCCGTGCTCAGCGACCACGAACTCCAGGCCCTGCTCGCCGAGGACGTTCCCTTCGGCGATCTCACCACCGAGGCGCTCGGCATCGCCGGACGTGCCGGCCGTATCCGGTTCGAGGCACGCGACCCCATGGTCGTCTGCGGGACCGAGGAGGCGGTGCGACTGTTTGCGCTGTGCGGCGCCCGGAGCGAACTCCAGGCACCGTCCGGACGCACGGCCGAACCTGGAACGCCGCTGCTCACGGCGACCGGGTCGGCCGGCGCGCTGCATCGCGCCTGGAAGAGCGCGCAGACGCTGATGGAATGGTGTTCGGGAATGGCCAGCAGCGCGGCGGCGATCCAGGCCGCCGCACGGCGCGGTCATCCCGACGCCATCGTCGCCGGCACGCGCAAGAATGTGCCTGGAACGCGCCGTCTGGCGGTCAAGGCGTTCCGCGCCGGTGGAGCCGTGATGCATCGCTGCGGGTTGTCGGAGACTATCCTGGTATTCGCTGAGCATCGCCAGTTCCTGACCGACGCCTCACCCGCCACGGCCATCGCCGACCTGCGGCGACAGGCGCCCGAGAAGCGGGTGGTGGTCGAGGTGCATAGCCTGGAGGAAGCGCTCGACTGGGCCAAGGCCGGAGCCGATGTGCTGCAACTGGAGAAGTTCATGCCGGAAGGCGTCGCCGAGGTCGTCGACGCGCTCGGCGCGCGCGGTTTGACAGTGCTGGTGGGTGCGGCCGGCGGCATCAACGCGCGCAATGCCGAAGACTATGTCCGCGCCGGCGCCCGTTTGCTGGTCACGAGCGCCCCACATCAGGCTCCGCCACGGGACGTACAGGTCCGCTTCACGGCCTGAACCGTTTGCGCCCCCTCCCGGCGAGCGAGAGGGGTCGGAGAGCGGGCTGTCAGGTGTTCTGGATCACGATGCGCGGGAACTTGGACGCATAGTCCTTGGCCTGGAGCGAGAGCTTGGCGGCGGTCTTGCGGGCGATCTCGCGATAGATCTGGGTGATACGCGACTCGGGCTGAGCGGCGACCGTGGGCTTGCCGCCGTCGGTCTCCTGGCGGATCTGGATGTCGAGCGGCAGCGCGCCCAGCAGATCGATCCCGTATTGATCCGACATGCTCTGGCCGCCGCCCTGACCGAAGATGTGTTCTTCGTGACCGCACTTGGAGCAGATGTGGATGCTCATGTTCTCGACGATGCCGAGCACCGGCACCTCGACCTTCTGGAACATCTTCAGACCCTTGCGCGCGTCCAGCAGCGCGATGTCCTGCGGCGTGGTGACGATGATCGCGCCCGAGACCGGCACCTTCTGCGCCAGGGTGAGCTGGGTGTCGCCCGTGCCCGGCGGCAGGTCGATGACCAGATAGTCGAGATCCGACCAGTTGGTGTCGTTGAGCAGCTGCTCCAGCGCCTGAGTGACCATGGGGCCGCGCCAGATCATCGGGGTCTCTTCCTCGATCAGGAACCCGATCGACATGGTCTGGATGTCATGGCTGACCATGGGTTCGAGCGTGCGTCCGTCCTTCGACTCGGGCTGGCCGCTGATGCCGAGCATGCGCGGCTGCGAGGGGCCATAGATGTCGGCGTCCAGCAGTCCGACCTTGGCCCCTTCGGCCGCCAGCGCCAGGGCCAGATTGACGGCCGTGGTCGATTTGCCCACGCCGCCCTTGCCCGATGCCACGGCGATGATGTTCTTGACGTTGTCGATGGGCTTCAAGGACTTCTGGACCGAATGGGCCTTGATCTCCCAGCTCACGTCGACTGCGACCGCGCCGACGCCGTCCACCTTTGAGACCCGCTCGGTGAGCGCCTCGGCGATGGTTTGCTGAATCCCCTTGGCCGGAAACCCGAGCACGACCTTGATCCGCACCTGATCGCCTTCGATGGCGATGTCCTGGATGGCATGGGCGGCGACCAGGTCGCGCCCGAGATGCGGCTCCCTGTACTCCTTGATGGCGGATTCGATGGCGTCTTTCGTGGGTTGGGACATGGGGTACTCCACTTGGATTGGGTCGGATGCTGGCTGCAAGTTTGGTATCAGCCGCCGCTAATTCAACGCGGATAAAACCGCGAAAAACGCTAAGGATAAGGCATGGGATGAGTTCCGCGCCAGAGACACCCGGCTGCGGCGACCGCGAATCATGAGATAATTCCCGGCCAAGGGCGCGGGCGCGCAGCGCCGCCCTCGCCGTCCAGACATCCAATCCGCACCCAGAGTATCCGAGCCACTCCATGAGCCAGCCCCGCGACATCCTCATCACCAGCGCCCTCCCCTATGCCAACGGCCCGATCCACATCGGCCATCTGGTCGAGTACATCCAGACCGACATCTGGGCGCGGTTCCAGAAGATGCGCGGTCACAACTGCTGGTACGTCTGCGCCGACGACGCCCACGGCACGCCGATCATGCTGCGCGCGCGCCAGGAGGGCATCACGCCCGAGCAGCTCATCGCCCGGGTCGCCGAGGAGCATCAGGCCGACTTCGCCGCCTTCCGCGTCGGCTTCGACAACTATCACTCGACCCACTCGCCCGAGAACCAGCACTACGCGACCCTGATCTACGAACGCAACCGCGATGCCGGACACATCGCCAAGCGCATGATCACCCAGGCGTATGATCCGGTGGAGCAGATGTTTCTGCCCGATCGCTTCATCAAGGGCGAGTGCCCCAAGTGCGGCGCGCCCGATCAGTACGGCGACAACTGCGAGGCGTGCGGGGCGAGCTATTCGCCGGCCGAGCTGAAGAATCCGCGCTCGGCGGTCTCGGGCGCGGTGCCCGAACAGCGCGAGTCGGATCACTATTTCTTCCGGCTCGGCGATTTCGAGACGATGCTCAAGGAATGGACGCGCGGCGGCAGTCTCCAGAAGGAGGTCGCCAACAAGCTCGACGAATGGTTCGAGGCCGGACTCCAGGAGTGGGACATCTCGCGCGATGCGCCCTACTTCGGCTTCGAGATCCCGGACCATCCGGGCAAGTTCTTCTATGTCTGGCTGGATGCGCCCATCGGCTACATGGCCAGTTTCCAGAACCTGTGTGACAAGACGCCCGGACTGGACTTCGACCGCTTCTGGGGCCGGGACTCGACCGCTGAGCTCTATCACTTCATCGGCAAGGACATCATCTATTTCCATGCCCTGTTCTTCCCGGCCATGCTGCACGGGGCCGGCTTCCGTACGCCGAGCGCCATCTTCGCCCACGGCTTCCTCACCGTCGACGGACAGAAGATGTCCAAGTCGCGCGGCACCTTCATCAAGGCGCGCACCTACCTGGATCACTTGAATCCCGAGTATCTGCGTTACTACTTCGCCGCCAAGCTGGGGTCGAGCGTCGACGACATCGACCTGAACCTCGAAGACTTCACGGCGCGCGTCAACGCCGATCTGGTCGGCAAGGTGGTCAACATCGCCAGCCGCTGCGCCGGGTTCATCGGCAAGCGGTTCGACGGGCGGCTCTCGGGCGCGCTGGCCGAACCCGAGCTGTTCGCTGAGTTCATCGCGGCCGGTGACTCGATCGCGGCGGCGTATGAGAAGCGCGAGTTCAGCCGTGCCGTGCGCGAGATCATGGCGCTGGCCGACCGCGCCAATCAGTACATCGACGAGAAGGCGCCCTGGGTCGTGGCCAAGCAGGACGGACGCGAGGCCGAGTTGCAGGACATCTGCTCCATGGGACTCAACCTGTTCCGGGTGCTGATCGGCTATCTGCGCCCCATCCTGCCCGCCACGGCGGCCGAGTCCGAGTCCTTCCTCCGGATCGATCCGCTCACCTGGGAGGCGCTGGCCACGCCCCTGATCGATCACGTCATCGCTCCCTTCAAACCGCTGATGACGCGCGTCGACCCGAAGCAGATCGAAGCCATGCTGGAGGCGTCCAAGGAAGACCTGAGCGCCACCGGGTCGACAGTGGCCGCCGCCGCTCCGGCCGCAGTCAATCCGCACCTCGAACGCGACCCCGTCGCCGCGCCGATCGACTACGACAGCTTTGCCAAGGTCGACCTGCGCGTGGCCCTGATCCGCGAGGCCCGTCTGGTCGAGGGCGCCGACAAGCTGCTGCAACTCACGCTCGACCTTGGCGGCGAGACGCGCAACGTTTTCGCCGGCATCCGCTCGGCTTATGACCCCAAGGAACTCGAAGGCCGGATGACGGTCATGGTCGCCAACCTGGCTCCGCGCAAGATGCGCTTCGGCGTCTCCGAGGGCATGGTGCTGGCGGCCGGTCCGGGCGGAAAGGATCTCTTCATCCTCAGCCCGGATTCGGGGGCCGAGCCGGGGATGAAGGTAAAGTGAGGCGCGGAGACTCCAGCGTCCCGGCTGTGCGATAATCCCGCGCTGTTTTCGTGGGC